>JBJONV010000093.1:0-97545 GCA_046051665.1 Chloroflexota bacterium
GTTCGGTTATCGCATGGGGTGGCAACACGTACAAGCAATCCATCGTTCCATCGAATCTGAAAGATGTAAAGTCCATCGGCGCTGGGTGTCACTATTCTATGGCGATGATGAACGACGGCACGCTGTTTGGCTGGGGCCGTAACGAGTTTGGCCAGTACTCATTCCCCACGGGCGTCAGCAACGCCTTCGCGATCGGGGTGGGGTACGTCAACTCTATTATCAGCCTACGGGACGGCAGTGTTATTGCCATCGGCGCACCCGAGAATGATGCACTGGTGAGCCGCACCCCGACACCAACCCCGTAAAGACGTCGCATCTGTCGCTACGCCTCTGCACACAACGGTGAGTGGAGGCGTAGCAATGTAATGTACTGTTTTTTGACTATGCACTTTCGCTATATTTGTTTGAAAAATTTGTTTTTCTACGCGGTTGTTTCACCCCCGGTGCTTCACGCAAGCACCCTTCATCGGAACGACACACAACAGACACTGCATATCCAAAGTCGAATCGGTATCGATAGAACGATTCAGATTCCCCGAACACACCGAGAATATCAGGTGATATTCATCAGCGCGTCATCGAAAAAAACACAGATTTTTTCGCATTCTCTATAATAGAAATTGGTAATTCAGATACAGTACAACTCATCATCGAGGAGTGTCCCTATGGATGCACATCGCACAGACAACATTCGACATATGCACCCACTCCAGGTGATTCTGTCGCTCCTTTTGATAGCGGCCATTATTCCGTCATTTATGAAGCAACCAGCGCCTGTGGATGCGTCTGTGCAACGCACCGCTACACAAACAGTCTTTGCTGCTGCAACAAGCAAACCACTGCAATCGCGGTCTGGACGCGTCATCCCGACAACATCGAACCCGACAGGCAACGGTTTGACCGCCAGCCGCACCTATGCAAATACGTCATTCGAAAACAACGACTCCGGCTGTACAATGACCACCTACCAGTATGCCCGCGAGTCAGATGTGCGCGGCTGGTTGACTTCAGCGCCTTCTGGAACTGCATCGTGTAATGGAGTGGTATACAGCCCAGGTCGAACGGGGCGCATCGTCGAGCTACAGGGGCAGGCAACAGCGGGATATACCGTCCAGGCAGGTTCTGTTTACGCAGAACTGAATGCAGACTTCGCCTCCATGTTGTACCAGCCCATTTGCTTCAACAACAGTGACGTGATTACCTATTCGTTTGCCCATCGACCAATGGGCAATCGTACAGACGTTGCAGAATTCCGGATTGGTATTCCTTCCGGGTTACCGGCTGGTTCACGCTCAGCAGATACATATAGTCGTCAGATTGCCCAAGTTTCGACCGTACAGTCCGCTGGAATCGTTACGAGTACCTCCCAAACTGCATATACAGACACCACGAGTACCACCAACACGATTTCGACTGCCAAATGGGGCGTCTATACCGGTGTGCATACGCTCCCGTCGACTGGTTGGGCGGGGATTCGGAATGTCGGTTTTGTTGCTATTTCGGGTGCGAGCCCCCAAGCCGGTAATCTGCTCGATGCCATCACCATGGGGCTCAGTCCGTTGGTAGACCTCGGTGCATCGCGTGATACCAGTGCCGGCGAACAAAGCACGCCGTCATCACTCCGCATACGCATCAACGGTCGTATCGCTGCAGGCGCCAAAATTGCCATCACAACCACCGCAGGCGATGCAACACCAGACACCGACTTCAGCCTTGGATCCGCGACTGCAGGCGTCTACGGCGCCGTCACTACGACACATACTGCAGGGACAAATGTCTGGGTTTTTGATGTGCCAGCAGGTGACTACGACGGTGGTGTAACGGTAGCGAACAATACCGGCGGGTTGACCATCCCGATAAGTTACAGCTATGACATGGTCTCGGAAGGGACAGAATACGTCCAATTTGCCATTTCGGACCCTGGTGTCAATGGAGGAACGACCGACTGGGCAAAGGGTGACCCAACCTGTGACACCTCCGAGAAAAACGACGGCGTGGTCTATACCATTACCAATGTCGATCCGACCGCGACCCCGACTTACACGCCAACCATGACGTACACCCCAACCATGACCTATACCCCGACGATGACATTTACCCCTTCCAAAACGCCATCGCCGACACTCGAAATGCGTGCCCCCGGTGAAATTCCTACGACCACGAATCCAACGATCGACACGAGCCTCGCTGGGGTCCGTGCCATGGCCAACACGTCTTTTGAAGTAACGGACACCCCATGTTCCATCTTGACTGGTGGCTGGGATTATATTCGTCAAGAATACATGGCCGGATGGTTTACGGCGCACCCCGCCCACCAGGAAGCATGTAACGCTTCCAAAGCAGGGCCTTCTTCGTATCGCGTCATCGAGCTCAACCAACGCGGCGATGCGCCGGACGGCAACAATGTTGCATCGTTGAATGCAGAAGTCGCGTCGTTCCTCTATCAAAAACTCTGCGTCAAGAGCGGTGAATCGTTTGATTTCGAGTTTTATCACAATGTGGGCGGGACGAATCGTACCGATATTGCGGCATTCCGCTTGGGTATTCCGAGTGGCCTGCCTGCGGGTTCTGTCTCTGCAGACACCTACGATCGCGAAGTCATCCGCGTCAACAGCACGACCGGTGGCAGTGATGGCATCGTGACGGGCGTCGCTAAAACCGATGGTTCAGGTACGACGGCGAGTGCAGCCAGTATTGTCAGTGGATGGGGGAAGTATTCTGGTACCCATACGTTGCCTGCCTCGGGCTATGATGGCGTCCGCAATATCGGGTTCTTTGGCATTCAATCTCCGAGCCCTGGTTCGGGGAACTTGCTCGACAAAATCACACTGGGCTTGACACCATTTATGGACATGGGCTCGTCGCGTGATGCCACCGTCGCCGAAGCCGCATCGGGATCGATCAACATCCGCATCAATGGACGTGTCGGTTCGGGGACCAAGGTCGTCCTGCGCAAACGCGAAGGCACGGCGTCCAGTGATACCGACTTCACCATTGGCACCGTCACCGCTGGTGTCTATGGGAATGCAACTGTGACGCACACGACAGGGACAGATATCTGGGTGATTACGGTCCCCGCAGGCGACTACGATGGCGGAATCTTCCCCAGTAACGACACCGGAGGCTTGACCATACCGGTTTCGTATCTCTACGACGTCATCAACGATACCGGCGAATACGCCATGTTCCAACTGGGTGCCCCCGGCGACGATGGTGCGACCACCGATTGGGACCTGAGCGATCCCACCTGTGATGGTTCATTCAAAGACGATGGTGTGGTGCACAGCATCACCAATTTGGCGCCGACGGCGACAAATACCCCAACCAATACAAACACAAGTACGCCGACGAGCACACCAACACCGACCAATACACCAACGGCCACCCCAACCCCGTCAGGACAGACCATTACCTTTGCCACACCCAGTGAACGGACTGATGGTGATGCGGCATTTACATTAACCGCAACAAGCTCAGCGGGATTACCGATCACCTACACGTCGAGTACGCCGAGCGTCTGTACGGTCAGTGGTGCATCTGTTACCGTTGTTGGTCCTGGCACCTGTACCGTGACTGCATCAGCTGCAGCGGGCACTGCTGGAGGAATCCGCTACAATGCTGCTTCTGACGTGACACAGTCCTTTACCATCAAAACGCGTCAAACGATTACCTTTGCTGCGATCACACCAAAATCCTATGTCGATCCAGACTTTTCGTTGACCGCAACGGCGACGTCTGGATTGCCTGTTTCGTATTCCTCCTCGACCCCGACGATTTGTACGGTGGCGAGCGGCACCGTGCACGTCATCGCCATCGGCACCTGTTCAATTACCGCGAACCAAATCGGCGGTCTGAACGCTGGTACGAAGTATGCACCGGCACCGAGTGTCACCCGGACCTTTTCGGTAACGGGTGTTGCCCAAACCATCAGCGCTCCACCGATTACCCAAAAGTACACTTATGACTCCGAGTTCGACATCGGCGCATCGGCTACATCGACACTGACCGTCGTATATGCGTCAACCACGCCGACGGTGTGTACGGTCGTTGCCCGGAAGGTCCGTATCATTTCGGCTGGGACGTGCCGCATCACCGTAAACCAGGTGGGTGGCACCTCAGATGGAACAATCTACGATGCCGCACCAGAGGTGATGTATACCTTTACGATATCGAACGCCACCGCGACATTTACTGCAACGGCGACACGTACTGCGACTCCCACGCCCATCCCGTTGCTCATCAAAAAAGCCGCTGTCGGGAGCTCGTTTGTCCTTGGTCTGCTCCAGAATGGGACCCTGGTGACGTGGGGGATGAACAAGGAATACCAAACCAACATCGCTCCATGCTGCGGGAGTAACATCACCGATATCGCTGTAGGTACCAACTTTGCACTCGCACTCAAAGGCGGGCGTGTCTTTGGCTGGGGAGCAAATACCCGCGGCCAAATCACGATCCCGACCGGTGCCACCAAAGACGTCTCTGCAATCGCAGCAGGGTACGCACATGCGCTGGCACTCAAAAGCAACGGTACCGTCGTCTGTTGGGGCAACAAATTGAGCGGGCAATGCAATATCCCGGTCAAACTCACCGGCATCAAGGCAGTGGCAGGCGGGACGGATCACTCGTTGATTATCCTCAAAGACGACACCGTCAAGGGGTATGGCAAAAACGACGCTGGACAAATCACCACCCCCGCAACGCTGGGCAAGGTAACGGCAATCAGCGCTGGCTGTGACCACTCACTCGCCATCAAAGCAAATGGGACCGCCGTCGGCTGGGGTGGGAATCGCTACATGCAAGCCAAAGTGCCGACGAACCTCCTCGATGTCAAATCAATCAGCGCAGGCTGCCATTATTCGATGGCGATGATGAATGACGGCACAGTCTTTGGCTGGGGCCGCAATGAAAACAACCAGGTCACCATCCCCAAAGGAATCACCAATGCCTTCAGCATCGGTGCTGGTTACGTGAACTCGATTATCAGTCTGCGTGATGGTCGCGTCATTGTCATCGGTGCACCCGAAAACGACGCGCTGATTACCCGTACACCAACCAAGACCGCAACTCCTACCCCATAAATGGTCTGCATGATCTCTTCTTCAAGCGAGCCTCACCACAGTGGTGAGGCTCGCTTTTTTGATTACAAATGATGTCGAATTCCTGATATCTGTAGGGTAATTTTGCGCCCTAGACCGAGTTTTTTTCTTGAGTATTCGCACCACTGGGCAACCGGTTCTACAGCTTCGTACTGTAAATTATTAAAAAATACAAAGATTGAATTTTTACTCAAATAACCTTTCGCAAGTCTGTGGCATCCAAATGGTGCAAACATGAGTATCTCGGTGTAGAAAGTCCCAAAACGATCGGAAGGCACCTTTTAATTATTAAGGTTTTTGTGTCCGTTGAATGAATAATTTGGTGATGGAACCTTTATCAGGTTTGCAACGTCTGAGTAGCAGACGTGCATGAGGTACGTAAATCTATTGACACATCTGACGTAAGATACGAGGAGTGCATGCATACCGCATGCGCACTCTTATCCTGTTTTTATTCCGTTATGAAGTATCTCGAATAGATACACAGAGGTTATATGCAACGAACAATTGTCAACTTCTTTCGCGCATTGCTGATGATTGGGTTTGTCGTCACCCTCTTCCCCATCAGTGCACCAACCACCGTGTCACCGAGCATGGCAGCGGTACAACCAGTCTCGGCGAACGACAGTCGCGCCAGCAGTCGGACTGCCATGCCCTCGGGGGGATTGTGGTTCAACGCCGGTGGTGGCGTGGCGACGAACGGTAGTGACGGTATGAAGTTCGTTTTTCACTGCTCAGGCGGTATGGGTGAGCAAGTCTGGTTCACCAACGCGGCGAATTACTATAGCGGCGCCTGTACGTCGACCGCTTTTCACATGAAGGTTGGCGGCACAAACTATGGTGCCAAGAGCAGTCCGTGGACATCAGTAGATATTCGTGAGTATTATGGCTCTGCGACGCTGTCCGCTGGTACCGCTACCGGTGATGGCTTTGCAATTATTGATTACACTGCCAACGTCGGTGGGTACGTCTATCAACTCGCACGCGAGATTTCGTACACCTATCCCAATCAATATTTCTCAGAAAAATACGTTGTTACCGTGCCAGCCGGTGCACCGACACAAGTCATTACCCTTGCAAAGGGCGGTGACACCCAACCGGGTGGGTCAGATACCGGCTTGGGAGCAAAAGTCGACGTGCCATTCAAAACAGTGCTTTCGATCGAACCCAATGCAATGAAGATCCTCGGCTTCCGTGAAGGTGTAGCGGGGACATTGACCAACATTTACTCTGGTCACTACACTGCCGCTTCTAATTATGTGACGGCAAACAACGCATTCAGCGAGACCATCACGACCACGTCGCACGACACCGGCCTGGCAGCACAATTCGTTATCAATCACACCACAAGTGCCTCGAATACGACGTACGAGCGCACGATGGAGACCATTACTTCATTCCAATCTTTGGGCCTGCAAGCGCAATTTGGATCGACATTAGCGTATAGCAGTACCACACTGACATTGTTGATGTCGAATTACTGGTCTGAAGCATCAAAAAATGCAACTGGGGTTGGCTTTACGTTTAGTTTGCCGGCACCGATGGTGGTCGACGCAGCATATTCCACCACCTGCAGTGGTGCAACGATTAGTGCTGCAGTCGGGAGTTCTACCATTGTCGTCTCTGGCGTCACACTGAACTACCTCAACACCTGTCGCGTGGCCGTTCCGGTATCCGTACCGACTGCTTCGCACATTGAGTTGAGCTCCTCGTTAGCAACCGGATTGACTGCGACCGGCGCGACCTTCCTCAACAACGTCGCTGCGTCTTCGATCGACTTCAACTTCGGTCTCCCGACCAACACACGAACTCCGTTCCCGACAGCGACCTACACCCCGACCCAGACCTTCACTGCTACCCGTACATCTACCAACACGGCGACCAATACGCCAACGCCTACGAACACGGCGACGTTCACACCAACCAATACCCCGACCAATACGGCAACCAATACGCCCACCAATACGAACACGCCGACCAACACCCCGACAAACACATATACCCCAACGAATACTGCAACGAATACCCCGACAAATACCCCGACCAATACCCCGACTCCTTCTGCACAGGAAGTTACGCTCCCTGCACTCCCGGATGTGCCTGCTGGTGCGAGCTCAGTTGCATTACCGACAACCAGTGCGGTCGGTTTGGCCATCAGCTATACGACCGATGATGCGTCGGTCTGCACACTCGTAGGGACAACGTTGACCATTGTTGGCCCTGGCACTTGTACCCTCAATATCGATGTCGCCAGCGGAACGGTCAGTGGGACAACCTATGCATCCAGCCGTACGTCACGAAGCTTCATCGTAAAAGCCACTCAGACGGTCACTTTTGCGGCTCCGACGACCCGTGTCTACAACTCGGGTGACTTCTCGTTGGCAGCAACTTCGTCGTCATCGCTCCCGATTACCTACACCTCTACGACACCAAGCATTTGCAGTGTCAATAGTAGTGGCCTCGTCAGTATGCTGACTGTGGGCACCTGCACTATTGCTGCGTCGCAGCCGGGCGGGGTGGTGGGCAGTCTGACTTATGATGTGGCTCCGACCGTTACCCGTTCGTTCTCTGCCGTCGGGGTCCCACAAACGATCGTCATTCCGACGATTACAAGCAAGCACGACTACGAGCCTGCATTCCGTATTGGCGGAGCTGCAAGCTCCGGCTTGGGCATTACATACAACTCGACCACGCTCGCAGTCTGTAGCGTCGACTCCGATGGCACGGTGCGTATCTTCTTGGCTGGTAACTGTATTATTACTGCGACACAGAACGGTGGATCACGCGCAGGGATTATCTATGCGGCAGCACCATCCGTGACCTACCGCTTCTCGGTCGACGATCACACACCGACGTTGACGGTGTCGCGCACGAGTACTTCGACTGCGACAAATACCCCGACCAAAACCGCAACGATGACCCCGACACCGATTCCCAACATGATGAAGAAAGGTGCGATTGGTGCCTCCTTTGTGATTGGTCTCTTGCAGAATGGCACATTGGTCACCTGGGGCATGAACAAGGAATACCAGACGAACCTCGGGCCTTGCTGTGCTACCGGTGTCGACGATATCGCAGCAGGATCGAACTTCGCACTGGCACTCAAGGGAGGGCGTGTCTACGGCTGGGGGGCGAATTCTCTTGGTCAGTTGGTCTTCCCCAAGACAACAACCAAAGATATCGTCGCAATTGCAGCGGGCCAAGCACATGGTCTCGCACTCGACAAAAAGGGCAAAGTCTATGCATGGGGCGACAAGAACTTCCAGAAGCTTGCAGTGCCGAAGTCACTGGCGAACGTCGCATCGATAGCCGGAGGTGTCGATCACTCCTTGGCGGTCCGCAAAGATGGCTCTGTGGCGGCTTGGGGGAGCAACACGTCTGGTCAAAGTAAAGTCCCTGCGTCCATTGCTACGGCACCAAAAGACCCACGCAAAAAAGTCACCATGGTCACTGCAGGCCTCGATCATTCGGTCGCGTTGCTCGCAGATGGATCCGTCATTGCCTGGGGTGGCAACTCCAAGGGCCAAGCGACCGTGCCGACTATCCTCCGCGATGTCAAAACCATCAGCGCAGGGAACCAATTCACCATGGCCCTCAAGCAAGACGGTACGGTATTTGGCTGGGGTAGCAATGATGTCAATCAAGTATCGATTCCTGATGGCTTGACCAATGTCTTTACTGTGTATGCAGGCTATGCCAATTCCATCATCGGCCTGCGCACCGGCGGAGTGATGGTCTTGGGTGATCAATCGAACGGCATCAACGCCTCGCGCACCCCGACCAAAACTGCGACAGCTACTCCGTAACCCGCCGACCTGAACACCCCTCCACACTGCGTGGAGGGGTGTTTGTCTTTGCCCGGTGAATGGCATTAGAATAGACATAGCACTGCTCTATCCGAAAGTAGGAAGCGATGAACCCTGTTGGTTTCGTCTTGATTGGCGCAGGATCCCGCGGAGCGGATGCCTATGCGCCGTATGCACAACATCACCCTGACGAAGCTCGTATCGTGGCCGTTGCCGAGCCTGATCCGATTCGCCGCGCCAAAATAGCCGAGATACATGATTTGCCTGCAGATCGTTGCTACGGCACGTATGAGGAGCTTTTTGCTCAGGGTCGCCTCGCCGACGCAGCGCTCATTTGTACCCAAGATGCCATGCATGTCGAACCGACATTGGCTGCACTGGCCCAGGGCTATCACGTCCTCCTCGAAAAACCGATGGCGACAACGCCCCTTGACTGCACCCGCTTGGTGATGGCCGCCGAGGCTGCCAATCGCTTCCTCGTCATCGGCCATGTTCTGCGCTATACCGACTTCTTTTATTTGCTGCACGAACTGCTCGCGGCAGGCAAAATCGGTGACATCATCACCGTTGCCCACCGCGAAAACGTTGCACACTGGCATATGGCGCATAGTTTTGTGCGCGGTAATTGGCGTAGCAAAGCAGAATCTACACCGATGATTTTGGCCAAGTGTTGCCACGACCTCGACATCATGGTCTGGAATCTCGGCCAAGATATCGTCAAAGTAGGTTCGTTTGGCGGCCTCAGTAATTATCGTTCCGAACGCGCCCCTGCTGGTGCACCGGCACGCTGCCTCGACGGTTGTCCCGTCGAATCAACGTGTGCATGGTCCGCCAAACGCATTTACCTCGACCTTGAACCATTCCCGCACTTGGCAGAGACGGTCGCACGCAACGAACCATTGCCAAACGTCTGGCCATTCAATGTACTCAGCAACGATACGAGCTATGCTTCCCGCTTGGCTGCGGTACAAAACGGTCCATACGGTCGCTGTGTCTATCATTGCGACAACGACGTCGTCGACCATCAGGTCGTCACCATGGAGTTCGCCAATGGTGTCACCGCAAGCCTCACGATGCACGGAATGGGGTTTGAAGAAGACCGCACCATGCGCTACGACGGGACGTTGGGGACACTCACGGGGGTCTTTAATGCACGCGGTGGGCGCATCGAAATCCACCCGCATCGTGGGACGCCCGAAGTCTACGAAGTCGACGGTCGTGCAGGACACGGCGGTGGCGATACCGGTATTATGAAAAACTTCGTTGCCGCTATTCGTGATGGCGGAACTCCACGAAGCACCGCCCGTGAGTCGCTCGAATCACATCTGCTCGCGTTTGCCTCCGAAGACGCACGCCTCAGCCGCGACGTCATCGATATGCCAACCTACCGTGCTGCACTACGGGCAGATGTACAAAGGAATCAAAAATGAGTTATGTCAATAAATTAGCTACCTTGGGGTATGTACTCCAGCACACAGAGCTCAATACTGGTCGTTTTATGAGTGCGGTACAGGTGGGGAACCTCGTTTACTCGTCGGGGTCTGTGTCTCGATTCCAAGAGACCGAAATCAAAGGACACATTGGTGCCGATTTGAGTGTCGAGCAGGGGTATCACGCTGCTCGATTGAGTACCTTGAATGCATTGCAAGCCGTGCACTCGTTGGTCGGCCTCGACAGTGTCGTGCGCATCGTCAAAGTCCTCGGGATGGTCAATGTCGCCCCTGGCTTTGACAACACGCCTGCAGTCATCCACGGATGCAGTGATTTGTTACTCGAAGTGTTCGGTGACGCCGGACGTCATGCACGGAGTGCCGTCGGCATGGTCATCCCATTTAACTTCGCAACCGAAGTCGAGCTCATCGTCGAGGTCGCACGCTAACACATGGTCTGGGTTGCAGATGGTTCGCACCGGTTGGTATACTCAACGGTGAACGATAGTACGAGGGTGTGAGCACGATGATTGATATCAAAGGACCGGTTCGTGTGCGTTTTGCGCCGAGCCCGACGGGATTCCTGCACATTGGTGGTGTCCGTACCGCACTGTTTAATTGGCTCTTTGCCCGTCACTATGGCGGTCAATTTTTGTTGCGTATCGAAGACACCGATGAGAAGCGCTTTGTGGTCGGCGCCGCCGACGATTTGATGACATCCATGCGCTGGGTGGGTATCAACTGGGATGAAGGCCCCGATATCGGTGGACCTTGTGGCCCATATGTACAATCCGTTCGGCATGAACAAGGCATCTACAAGCCACATGTCGATCAATTGCTCGCAGCCGGCCACGCCTACATGTCATTTACCACCGAAGACGAACTGACCCAAATGCGCGCCGATGCCGAAGCTCGTGGGGTCAAAGCATTCCGCTTCCGCGGCCCCGAACGAGACTGGTCGCTCGACAAACAACGCGAAGTGGCTGCAACTGGCAAGCAATATACCATCCGGCTCAAGACACCTACCGAAGGGTCGACCTTCTTCACCGATTTGGTGCGTGGCGGCGATGGAATCCGCATCAACAATGCCGATTTGTACGACATCGTGCTGATCAAATCGACAGGCATGCCGGTCTATCACATGGCCCATCTGGTCGACGACCACATGATGAACATCACCCACGTGCTCCGGAGCGATGAGTGGGTCCCTTCGACTCCGTACCACTGCATCATGTACGATTACTTTGGGTGGCAACGACCAACGTTTGCCCATTTGCCGCCAATCCTCCGCCAGGATGGCCACGGCAAACTCTCAAAGCGCAAAGACGATGTGTCGGCGAACCGCTTCTGGGAACGCGGGTACTTGGCAGATGCTATGTTTAACTATTTGACGCTCCAAGGTTGGAGCTTCGACGACCACACCGAAATCATGACGCGTGCTGAAGTGGTGGAACGCTTCACCATCGACCGCGTGCTTTCATCCCCTGCCCGGTGGAACCCGGTCAAACTGCTCGATATGAACGGGATTTACATCCGTGCCATGGCAAATGACGATGTCGCAACGGCAATTACGCCTTTTCTCCAAAAAAGTGGGTTAGTCGGTACTCCGACCACCGCCGCAGAAGACGCGAAAATCCGTGCTTTGGTACCACTGGTTCACGAGCGTCTCAAGGAACTCGGCGAAGCTCCTGAATTGTTAGATTTCTTTTTCACCGAGATTGCCGATCCTTCGCTAGAGCTCCTCATCCCCAAGAAAATGGAAGCGAGCGAGACAAAGGATGCATTGGTGGCGATGCATGCAGCGCTCAGTAACATCCCACAGTGGGAAGGCAACGAAGCAGCACTCGAAGCAGCGCTACGTGAAATCTGCACGCAAATGGACAAAAAGCCCGGACAATTGTTTGGTGCGATTCGCGTCGCTGTTTCGGCACGCAATGTGGCTCCGCCGTTGTTCGAAATGTTGGTTGCCTTAGGTCGCGACAAAAGCCTTGCGCGCATTGCCCACGCAATCACGTTGTTTGCATAGATATCCGTCTTCCGTACGCCGAGCACCTCCCACCTTGTAGGTGAGAGGTGCTCGTGTTTTCTCCTCCGCATCGATACGAACAATACAACGTGCCAGAACATATCCTCTTGTGGTATGCACCACAGGAGGGTTCCTATTTTCCGATGCAAAAACGGGCAAATACGACATCCAGCAGTGCTTCGGTTGCATCTTCTCCGGTTATCTCGGCCAAGGCATTGACGGCGTCTTGCAAATCGATAGCAAGTAACTCTGCAGGGCGATATGCCCGAGCCCCGGCGAGCGCATCAGAGACTGCAGTCCGTGCACGATGGAGCGCATCGAGATGCCGGGTGTTACTTATCCGGCGATCGGTCGCAGGAGCAGTCCCGCGTAACGCTTGCGCAATTGCGGCCCGCAGGTCATCGATGCCAATCCCATGGAGTGTCGAGATACGCAACTCTGCGACGAAGTTACCTTGTGTGCGATACGGCTTGAGGGATGCGGTAGTATCTGGATGCATGGGCAAATCGCATTTCGTAATCACGAGAAGCGAAGGTGCGTCGCCACGTGCCTGAATGACCATATGGTCTGCCTCGCCCAACGGTTGCGAACCATCGATAAGCACCAGTGCAATATCGGCTTGAAGCGCCAATTGATGACTCCGACTGATGCCCATTTGCTCGACGGCGTCATTGGTATGCGCACGGATACCAGCTGTGTCGACAAAACGCACCGGGATGCCTGCAACATCGGCACTTTCTTCGACGGTGTCACGAGTCGTCCCTGCAACTGGTGACACTAATGCGCGGTCATATCGCAAAAGTGCATTCAGCAGGCTCGATTTGCCGACATTGGGCCGTCCGAGCAATGCAATCTGGGCGCCATCGCGCAACAGGACACCGGCACGAGCCGATGCAATATAGCTGTCGATGCGCATCGTTACCTGTTCGAGCGCGGCGAGATCGAGCAAGTCTGCATCGACATCATCGGGGAAGTCGATACGTGCAATCACCGCAGCAAGTTCGTAGAGCACCGCATCACGCAATTCCTTTATGGCCGCACCGACCCACCCCTGGAGCTGTTGATGGGCTTGTGCAAGGGCTTGTGGCGTCTGTGCTTGGATGACATCCATAACGGCTTCGGCCTGTGTGAGATCGATACGACCTGCCTGATATGCACGCATCGTAAACTCACCAGGGAATGCCAGACGAGCGCCGGCCGCGACACAACGTGCTACGACAAGTTCGACGGCGACTGCACCGCCGTGGCACGAGATTTCGACGACGTCTTCACCGGTGTAACTCGTCGGCCCGCGCATCCAAAATGCCAACACTTCGTCAATGATGGACCCATCCTGTGCTGCAACATGCCCGTATCGGACATGGCGTGAACGCCATGGTCCGGCCCGATGTGGAACGATGATTTCGGTGAGGATAGCACGCGCGGCACTCCCGCTGATACGGACAATGCCAATGGCACCGACTCCGGGTGCAGTAGCGCGAGCAACAATAGTGTCTGCATACTTCATAGTGCTATTATAGCGACGTCCGTTTGCCGACAGGTGTGCATCCGCACGCCTTCACCCCGTTCTTTCTGTGCTAATATCTGTGTGATACGGACTTCAGGAGCCACGAATGAATCTCGAAAAGAACATATGGGCATTCTTTGCGCACTATTTCGGTCGCATCAATCAGTGGTTAGATGAACGACCGGTTTTGCAACGACGAGTGCGTGTGTTTCGTTTAGGGTTATTTCAGCTAGGGATGGGGATATCACTAGCGCCGATAACGGGGACACTGAACCGTGTCTTGATTAATGACCTCAGCATTTCAGCAGGCTTCGTGGCTCTGCTGATGTCTATCCATTATTTTGTGTCGCCCATCCGGACAATTGTCGGTCACCATTCAGATGTCAAACGGAGCAACGGATTCTGGCGTACTCCGTACATCGTGCTCGGTGCAATGCTGACCTATGGTGGTCTGTCGACGGCACCGTTTTCGTTGATTCTGTTTGACCCCGAGAGTATGACCCAAGGTCCCATTGTCTACGTGATTGCTTTTGTGATTTTTCTGCTCTATGGGGTCGGGGTCAACATCGTCGAAACGACCTATCTTGCGATGGTAAGTGACATTACCGAACCGCAAGACCGTGGGAAAATTCTTGCCATTTTGTGGTTAATGCTCGTTATCGGCACCGTGATTGGTTCGTTATTTGTCGGGTTGTCATTGACCACATACTCTACCGGCGCGTTAATCCGCGTGATGCAAGGCAGCTCGTTCATCTTTATGGTGTGTATGGTGCTGTCCATTATCAAGCAAGAAAAACTCCGTCCCGATGGCCGATTAGTCAAAGAAGTCGAGCAGGTTGCCCGACAATCACTGTCGGTGTCATTACGAACAGTCTGGGAGTCACGCGCGTTACGCAGTATGTTCGTCGTGTTTTTTATTGCGACGCTCGGGTTCGGCACCCATGACGTGCTCCTCGAGCCATACGGCGCACAAATCCTGCAAATGTCTGTTACTGCGACAACGCTTCTGACCGCATTATGGGGCGTTGCGATGATTATAGCGGTCGTGATTGCAGGGTGGTGGCTGTGGACAAAAGGCCAAAGCGGGCGCTTGCTCATCAGCGGCGCACTTGTCGGAATGGTCGGATTTTTGACCGTCACGATCGCAGGCTATAGCGGGTCGGCACTGTTGTTCGAAGCTGGGGTTGCCTGTATCGGGTTCGGGCGTGGTCTTTTTATTGTCGGCAGTATTGCGACGGTCATGAGCTTGGCAGACCGTGCACATACCGGCCTCTTTATGGGTATTTGGGGTGTCGTACAGTCTCTGGCGCAAGGATTTGGCACTATCGGCGGTGGTGTTGCCCGGGATCTCGTTGGTGCCGCTACGGGGAATATCCTGTGGGGGTATGTGGCGGTGTATGCGGCTGCGAGTGTCTTTCTGCTGATTATGGTGGTCTTTATGCTGGTGTACCGCATCAATTCTCGTCTCACCAATGGCGAAATCCAATCACCCTGGAACGGGTTGCAGAATATCCCAGCTGATCAATTGGTGTTCTAAGTTGCTTCGGTAACACACGACCAAGGAAAACCATGCAAATCGTCGTGGCGGTGATATTTGCGATAGTCTTGTGGTGGGTGAGCACCGGCGCCATCATTGTGATGTATCGCAAAGCACCCTGGACCTACGATGCAACTGTCGGCGCATATAGTGTCGTCGCAGCCGTGAGTGTCGTGGGCATTATATTGTTGCGTCACAATACAGAACTTTGGGCAGTCTACGCAAGCTTTTCGGCAGGGACGCTCGTCTGGGGCTGGAATTTAGCGTGCTACTACACCGGGTATATCACCGGTCCCAAAAAACCACGTGTAGAAGGTGTGTTAACCGATGCAGAACGATTTCGCCACGCGATGATTCGATCGGCTTATCACGAAGGTGTCTCGTTGCTGTTGGTGGGTGGCTCGGTCTGGCTTGCCTGGGGCGCATCCAATATCGCGGGGTTTGGATGTGTAATTTTGTTTTATACCTTGCATATGCTTGCAAAGCTGTCGATTTACTTTGGTGTAGCGAATTTTTCGGGGGCGTGGTTGCCCGCACATTTGCAGTACATCACTGCATATTTCGGGCCCAAACGGTTTCATTGGTTTACGCTCGGTGCAGTCGGCATTGGCGGCGTCGGTACCGTTTGGAGTATCAACGGCATTGTGTTAGCGTCTGAATCACACCAAACGGTCACCTATGCGTTCTGGGGATTGATTTGCGCCGCCGCGGTTTTGGAGCTCGTCGTGTTGTTGATTCCCGAAGCACAGTTGAACCGTTTTCTGGCTTTTCTAACACATTTATCAGGCGCAGCAAACACAAAAATGTTATAATTTCGGAATTACCTGCATGCAACCGGAGTTTATATGGCATTGATACTCGCGATCGACGAAGATGTCGTACTCACGATGAGTTTAGACCTCCAACTCGGTCATGTCGGTCATGCGGTCCGACGGGTGAGTACGGTTGCTCAAGCCAAAGCATCGTTCAACGAACAAACCCCCGATGTCATCGTGATTGATCCGACAGTCTCGGACCAGGACGGATGGTCGTTGCTCGAACTATGGGGCACCACGATACCTACCATCGTGATGAGCCATGATCCCACCGATACAACGGAGCGTCGTGCAGTCGATCTGGGCTGCCGCGTGGTTTTGCGCAAACCATTGCTCGTACGCGAACTCATCGATGCCATCACCCCGCTGCTCCCGTCGCCAGCGCCGGAACACCCACAGTCGACGGACGTAGACGCCGCTCCCAAAACACCGCGGAGTACAAACCCGACCGCTGCAGAGCGTCGTGCAGCACGCGAACGGGCAAAATCGACACAACCAGCGCCGCCAACAGACACCGATCAGAGCACCGAAAAACCGCAAAACGCGGACCCATTAGGCTTAGCTGCCAACAGCGATGACGATTTGTTACTCGCTGGGCTACCGACGACAGCGTATACTGAACCAGCTGCGCCAGACAAAAAAGAAACGCTTGGGATGCAGATGCGTGCACAGCGCATTAAGCGAAACATCCCCCTCAATCAAGTCGACCTGGCTATCGGCGTGCATATGGCGTATTTGCAGGCGATGGAAGAAGACCGTTTTTCACATCTGCCGCGTGGCCGCATGGCAGAAGAGATGATTACGAAGTATGCAAAATACTTGAACCTCGATGTCGCTGCTGCGTTGCTCCAGTACCGTTCCTTCCAATACAGCGAACCGGTCGAACCAATTACCGACTTCGGGGCAGCAAATTTGGTCGTGATTCGCTATGCAGGCTTTATACGTGCAGTACTTGGTCTGCTCGTCCTTGGTGGTCTCAGTTATGGTTTGTGGGTCTACGAGAATGATCGACTGCGAGCCATGTATGCATCGGTTACGACATATGTCGGCGGACGGACTCCCACTGCCAGCATCCCGACGCTCACGAACGCTGATGCTGCTGCAGGAGCACAAACCGCAACTGCTTCTGCAACGGCAACCCCCACGACTGCACAAGCGACCCAAACGACAATACCATCAAGCACTCCCGAACCAACCGCACGTGTAACGAGCACGACTGCTGCGAGTGCGACTGCAGAACCTACCAAGACAGCTACGAATGTCCCTGCGTCGGCAACTGCCACGACACGGGCGACACAGACCACCAAACCGAGCATGACGCGGTCCGCGACGCGCACATCCAAACCAAGCGCGACGGCACAGGCAAGCGCGACGGTGCGCACGACGCCGAGTCGCACGGCCACAGCAACCAAAAAACCCTAACAGCAGTGTGAAATCCCGCTATGACGGACTGTTTGGCCACAAGCCAGGCAGTCCTGCGATTGTTCCGAGCACGATATCTGCATGCCCCGCCAACTCTGAAGACGTAGACACCCCTGTCGTAACCGCAACACAGTGCATGACCTGCGCTGCGCGCCCCATCTGCATATCGGCAGGCGTGTCACCCACCATGATGGCGTGTCGCGGTTCGATGGCGAGGGCGGCACAAATAGCGAGGATTTTGTCAGGCGCAGGTTTGGGGGCGATTCCGACGTCATCTGCACACGCATAGAAGCTGATTGCATCAGCGATTCCGAGTGCCTGCATAGTGGCTATGGTGGGTATGCGATTATCAGCGGTGGCGACGGCAATCTTCGCACCGTGCCGGAGTATCCATCCACACAATCCGACCACATCCGCACAG
This sequence comes from Chloroflexota bacterium, assembly GCA_046051665.1. Lineage (GTDB taxonomy): Bacteria > Chloroflexota > Chloroflexia > Chloroflexales > Roseiflexaceae > UBA965. The sequence goes on from JBJONV010000093.1 coordinate 18,061, forward strand.
GGAACGGCAGTCGTCGCGGGATCTGGAGCTTGCCATAGGTCAGTCACCATCGCACGAGCGGCAGCAGGGGCATACCCATATGCCGCCAACAGGACGACGATTCGGTCTTGGGTGGCTGCTTCGGGTGCAATAGCGAGTGCACCGGCGGGATGGATGCGATGACTGCGTGGATCTACCCCAAAGAGATCAAACAACTGAGGCTCGATCGCAGGTGCGACAGCGCTGCGCATCCGTGCGATAAAGCCGATAGCCCACGAGCCCCACATTGCCTGAAAGTCAATTAACGTGCCGTCTTTGTCGAAAATCACCAACTGTGGTGCCTGCTGAAACTGCATCGGACCTCCCGGCTGCACGATGTGGATTATTCGATGGCTTTGATGTCGACCGCGACGACAGAATCCCATTGCTCGGTGATGCGTGCTTTTGCGGCTGTGAGTTGATTCAATGATGGAATTTGAATGTCTGCGAGCAATTCCGCAGTCACCCCCAACGCCGCGAAAATTGCAGATCGACTCGGCTCTGCAATCAACTTTGCTGCACGTGCGGGTATCGCATAGGCATTGGCCCAGAGCATCTGCACATCGTCCGAAAAGAGGTGCTCCATCCAGAGGCGTGCCGCATATGGATGCGGTGCATAGGCGTTTATTGCGTGTACATATGCCCCTGCGATCGACGACTTCGGAACGACCACTTCCACCAATGGATTGCTCCCTGCTTGGATGCGCAGTGCGTGTGCGATGTACGACCACACAGGGATGATAGGGGTGTCACCTCGCAAAAAGAGCGCCGGTGTCGCCATGACGGTATTGAGTGTCCCGGCATCGCGGAGGTTCGCGATAAACGCTAAACCCGGCCCTGCGTCATCGAGCGACCCGCCGTTTGCAAAGGTTGCAGCATAAATACTTTGGATGGTCTGGTTGGCACTATGCGGATCACCAGTGAATGCAAATTGACCAGCGTACACGGTTTTGGTGAGATCTGCCCATCCCAGTGGTGTTTGAGCGACAGCAGCTTTGTTGACGGCGAACGAAACGACACCGGCATAGCCAGAAGTCCAGTACCCCCGTTTATCTTTGAGTGCATCAGGGATCTCTGCCCAACGTTCGATCGTGTAGGGTTGGAGGAGTGTGCTGTCCTGGGCTTGTTGCCCATACGCAAAGCTCACATCGATGACATCTGGTGCTATAGCCTCGCGCGACATGGCCGCGAGCTTAATGCCCGCCAATACCTCATCTGAACTAGCTTCAGGGTCTAGTTCATTGACGGTGATGCCGTATTGGCGTCTGAACGAGTCTATGATTGCGCCGTAGTTGAGCCAGTCATGTGGAAGCGCCATAACGGTTAATTCGCCTTCGGCTTGTGCGCGTTCGATGAGTGCTTGGCGCCCGCCGCATGCTGCAAAACTGTCAGGACCTGGTGTCGGCGGCCCAGGGAGTCGCGGTACCGCGGTTGGGGCAGCACGTGGGGCTGCGGTAGGGGTGAGCGGTAGACGATCCGTGGTTGGCGTGAGTAATAGTGCATCCAATTCTGCAATTGTGGGTTCGACCGCCGGTGCACTCGGCGCAGGCACCGTGCATGCAGCAAGAATGGAAGCAGCACCGCCGTATGCACACTGGTGTAAAAAACGCCGCCGACTCGTTCGCTTGGAGGTTTCACCCACGGTCAATGCTCCCGTTGTATCACGCCGCATCACGGGCAACAGCCCGATGAAACGCATCTGCTATACTATTGTACGCAAGATTACGAAGGGGACGTGCAGATGCCGCCAGAATTCGACACTGCCTGGGAATACAGCACACAAATGGTCCATGCGGGTGAACGCTTAGCGCACCCACCTGGCTTGCCGACGACGACACCGCTGTATGGTTCTTCGACGTATTATCACACGTCGCTCGATGCTTTTAATGCTGCGCTTGCGGGCAACGGCTACGCCTATGGACGCAACGGCAACCCGACCAATGTCGCGTATGAACGTGCATGCGCCGTTGCAGAGGGCGGGAGTGCAGCGATGAGCACCGGCTCGGGTATGGCAGCTATATATACCGCCTTGCTGGCAGCTGGCAAAACACGTGGACGCCCCCTTCGGCATATCGTCTGCCCGCGTGATGTCTACGGGGCCACGACGGTCATGCTGCGAGACTTTTTTGCACCCCACGGTGTGGTCATCCACACCTGTGACATGACCGATTTGGATGCCCTTGATGCAATCATTGCCGCACATCCGATAGATGTCATCTATGCAGAACAACTCTCGAATCCGCTCTTCCGTGTAGTAGATATGGAAGCTATTTGTGTACGTGCACAGGCATGTGGGGCACGCACCGTCGTCGATAACACCATTGCAACTCCGCTCGTCCAAAAGCCACTGTTGCTTGGAGCAGATTTTGTGTGTCATAGTGCGACAAAGTACTTTGCCGGACATGGCGATGTGTCTGGTGGCGTTGTTGTCGTGCGTGAACAAGCCTGTTATGCCGCTTTAGCACACAACAATGCCACCATTGGCATGGTTCTCGGACCGTACGAAGCACAACAAATCTTGCGTGGTATCAAGACAATGCCGTTGCGCGTCGAACGCCAAAATGCAACCGCATTGACGATAGCACAGTGGTTAGAAGCACACCCTGCAGTGGCACGCGTCCATTACCCGGGGTTGGCCAGTCACCCCGATCACCAGACTGCCGTGCGGACATTACACGGGATGTATGGCGCTATGTTTGCCTTCGAGCTGGGTGCATCAGTCCGCCTCGAACGTTTTATTGAACGTCTGCGTATGATCTTGATGGTCAGTACTCTCGGTGATATTTACACCATGATAAGCATCCCTGCGCTAGCATCACATCGGGGATTGAGCCCTGCCGAACGCGCCGAACGAGGCATTACTGATCAATTGATACGTGTGTCTATTGGTATTGAAGCTCCTGCAGATATCATGGCGGATTTTGCCCATGCCCTCGCGTAGGTACCCCTGATGCGGGTCGCAGCATTTGCGTCGGGAAGCTCGGGTAATGTGACCCTGATTAGTACCCCTGATGGGGCACTGCTCTATGACGCAGGGTTACCCCAACGAACGATCGTATCCCAGTGCACTGCGTTGGGCGTCACGATGGAACAATTGCGCGGTATCGTGGTTTCGCACGAACATACCGATCACACCACGAGTGCCGTTGCGCTAGCGAAACGTTACAACATTCCCGTCGTAGCGACCGCAGGAACGCTCCAAGCGCTCCGCGCGCCTGATTCCATCCAAACCATAGTCTGCCGTGCAGGTCAACCCCTACAACTCGGTCCATTCGATTTATTGCCGGTACGGGTGAGTCATGATGCCCGCGAACCTGTGGGGATGTCGGTCCGGTATGCAGGACGGAATGTGACCATTGCCACAGACTTGGGCGACTGGGATGATGCATTGATCGATGCATGCCGCGATGCAGAATTAGTCGTCATCGAATCAAATCACGAACGCGAACACTTGCAACAGTGCGGCTATAGCGCAGCGCTCAAACAACGCATCGCGAGCCGTACTGGACACCTCGACAATGTCCAAGCAGGGAATTTCTTGGCGGCTGTTGCGGCTGATGGCAAAACACGAACCGCCTGGTTGGCGCACCTTTCACAAGAAGCGAACACCGCAGCGGTCGCGTTACGGAGCGTCACTGCGGTCCTCCGGTATCATCAACGTGACACGCTCTATCGTTCGATTATTGCATTGCCACGTCAAAAAACAATTGTCTGGGGCGAAGCGCAACGGAGTGTCCAGCTCGATTTGTGGGCGAATGAAACATAGTAGACGAACAATAGAACATATGTTCTAAATATGCTATACTCGCAGTGTACGGGAATCACCGCACCGCGAGGGATGTATGATTCGATTTGGTACCAGCAAAACAGACCACTCCGCACGCCGTACAACGGCGATGTCTTTACATGCGCTCTGCATGCACACCATCGTGCACGGCTTGCGTGTGTGTCGTGTCCCCGTGGCGTACATTGCACCACTCCCTGATGCGAGTGCCGCTCCGTTGCGCACACTCATCCAACAGTACGGCTTACGGTTGGTCGTCCATGCGCCAATAGTAGCACCGTACCGCCTCGAAGAATGGTTTGCGAGTGTGGTGGCGTTTTTTTCGATGCTCGACGCAACGGATGGCGTCATCGTGTGCCACCTCCCCAAGCTCACCGCAAACGACCGACAGATGTTTGCAAGACTGCCCCGCCATATCACACAGCACCTGGCAGTCGAGTTGACCCATCAACGAACCACACGACTCCTCGCAGACATCGCCGCATACGATATCCCCGTTGTCTTCGATTTATTGCATTACCAGGTGCAATTGCCGTGGCCCTACGATCCGATGCATGCGCTGTTTGCATGTATGGATAGTTGGGGTAGTCGGACTCCAATCGTGCATCTGAGTAGTCAAGCGACGGGAATTGGTCCGGTTGGTCGTATCCCCGCACGAGGGATGCATAGTGACGTGATTGATGCAACAGATGCGGTGTGGGTGGTGCGGTCACTCCTAGATGCAAACCGTGCCGCAGACATCGAGCTCGAAGCAGATGCCGGTTTGTTGGCGTACAGCCAACTCTGTGATGTCCTCGAACGTGTTATTCCAGCGGAACAACGCGTTGCACTCATTCCGCAACAAGGAGGAACATATGTCACACAGCGCATCTGCTGATGCAGTCGTGCTCGCGTTGTTACGACGCTCGTGCGACGAGCGCCGCCTCCTCGAGGCGGGTACGTACCACCTGCCCATTGCTCGGTCAATACTCCTCGATGGTGTACACCAGATGGCATGGTATGTGCCAGGATGGCACCACGAAACACCATGCGCAGTACGCTATTGGGGGATCATCGAGGATCGGTGGCTGACCACCCGCCGCCTCTACCTGCCGGACGAACATCATCATCCACATGCGGATGACCTGTACTGGGTCGTGCGTATCAGCAACCTCGAACGCCTCGATCCGGTCCTTCAAAGTGCGCGGTGGCGTCGTGTCGGTGTTCATCGCCTATCGGTAGCTGCATTCCAGCGGGCTGCCGACCTCGGTGAGGTGGGTGCGCTCCGACGCCGGATACCTGACGCACCGCATGTCTGGGAGTGGTGAATCCTATGGGCACGATTGCGCAAATGATGTGACATCGGTGATGAGCCTGCCGGGGTTTTCGGTCAGCGCGTGGAAGAGCAACTCAGAATGTCCGCGTCCTGGATAGATGTTGAGTGTTGCGGGCACCACTGCTGCAGATAACGCGCTGACAAAATCGTGCGACATACTGGCATCGACGGTGTCGTCAGCATCGCCATGGATGAGCAATGTCCGTGGAAAACCGGAAAGATTTTGTTGTCGTGGGGATGTTTTTTTGAAATTTGCAACCCCTCCCATCACGGCAGTCATCACGGGTGCGGTACGGCCGTTGTCGAGTTCGAATTGGTATTGTGATTGGATGTCGTAGACCCCGCTTATTCCGAAGTAGCCGCAGAGCGGAGGATCGCCGGCCACTACGGGTTGTGTCACCGGATCAAGCAACGCCATCGCACTGAGTTGCGCACCAGCTGACTGGCCCCCAACAATAATCCGAGCAGGGTCGCCAGTGTATTCAGAGATGTTTTTCTGTGTCCAGTCGATTGCAGCGGCAACATCTGCAACCATCGATGGATAGGTAGCATCGGGGTGGAGCTTGTATGACGGAACAACAACCACCATTCCCAAAGGTACCAGTTTTTGTGCGACCAACGCATAGAGTTCTTTGTTGCCGCTATTCCAACTCCCACCATAGATATAGACCACCACTGGATGTGGTTTGTCGTCGGCGGGACGATAGACATCGAGTCGCTGATGCGGCTCGGCCCCGTACGCAATATCTTTGGTGAGATGGGGATATTCGGCGTAGTAGGCGTTCCCTAATCGGACAACATTCATCAGGCGCACATTAAATACGATTTCTTCGCGGAAAAACACCCCGACACATAGCAACAGGATTACAAACCCCCATACGATGCGTGCACGTCTTGTTTGCAACATGATGTCCTCTTTCGAACGCACGCGAGCGCAGTGCGGGTATGTTGGTTACCGTGCGAATGATTCCCAGCGGGTCACCGGTGCATGTGCTGCCCCATCGCTCGACCCACGAATGACGAGTCCACTGCCGTATGTTGTCGCGATATCTTGTACCGCAGCAGAGGCATTGTGTCGTGCCAATACAGCCACGGTACCACCGCTCCCTCCACCGGTTATCTTGGCGCCGTACAAGCCTGTTGCCGGATCCGCACGGCGTATCGCGGCCACAATTGCATCGGTTGCATCGGAGCCGAGCCCACACGCAGAGTAACTCTGATGGGACTGATACATCAATTCGCCCATCAGCGCAGCCGTTGCAACATCCTGGTACCCACTCACCAGGTGTGCATACAGCTGGACCCGGTGATGTTCATAGATGGGGTGAATGGTCGATTGACGCACAGGGTATTGACGGCTGCTATCGGTGGTGGTTACGGCATCGCCATGGGAGCCATAGCGCGTAATAAAATCAGCGCCACTCATCTGGGTCGGTAACACATCGGCAAAAGATTGTGCGAATTCGGACGGAGTCACATTCGCGAGATAGCCGTTCCAATGTTCGTGTGGGATGTTGTGTTGCCGCGCGTGTGCTTCGAGCATACGCAACCCCATAAATGCTCCCACACGAACCGATCCATAGTCAGCGCCACTGACTGCATGTCGCACCCCTGAGTCGATGCCCCATACAGCCAGATCACTGGGGAGCTTGATGCTCGGGAGGAGTTCTGCTGGTTGACAACGCAATGCAAGTAAGGTGTTTGCCGTCCCGCACGCAGATGTCATTTGGTCCATAATCCCGCACGGTGCGCCAACAATGAGATTTTCAACCATCTGGCACCAGATAGCCAGTGTTGTGCCATCCACGTCACGTCCGGTCGCTCCGAGCAGTGCCCGCATGGTAGCGACTTCGATGGCAGCAGAAGAGCTTACCCCTTTACCCAGGGGGACGTCAGAATCCACTAGAATCGTGACCCCACCACTCAGATTCACTCCGGTCTGCTGTACCACGATCGAAAGGGCACCGACGATGTACGCCGCCCAGGCAGTCCGTGCATCTGCGCCGAGATGCGTCCGTACACGGGCGATATCGAGCCCCAGTTCACACACATCACGCGTAGCGAATGCGGCACGTTGACTGCCGAGGAGTGATTCGTCGGCACGACTTTCGACAAGGACACGCCCGTCCGTCCGGAGCTGTACATAGGCAACTGCTGCCAGCGCCAAAGGCAGTTGGAGCACGAGGGAACCCGAGTAATCGGCAATTCCGCCCATGACATCCAGACGCCCGGGTGCACGTCCCACCCACACCGGGGTTGCGGGATCGAAGTGTGTAGCGAGGGTTGCATGGACGCGTTGGATATCAATATCGGGCGACAAAACAGTGACATTACGCCAAGCCATGGGGCACCTCCAATTCCATGTCGTGCTGTCGCAGTGCATGCTGCAATGCAGGAAGTATCGACGTTGCGAGGTGTGCATTGGCGAATGCGACCCACGACACCGGCGAATCAACATCGAGTGGTGCGTCGAGTGGAGCACCATTCGCCTGACAGACGATTACTCCTGCTTCTCGAGCGATGAGCTCGGTGCAGACGTCATATGGGTGGCAACACAGCATGACGGTGTGTTTGACGCGGTCGCGTGGCGCGAGGAGTAACGGACGCACATCGGCAATCCATCGATCATGACCTGCCAAGAGCTCAGCAAATTGGCCGCCGGTCGAAATGTACTGATCCTCAAAACAGAGTGCCTTGCCAGCCGGTGGCGCACCGAGCAACGTGGTGACCACCATGTCATCGACCGCGGCCAAGCGTGCCCGTTCACCGGGGAAGAAGCGGGCAACGTTGCCGAAGCCTTGTTCTATGGTCGATGCCTGTGATGGTCGCACAGGGAGCGCACTTTCGACACCGGTGATGCGATTGTAACGAACGGCGTGTGCCCCCTCCCCCGCAATCGCCCAATACTGGTCACAGAGGTGCTGTTTAACAAGGGGGATTTCGGTCATGACAGCCAGTGTGATGTCAGACAGATTCGTCGCCGCTCCACGATACGGAGCAACGCCTGTCAATATCCATGCAGCGCGTTTTTGGTACATTAACCCACGTGTCCCATCAATGGGGTCAACGATGATGACGTACTGTAACTCGTCGGGCTGGACCCCCGCCGGGAAATCGCGAACTCCTGTTGATCCGAGCCCTTCAGCGACAAGCCGGAACCGCATGTGCATCCCAATTGCTTCGAACTGCGCCACCAAAATTGCTTCCGAAACACGGTCTATGGCAAAGATGGTATCACCACCCTCCTCACCATCGACGTGTGCCATTTGTTCGAGTGCACTTTGTTCACAGGCACTGACAACGGCATCACGGATATGTGCATGAATACGCCGAATTGTCGACAGAAGTGTGTGTTCTGCAGTCATTGCACGGCTCCTTGCAGGAGGTAGTGTTTCTCTGAAACCGAACGCAACGCCAATGCAGAGGCTTCAGGGGATGTATCGTTGAGGAAGTTGCCGCCACCCACCTCCGGGCCAGCAAGGTATTTGAGTAACGCAGGCTGGCGCAATGGAGGGTGAAAGGTAATATACGCGTGAAAATCACGATAATCACCGTCGTCGGTTGGTGCCTGATGGATGGGCATGACATACGGGAACGAGAGCTGCCACAAGTTATCGAATCGTACCGTTACTGCTTTGATTGCAGCCGCCAGCGATGCGGCTTCCTGATCGGATAACGCATGCAGATGTGCCACACGGCGTTTCGGGACGATGTACACCTCATACGCGTACCGTGCGAAATACGGAACGAAGGCAATGGTATGCGTGTCTTCGTACAGGATGCGTCGACCATCGCGCTGTTCTTCAGCAACAATAGCGTCCATCAAACCGCGTCCTTCACTGCGTGCATACCGTTGCATCGCCAAAAGGGCGGTTTCAATCGTCTTAAAGACGAAATTTGTGGCATAGACTTGCCCGTGAGGGTGCGGATTTGAAACACCGACGACACTCCCTTTGTTTTCGAAGCAGAGAATGTTCTGCACCTGTGGGAGCGACCCAAGGTCACGGGTTTGCTGTTGCCACGCGGCGACGACATTTTGAATCTGCAACGTCGGCATTTCGGCAATTGTCAGATTGTGGGCAGGACTAAAGCAGACGACGCGGGCAATTCCATCCGCTCTGCGTGTCCGATATGGATTGCCTGGTTCAATAGGCTCGGGTGAAAGTGGGCCGACACAGGGATGATCGTTCTCGAATACATACACGCCACCGTAATCAGGATTTTGGACACCCCCGACTCGTGCGTTCCCTGGGCAAAGATAGCATGTCTCATCATAGTGCGGAATGCTCGGGAGCGTTGCGCTCACCGTCTGTCCTATCCAGGGCCGATTTTGGCGGTGTGCAGCGATAACAACCCACTCTTCACGGAGCGGATGCCACCGCTCTTCCCAGGTACCGGGAGCATGATTCATCGCTGATTCCTTTGTCACCTTAGATGCCTGTATTGTAATTTGAATCGTACATCTCTGCACATTCCTGCGGAATCACAAGTCCGATCGCGAGAATATTCGTCGGAATGCGCGAAAATCCCGCTACAATACACACATTCCAGAGGAGAAGCTGTGCGTATCGTTATTGTCGCAAATGCCCCTGTTGTTGCTGATCCCCGATTAGTGGATTGTATCGATAGCGCGGACTACGTCATCGCTGCAGATGGCGGTGGTGTTGTATTGCACGCACAGGGTCGCGCCCCACACCTCCTCATCGGCGATTTGGATTCCATAGATGACGCATCGTATGCGTTTTTTCGCACTGCGGGAACGGAGATACGTCAATACCCGCGCGAAAAGGACGAGACCGACTTAGAACTCGCTCTGCTGGCAGCCGTGGCCAACGGTGCACACGATATCGCGCTGTTCTGTGTGCTCGGTGGCCGGTGGGATCATACTCTTGCAACCATTGCCATGTTGAGCATGCCGATGCTCAAAGACATCAACGTCCGGATTTATGCTGACGGGCAGGTATTGTCGCTGATTCGGGATGCAATGCGTATACAGGGAACCATCGGAGACATTGTGTCGCTGTTACCCATGACGCCGACAGTCAATGGCATTACCACAACGGGATTGGCATACCCACTCAATGACGCGACACTCTACTTTGAACGTTCACGGGGAGTCAGCAATGTCCTCACCGCACACGAAGCAACGGTGGTCATTCGAGACGGATTGTTGCTCCTCGTGCAGAGTACATGAACTTCTTACTTCGAACGACCAATCTGACCAAACAGCATGTAAACAATTAACGATATGTATCTTTTGTCACAAAGCACCAATAGCGGTATTGAATAAAGACACTATTGCAAATCATTAAAAGCTATGCTACACTGCTCATATGAGCTGGGTGTTACTCAATACGTCCAAGTGTTTATCCCTTCGGGGCTTCATTTGTTGCGTACAGGACAAACCACTCCCTGGTCCGCGCATACCAGACATCCCATTGGAAGTACCAACCTTGGAGACAAGAGGAGAGCTAGCGATGAGCTACGCTGACAAGACACTGAACTGTCGCGATTGTGGTGAACCATTTGTATTCACCGCCGGCGAACAAGAATTCTACGCCCAGAAGGGCTTCACCAACGAGCCAACTCGTTGTCTGCCATGCCGGCAGTCACGCAAGTCCCAGATGAATGGGCGCGGCGACAGCATGGGTGGCGGGTACCGCGATCGTTCCGCAAGCAGCGGACCTCGCGAACAATACGCAACCGTATGCGCAGGTTGTGGCAAAGAAGCAACTGTTCCATTCGTTCCACGCAATAACAAGCCTGTATACTGCGATGATTGCTTCCAGAATCAGCGCCGCGGATCACGCGCCTAGGGTATCCCCCGACGCTGTGTTTAAACCCCAATTCTCCCCAAGCAGATGGCGCGATGTGCTTGGGGAGAATTATATCCCGGTCGACAATGTCGACCGGGATATAATTTTGTTTTCTCTGTATGACGCGTATTAGTGTGTCGGTTGTTTGGAGCGCCAGATAGACCAGACCAAACCTACGAGGCTCATGATGAGGACCACGAGGAGTGAGGGAGTCAAGGTACCATCGAGCGGGCGGGTAGCGACGATAATCGGTGCGATGATCAATGACACAAGGTTCATCACTTTGATCATCGGATTGAGTGCCGGCCCTGCAGTATCTTTGAGGGGGTCGCCGACGGTATCACCGACCACTGCTGCCTTGTGTGGCTCGGAATGCTTCCCACCGTGGTGTCCTTCTTCAATGTGTTTTTTGGCATTGTCCCAGGCACCACCGGCGTTGGACTGATAGACGGCGAGTAATTGCCCCGACAAGATAACTCCTGCCAAGAACCCACCAAGTGCCTCGATCCCAAAACCGAAGCCCACAATGACGGGAATGACGACTGCCATGATGCCGATACCGAGGAGCTCACGCTGTGCAGCACTGGTCGAAATACTGACTGCCCGTGCATAATCAGGTAACACGGTACCTTCCATGATGCCGGGTATTTTAAACTGACGGCGTACCTCAGTGACGATCTCTGCAGCGGCGCGCGCCACAGCACGGATCATCAACGAAGAAAAGAGCATCGGTACGGCACCACCGATGAGCAGTCCGATGAAGACCGCCGGGGACGCGACATTAATAGCGCTGAGCTGTGCATACCCAAGCGCTGCTTGGACTTTCCCGACATCACTAATGTAAGAACCGAACAGCGCTACCGCGGCGATGACGGCCGAACCGATGGCGATGCCTTTGGTAACAGCTTTCGTCGTATTGCCCACTGCGTCGAGGTCGTCCATGACATCACGAGCACGTTTGTCGAGGTTCGACATCTCGCCGATGCCATTGGCATTGTCCGATATTGGACCGAACGAATCCATCGAAATGGTGTTGCCCGTCAGCGTCAGCATACCGATACCGGTCAACGCAACGCCATAAAGGACGTTGATGAGCTCGCTGGATGCACTCCCATAAATGAGGATCGAGACAAAAATCGCACCAGCAATGACGACTGCAGAGTAAGTGCTCGATTCCATGCCGAGGGCGGTACCTGACAGGATATTTGTGGCAGCGCCTGTTTCGGAGGCGGCACTGACTTCTTGGACGGGTGCGTATTTTGTTGATGTATAGTACTCGGTCAACTTGCCGAGGCCGATTGCCAAGAAAATACCAGAAACCGTCGCTAAGAAGGGCTTCCAATCGACTGCGCCACTGGCAGGGTCAATCATGTATACCTGAGTAATAGCGGCAAATCCCACGATCGCTATCGCCGCAGACAGATATAATCCGCGATTCATCGCACCGAGTGCATCGCGTTTTTGTTCGTCGGTACGGACAATCAGATTCCCGACCGCCGAGGCGAGCACCCCGATCCCACGCAGGAGCAAGGGGAAAATAACGAAGCGTAAGTCGTATTGGCCGTCCCCGATCGTGCCAAGGGTCGCATCACCCAGCACGAGCCCGAGGATCAGTGCAGATACGGTCGTGACCTCGAAGCTTTCGAAGACATCGGCCGCCATCCCGGCACAATCACCGACGTTGTCGCCAACAAGGTCTGCAATGACCGCTGCGTTGCGTGGATCGTCTTCGGGGATACCAGCTTCCACTTTGCCGACGAGGTCCGCACCGACATCTGCTGCTTTGGTATAAATCCCGCCCCCCACACGCATGAAAAGCGCAATCAGTGAACCACCAAAGCCATAGCCGAGGAGTGCATCCGGTGCACTAATCCCAAAAACCAAAAAGATAATCGTACCACCTAACAAACCCAAGCCCACGGTGAGCATACCGGTGACACTGCCCGAGCGATATGCCACCTGCAAGGCAGGATTGTACCCAATACGTGACGCAGCTGCGACGCGCACATTTCCTTCGACAGCGACGTTCATCCCCACAAAGCCGACGGTGTACGAAAACAGCGACCCCATCAAAAATGCCAATGCCCGGCCGACAGCGACCCATTGGGTAGCTGCATCGATTGAACCGAACCGCAGGACTGCTTCGTGAGACGGTGGGATGATAAGGACGCTCGCACCGAGGACAACGGTCAGGACGCCGATGAGGATTGCGATGGTACGAAACTGGCGTGACAGATATGCATTTGCACCATCACGGATAAATCCCCATACCTCCTGCATACGCGCGGTGCCCTTGTCTTGGGCAAGAATCTGCGCACGCAGAATAAACGCGTAGGCGATACCCAGCAATGCCATGCCGAATACCGCCCAAATAGCTGTTGTTTCAAATGCAGTCTGTGTGTTCATCTCGTCCTCATTGATGCGATGCGGCGTCGTTGCCGGTATGAATGAGCTCCCGTAGGTGCTTATCGTACATTCATCATACCATGGAGGACTTTTGGCCCGCAATGTTTGATGGAGACATATACCATTGGCGCCAATAACGCCTGTACGTCATGCGCACAACTGATATTGTCATTTTTTACAAAAATTGGTATAGTGTGCGCATTAAATCATAAAGAATGGAAAAACGATGCACCGCCAACCGCCCGAAGATGATGCTGATCAAAGCCCGCCGGAGACGCTCGAAGACCCATACGTCGCGTCCATCCTCCGAGAACTCCACCCACTCCATCATGCGTATTCCCTCGTCCTCGACGAACGTGGCTATATGATTCTTGATTGTCTTTTGATGGGGATGACGTACGCCCAGATTGCGCAACAATTATTCATGAGTGTCGACACGGTACGTACGGGCGTTCGAAAACTCTATGCAACCCTCGGTTGTGACGAAACTACGCTCCTGAGCGTCTGCAAGAATGCAGGATGGCATCGCCCATACTGATGTGTACGCTGCACCCAATGAGAGCAGGTTGAACTGGTATAATCTGGCATCGTATTGTAGGACTGATGCCATGTCGAACCTTCGTGTGCGCGCTGTTTTGGCGTTATTCTGGGTATGTTTGTTGTTGCCGATACTCGAAAGTCATGCATTTTTGCATCGCACGGCACCGTTCCAAGATTTTTTTGGACTCCATGGCGGGACTGCGCTCGCGCTCGTTGTCATGGCGTTTGTCGGCTTCCATACAGAAAAAAAGATGCCCACACCCAGTCGACCTCAGTGGCAGGGACGGTTCGGATTACTTATTGCTGCAATGATGGATGTTGCGATGCAATGGTATCAGGGCAGCGACTACCTCTTGAGTAGCATGTTGCAGCCATTCCATGTCATCGCACTCGGGGTATTGGTCTGGTCAATTATCGAGGCAGCGAGACAAAGCATCCCGTCGTTCGGCGCACAGGTACTCGTGGTCGGCGCACCATTGATTGTCTTCTGGGGAGTAGCTGCGACATGGTCACCATTCATTGCAGTTTATGCAGATCAGTACGGTGGCGGTGATACCTTAGTGAGCCATGGGGCGACCTGCATCATGGTATTTGTGGCAACACTGGTACTGACGCTCAATCGCGCTTCTACGCAAAACGCCCCACGTTGGTGTCTGATTGCAGTAATCGGGGTGTTCGGTATCTGTCAGGGATTGATGGCCGATTCCTGGCGTTTTGTCCCGCTCCTGCTGGGTACGGGACTGACCTATGAGCTACTCTCCTGGCGTTGGCCCCATGCACAACGCATGTTGACGCTCATGACCGTTGCCGTATGGATTGTGGGGTATTTTGCGACGCTCCACGTTACGACGATGATTGCCTGGGATCTGACAACATGGCTCGGTGTGTGCATCCTTGGCATCCTGCTGGCGGCGATCTTGGCTACGTTGCGCTACAAACCAACGGAGGTAACATTATGACTCCCATTTTGGCGACCCAAAAACCTCCTGTCTTGCTCCGCGTTGCACAGTGGCTGGCGCAGCCGTCTGTCGCACCGTGGTTGTTGATGCCGGCGTTCGTCTGGTTCGTCGGTGGTCTGTTTATGGACGGTTGGGCCCATAATCACGGAAAAGTGGATAACACCTTTTTCACACCATGGCATGCGGTATTTTATAGTGGCTATCTTGCAGTCGCGTCGGTGTTGGCGGTATTGGTGTGGGGATCATGGATGCGCGGGGAACACTGGCAACGTGCATTGGCGGGACCGTATCGCGTCGCCATATTGGCAGCACCGGGATTTGGCATGGCCGGCGTCGCCGATTTGTGGTGGCATACCACTTACGGATTTGAGGCAGGAATTGAATTACTGCTGAGTCCGCCCCACCTTGCGTTGGCTACCTCCATGGCATGTATCTGCCTTGCACCTGCGCGCACTGATACACCCAGGGATTCCATGGCTGCGCGCGTGCCGGCGTTGTTGAGCATCCTTTCGGCATGGTCGATTGCGACATTCATTCTGCAATTTAATCACCCATTTGGCATCGTATGGCCACAGCAGACACGCATCGGCGAAACAGGTGTATCGGTCGGGGTCGTGGGGATAGTTTTTCATATGGCAGTCACAGGAGTCATCGGTGCGTGGTTGGTAACGCGGCGCTTTGCCCCTGGCAGTTTGACGGTTATCGTCGTTATCAATGCGCTACTGATTGCCCTGATGGGCGACGAATACCGCTTCGCTGTAGGGGTCGGTGCTGCTGCACTGCTCTGCGAAGGGCTCAATACACTCCTCACGCGACGAGGGGTACCGATTACCCAACGGAGTACTATCCAAGCAGGTGCGCTGGCCGGTCTTGCGACAGTGGGGTACTTTGGCGTCATCGCAGCAACCGGAGTGCTGGTGTGGCCCCTCAGCCTGTGTGCAGGCGTTTGTCTCCTCAGCACACTGCTGGCGTTGCTGACCCAGCGGACGCTCTATCTAGGGGCGGCTTCTCGCGCATAGCCAGACATTACGAAGTTCACACCGGTGTTTCCTTATTCCAAGGAAGAAACGCCGCGAGATTGTGAATTGAATGAAAACACACGGCAGGATACCCTGCCGTGTGTTTGTCTTTTTTTCCACAGAAAACGCATTCTGGGGCGTCGTTTCTGCGTGATTACGACTCCACCGTGTATGTGCCCTGCATTGTCTGGCAAGCTGGCCAACGATTCAGCATTCCCGCTGTATCGCTCCAACACGGTATATAGGGGTAGTGGCAATGACGGCAGGTCGTACCTGCCGTTTTTCTCTGATAAAACGACTAGAGCACTCCTTTGGTACTAGGGACCGAATCACCGAGGCGTGGATCATGCCGTGTTGCAGCGTCGAGGGCACGAGCGAATGCTTTGTAGAGGGCTTCGATTTTGTGATGATCATTCCGGCCGTACTCGACACGGGCATGCAGATTCATCCGTGCATGGATGGCCATACTCTCAAACAGATGGAAGAGCACATCAGTGCCTAACGTACCCACCCGTGGGGTAGCGAACTCGGCCGTAAACACACAATACGGCCTACCACCGAGGTCGACAGCAACAAATCCCAACGCCTCGTCCATCGGCACATAGCTGTGCGCGGTACGGACAATCCCAGCGCGATTGCCCAACGCATGATCGATTGCCTGCCCGAGACAAATCGAGACATCCTCGGCAGTGTGGTGATCGTCGACATGGAGATCCCCGACCGCTTTGACAGTTATGTCAAATTGGCCATGCTTGGCAAAGAGGGTCAGCATGTGATCGAGGAAGCCGATACCGGTATCTGCCTGACACTGGCCGGTGCCATCGATATTGAGCGATAGGGTAATCGACGTCTCGCCAGTGGTGCGTGCAATATGGGCGCGCCGTGGTTGCATAGAAACCTCATCTCCATGTTGTGGTTATGCTGATTGTACTACTCCGGCCGGGAGGATGACGTGCATGCCATCGATGTTGCCGCCAAGGACCGTCACGGTGCCATGGCTCGTCCCGTCAGCATTGCGCGTCTGGGTGTAGGTCCCCCATGCACGTTGGGTAAACCACGGCATACAGAATGGGTCATCTGAGAGGAGGGCAGGTTGGGGATTGAACGACAGCCAACCTGCAGCGACATCGCAGGTAAATCCACTTGCTGCGGGGACAAGCATCCAAGCAGCCATACTGCGCGCATAGTGATGCCCGCATTCGACTTCGTTCCATGGGTTGCGTTTGGTGCCGTCGTGACGTGCGCGCAGAGCGGCGATAAGCGCGGTGGCTTTTTTGGGTTCGCCGATACTCAGCAGGTGCGCGGCAACATGATATTCGACGCCGGTCCAGACTTCTTCGGAATAGACGAATGGGAACGTTGGTCTGCCACCCTTCGGCCAGCTACAGAGCACCAGGCCTTGTTCGTCTTCGAGCACATAGGTGCGTTGTGTGTTGATGTGAGAATGGAATGACGAGCGGAAGTTTTTGGTGTAAATGGCCAGGAGCGTCGAACGAGTCATCTCGGCCGGGACCAAGTCACCCATCCCGAGGAGGGTGGCATGGACTTGCCCGAGGAGTTGATCGGTGAGGAGACCCGTCCCGTGTTGGTAACGGTGTTCATTGACGTCAGCGAGGGATTGTTCGAAGTACGACCCGTTCCAACAGAGCTCGACAAAGCGCGGTGCACCCCGGTCAACCATGGCTTGCCAGCGCTGTGCATTGGCTTCATCCTGCATGGCGTGGGCGAGGGCGATTGCGGCTTTGAGACCTGCCAAATAATAAAGTGTACTGAGGGGATTTGCACCATAAAACTCGATGTCGTAGGTATTGTGCTGGCGGCCATCGGGGACGCCGTCGTGATCTTGGTCCCAATGTGTGTGGGAGTAATCGACTGCCCTGACGAGCCCTGGGTAAATGGCCTGAAGCCACGTTCGGTCGCCCGAAAGTTGCCATTCACGGTAGGCACGGATAACGCTACCCATCTGCCCGTCGATACAGGCTTCCGGACGTTGATCACCCCACCCCCAGACGAAGGTTTCGTTGAAGGTCTGGAAGGTACGGAACAGCATGTAGCCGTCGTCTTCGGTCTCGACCGTGAATTCAATGGTACGCATGACGCGTTCGAGTGACGGGAAGAGATAGGCCATGGCATACGCATAGCTCCAAACGTGTGTGCACGAACCAGCACAGCAGCCGGCGTCATCGAAGCAGCCTTCCCACCCGTAGAAGTTCCCGTCTGCCAGCCAAAAGCAGGTGGTCGAACGCATGGGCACAATAGTGGCAGCCAGTGCATCACGCATCGGCTCGGGCAACGTCATGCTTGCCATGGCGTCACGAAAGGTACGTGTGCTCTGGGTGAGGGAATCAAAGCGTGCAACAACATCGGTCGTGACGGCCAGTGCCGACGCATAGTGGCGGGTATAGTGATTTTGGGTGAGGGGCGCGTCTGCCTTGGCCCATGTTTTGGGGCGATTGGGGACGTACCAGCTCAAAATAAAAGTAATGGTTTGGCTCGAACCTGCTGCGATATCGACATGGGCGGCAAGGGAACCGGTATCGTTGGCACCTGGCGGGGTAACGTCGGGGTACGCGGGATCTGTCAGCGAGCCATCGCCGTCGATGTCATCCCAGAAATCCTGCACATAGTCCCACCAGCCACCACGCAACCAAGCAGTCCTGTGCGACACCCGCGGATGGGTGGTCGCCAACGCGAATTCGGCATATGATTGTGCACTCGGATGGACGTTTTGGTTGACGTAGTGCAAGGCTTCGTACCCAGCAGCACTGATCCGTTTGATGTGACTGCCACCATTACCGACCAGGTTGCCGTACGAATCGAGCTGTACCCCTTGAGTGGCATCATAGAGCGAAAAAACCAGGCTTGCAGCTACTTCTTCGGCACCGGTATTGGTAATGGTATAGCGAAAAATCGCACACGGAATACCCGAATCATCAGGGTTGAGTGCAACAAAAGGGGTATATGCCTCGAGTGCGACCGTCGCAGGAACGGCAGGATCATGGACCGAAAACTCGGCAATCGGGTATGTGCCACCGAGTGACGACTGCGCAAAACGGGGCAACCCAACGCCGGTATGCGGATGGTAGCCGTGGGAAAGGGCATGGCCACCACTCACCGGACCTTCAACGACGCGTGTGATACGCTCGCCGTTGGCTGCCTTGAGTGAGAGTGCGACAAAGGTATTGGGGAGGGGATTGCCTTTTGCTGGGGCGTTGAATAGCTCCCAGTCGCGCAATTCGCCACGTGCGCCTAGTGAGACATTGCCGGTGCCGATCCCGCCAAGCGGGAAGGCGGCGTGTATTGCTTGCGCAGGGTAGGTCCGTGAGGGGTGATGCATCGTTGCACCTTTCTCTACTCATCGAAGACAGTGACTATGCTACTGCGACCGGGAATCTCATTGCTCCCAACTCGGACGTTCCCAGCCGAATTCGAGTTGGTGGCGTTTGAAGTGGGCTTGCAGATTAGGGTCGCGCTCAACAAGCTCGACGAGACGGCTGAGTGCGCCATTGAGGGCATCATGCATGCCGTCGGGGTATTTGGCGTGGCGTTCCGGCGCGACATCGAGGATCAATGAGACATGAAAACGGTAGTAGCCGTCACTCGTTACGTCGTGTGCCATACATCCTCCTGGTCAGTGTGTCTTCATCGTAGCAAAGAATTCGTCGCTGTGTGACATGGAATTGCATCCAGGAATGCTCCTGTGCTATACTGAAGGGAATTGGCCCGGTAGCTCAATGGATAGAGCATCAGTCTTCGGAACTGAGTGTTGGGGGTTCGATTCCCTCCCGGGTCACCATTCTGTCTGTATTGCCAGCTGCTTCTGCAGGTGGTTTTTTTGTGTGTTCGCATGGATTGCATCACGAGGACTGGTATAATCGGTGCAATTCTCGACTACCGGAAAGTACGCCGTGGATACTCCCATTCGTTGGCCACAAGGATATCGCGCTGCGGTTTCTTTGGCATTTGATGTCGATGGACCGAGCGGTGATGCCATGCTGGATGATTCGCTCCCACACAATATGCGCTACTTCACCGAAGGCAGCTATGGACCATACCGGGCAGTGCCACGGTTACTCGATTTACTTCGTCAACATGCGTTGACCGCGACGTTTTTCATCCCTACCTGGGTCGTCGAGCACTGGCCTGCCTTGTGCGAGCGGATTGTAGCCGACGGACATGAAGTGGGATACCACGGGCACCGTCACGAAGTGTTCTTTGACTTGACGTTGGAGCAACAACGCGCAGTCATGGAGCATTCCAAAGCGGTTTTTCAACGGGTGCTCGGGATAACACCACGTGGTTTTCGCACACCGTCGGGTGATTGGAGTGGCGATACGGCAGCGCTGTTACGCCGATTTGGGGTGCTGTATTCGAGCTCGATGCGGGGCGACGATCGGCCTTACTTCCACCCGGCCGTTGATGGTCGACACGGGTTAGTGGAATTACCCGCGCGGTGGGATATGGATGATTACACGGCGCTTGCCTACTTCGAAGACCCTGCCTTCCCGAGTGGACTCGACCGAATCAGTGACTATCGCGTCGTCAGTCGCAACTGGATTGCCGAATTCGAGGGATATGCACGCGAAGGTCTGTTTTGGACGACCATTCTGCACCCCAAAGTGAGCTGCAAACCGGGCAGATTACGGATCCTGGATGAACTCTTCACTGCCATTCGCGCGCACGACGACGTATGGGTGGCGCACGCCGGTGCCGTTGCCCAGTGGTGGGTCGATGCCTACGGGCAGGAGGCGTTGGTATGAGCACAGCATTACAACATCCGTGGCCCGCGGGGAAGCGCTGTGCCGTGGTGGTGAGTGTGTTATTTGATGATGGGGTCGACGCGGTCGCTATCGCACCGGATTTGCCCAGCCGAAGCAAAAGTTATTCGGTCTGGCAATACGGCGCACGCCGTGGCGTCGACCGTTTGATACAGACCCTGGACCAATTACAGGTTCCGAGTACCTGGTTTGTGCCGGGGAGTGTGGCACTGCGGCATCCCGATGCAATCCGTACGATTGCGGAACACGGTCATGAAGTAGCAAGCCATGGGATGGGGACAGAACGCTACGACGCGTTGGAAGCAGATGAAGCAGCGGTGCTCCTGCGCGAAAGTCGACAGATCCTGGCTCACCTCAGCGGCCAGGCAGTGACAGGCTTCCGACTCCCACACGGGCGCTGGCCGCGCCGATTCGACACCGCGCTCCAGAGTGCTGGGTACCACTATTCGGCATCCTTGAATGGTGATGATGTGCCGTATACGCATGCATCGGGGCTAGTCGAGATTCCGGTCCACAGCGAACTCGATGACCGACCGTACTTCCAATTCAACTTCACCCCGGCGTTCCCTCCAGGCCATAGCCGGTTACCTGACTACGATGGTGTGCTGACCAATTGGCGATGGGAATTCGACGCATACCGCCAATTCGGCAGTTGTTATGTCTTGCAGATACATCCAGAATGGCTGGGCACCGCAGGACGCATCGGGCTTCTGCATGATTTGCTTGATGACATACGCACCCATGATGACGTGTGGATAACCACTGCAGACGACGCCGCAACGTGGCACACGGAACAGCGCTTGAGCGTACCGGACACGCATCCGATTGCGGTATATGAAGACTATCGTCGTGAGCGGGGCTTGGCATGACACACCTGGTCGATGTTTTGGCGGCATACGTGACGCAGACCGATCCCCATAATTATGATGGGGCAACCCTGCACAAAATGCAGATACACCTGCTAGATACGCTGGGGGTCACAATTGCTGGCAGCCGCTCGACCGAAACCGCGCGGACACTGGCGGCATTGAGCCTGCATAAATCACGCCGTGGCCAAGCAGGCATCTGGGGTACCGAATTACATACCGACCGGCGCACGGCTGCCTTGATCAACGGCATTTCGGCCCATGCGTATGAACTCGATGACAGTGGTGGGTGCGACCATTCTGGGGCTGTCGTCCTCCCAGCGGCTATCGCCTGGGCGGAGGGACGCAGTACACCCGTCACGGGCATGCAGTTTTTGCATGCCTGCATCATGGGCTATGAAGTCGGCCGACGGGTGTTGGAAGCATGCGGTGGCTATGAAGCACACAACGAGATCGGCTGGCATTCCACCGGGACCTGTGGGGTGTTCGGCGCCGCTACAGCGGTGAGTCTGCTCCAACAGGCGAAACCTGCGGAGCTCGCCCAGACACTCGGCATTGCCTGTTCGTTTGCCGGCGGGACGTGGAGTTTCATCCATGATGGCAGTCAAACCAAGAAACTCCACGCTGGACGTGCAGCCGAGGGTGGCCTGATGGCTGCACAGCTTGCGCAGACCCGGCTGAGCGGACCAGCAGCGGTGTTCGATGCCGATTCGTGGGGGAGCTTTTGGGGGACATTCGGCGGTCCACAGGCGGTCCCTGCGTTGTTGACAGATGGTTTTGGTGAGCGCTGGCGCGTCAATCGTTGCTCGCTCAAACCGTATGCGACCTGCCGTGGCTCACACTCGGGTATCGATGCCATTGGCGAGTTGCTCAACGTCAATGCGTTGGTAGCCACAGACATCGCAACGATCCATATTGCCATCAGTGCCTTCCAATATGGGATGTGTGGGAGTACGACCATTACGACGCGTGCCGAGGCACAGATGAGCTTGCCGTATGCGATTGCAGCCCGATTGGTCTACGGCAAAGTCTTTTTGGCGGAGTTGGAGGATGCTTCGTGGTCCGCTCCGGCTATCGGCGACTGGTTGCGTCGTACCACCGTACAGATAGATGAGGCGATGGCCGCAGATGCAGAGCCGACGATTTCGATTACGACGCATGCAGGTCAGACCTACCGCTGTACGGTTGAACACCCACTGGGCAGCCCACAACGGCCGTTGACGGAAGCACAGGTAATCGCGAAATTTCGCGACCTCGTTGCTCCCGTCATCCCGAGCGCACAGGCAGATGCACTCATTGATATGGTCGGGGTGCTCCCCCAAGCACACAGCATCCAACCCCTCATCGAATCGCTTGCAGGAACGGTATAACCGTCCGGAGGACCACTATGCAACAGTATGATGTCATTGTCGTCGGAGGCGGGATTTTTGGGTGGAGTGCGGCATACCACCTCCAGGCGCTCGGCGCACGCAAGGTATTGGTCATTGATGCCAGTGCACCGTCGATAGCGACAACCGGTGCTGGCGCAGGATTTGTCGGGGCCTGGGCAGCAGGATTTGGTCCGGCAGGCTGGGGGGTTAACGAGTTGGCGTTGGAGGAGTACAGCCTGGCGTTTTATCGAGCATTGGGAAAACGCGCCGACATCCACTTGCGTGAGAACGGCAATTTATTCCTGGCGCGTACCAAAGCGGGCTACGATGCCTATATTGCACCGATGTTGACCCATGCACTGACTCCAAAAGAAATCCAAACCTTCGACCCGCGGGACATTGCAGAGTTGAGCGACGGTGCAATTGCAATGAGCGAAGTCTATGGCGCCACGTACCACCCGCACGGCATTCAAATCCACACGACACCAGCAGTCATCGCTCTGGCAGACGAAGTCTGTGCCAACGGTGGGACGGCGGTCTATGGGGAACAAATCGAATCACTCATTATCGAAAATAGCAAGGTTACCGGCGTCGTCAGCCACAACGGCATTGCGTACCATGCACCCAAGGTTGTCCTTGCCTGTGGTGCATGGAGTAACGAGATACTGGGGACTATCGGCATCAAACTGCCCATCTACCGCGTGGTCGCAACCCGTGTCATCGGCAACGCATCGGGAGTACCTGCGGCATTACCGACGATTATGATCCCCGAGCAAGGTGCGTGGATACGTGAACACAAAGGCGGTTTGCTGTGGGGCACTGGTGATGGCTACAAAGCGGTGGATGACTTACCGTTTGATTTGCCGATTGGGACGCGCCCATACTACCCTGAATTGGTAACGAGTTTGACCGAAGCAGTGCAGGAATCGTTCCAGAAGCTGTTCCCACAGGCAGATTTGACCGTGCGCGAATGGACTCAAGGGGTGCCTGTGTACACCGTGGATCGCACCTTCATCGCTGGGCCAGTTCCCAGCGTACATGGCTTGTATGCACTGACGGGGGACAATGAGGCAGGGGTCACCCATGGACCGGCATTAGGGCGTCTCATTGCTGAACACGTCATGGGGGTACCGATTTCGGATGTCAATCCTGCAGTGTTCGCGGTGGATCGATTCCACACTACCTACGCAACGGAAGCAGCCGTCGCCACGGCAATGCCGCCGAGAAGGTAGGTTACAGGTTACAGGTTACAGGTTACAGGTTTGAGGTGTCACGCAATCTGTGCCCTCGGCTCTATACTGCAGACGCACCTGTATTTCGGCTCGCTGAGATTTCGTGTCTCGGGCATGCACACAGAAATTCGTTCGTCGCCGGCACGCTAGCGAGACACACGAGGCCCCTATGCTCGACATTACCACCTATCTCGAGAGTCTGCCACTCGAACGGCAGGCACCGACCCAGCAGTTGCATGCCGTCATTTCAGCAGCGTTGCAACCCGGTTTTGTGGCGCAGCTGAACGGCAAAACACTTGAATATGTCGTACCCCTCACGCGCTACCCGCTGGGGTATCACACCACCAAAGACACCCCATTGCCGTACGTCGCTATCATCAACCAGAAAAGTCACCTCGGCGTGTATGCATTTTGCATGTATACATCGTCCCCGTTGCACGAACGCTTTGCCGCTGAGTATCTCGCTGCCACAGGGAAGCCCGTAGACATGGGGGCTTCGTGCATTCGCCTGAAACGCATGCGCGACATTCCCTATGGGTTGTTTGGCACCATAGCAGGTCACTTCAGCGTCGATGCATGGATTGCAGTGTATGAAGCGTCGCTGCCCGAGAGTATTCGTCACAAACGCACCGTGCTGAAATGAAAACAGCCACGCAGAGCCACAGCGTTAAAGAGTGTCGAATAAACGACTCGACGTTCTTTCGGAGCAACTACTGATCTTTGTACATAGCCAGAAAACTGCCATGAATCTATCTCTCATCACCATCGTTGTTCCTGAGTACGATGCCGCAATCGCCTACTATACCGGCGTATTGGGCTTTGTGTTGCTCGAAGACAACCCACTGAGTGCGACCAAACGCTGGGTACGTGTTGCGCCATCGACAACTGCCCAGACGGCCATCTTGCTTGCACAAGCGACGACCCCTGCACAGCACGCAGCCATCGGCGCACAGGCCGGCGACCGGGTGGCGTTTTTCTTGCAGACCGATGATTTTGCGGGGACGTATGCACGCTACCGTGCGAACGGCGTCGCCTTCCGCGAGGAAGCCCGCCATGAAGCATATGGGTGGGTCGTGCAGTTTGTCGATTGCTATGGGAATCGCTGGGATTTGATTGAAAGAAAAAAATAGAAATTAGTAATTAGTAATGAGTAGTGAGTAGTGAGGAAGTTTCAGGGAGCGGTTCGGAGATTTCGGTAATGGGGAGTACAACATTGAATGGCAGCGGTTGGATAACCGGCGTGGCTCGCGCATTCGGGTGGTCATCACCGACGGCGGGTACCTCTGCGATCCAGACAAGCTACCAGCGAATTATCGTGTGCTCGTTACGACGATGCATGCGCTCGCAAAAGCCCTTGCACCCCATCTCGTGAAGGCCGTCCAAGGCGCCGGACCAGAATAGAACCGCGGAGTTTTCTGCAGAACCTCACGAAAATCAATTACCAAAGCCCCACGTGCCAACGCACCTGCGTGCGCGGGCATACCGTGGGGCCATAGCAAACCTGTAACCTGTATCCTGTAACCTCAAACCTAGTTACTGGCTTCGGTCAGTGCCTGAATTGCCGCGGCTGGGAGCACCAACTCGGCGGATGCGGTCAGGTCTTTGACCTGATCGACCGTGGTGCCGCTGGCAATCGCCGCCGTGATGCCGGGGCGCGCCATGATCCATGCCAACGCAACCTGGCCGGATGTGGTGTTGAGCTCTTTGGCGACTGCATCGACGGCAGTCAGGATTTTGAAGCCGCGTTCGTTCATGTAATTCGCCTGCACGCCGCCGGCACGTGGGCTGCTAGGGAGCGCTTGACCGGCGCGGTACTTGCCCGAGAAGAAGCCGCTGGCCAATGACGAATACGTAATCACGCCAACGCCTTCGCTGATACACATGGGTTCGAGCTCTCGCTCGTAGTCGGCCCGCATCACCAGGTTGTAGCGGGGCTGGACACACTCGTAGCGAGCCAAATTATGCCGGTCGCTGACCCACAATGCCTTGGTCAAGCGCCAGGCAGCGAAGTTCGACGCACCAATGTAGCGCACTTTGCCACTGCTGATGAGGTCGTCGTAGGCCCGCAGTGTCTCGTCCAGCGGCGTATTGAGGTCATCGGCATGGGACTGGTAGAGGTCGATATAATCGGTCTTGAGGCGCTTGAGGCTGTCTTCGACGTGCTTGATGATGCGGTAGCGCGACAAGCCCTCACCATTGGGGCCGTCGTCCATGCGCATGCCGACCTTGGTGGCGATAATCAGGCTGTTGCGGTTGTTGCGCGCCTGCATCCAATCGCCCAAAATACGCTCGGATTCGCCACCGACGTGGCCCGGTGCCCAAATTGAATAGACATCGGCAGTGTCGATGAAGTTACCGCCCCCGGCGACAAACGTGTCCAGAACTTCGAATGAACGCTGCTGGTCCGTCGTCCAGCCCAACACATTGCCACCGAAACAAATCGGCGTCACATACAATCCCGTTCGGCCCATGCGTCGTGTCTGCATATTGCTCTCCTAGAATCGGTCCTGGTTGTATTGTACGAGGGTTTGCGCGTTGCGGGAACTCGTCGTGTGCATCATGCCCCCACAGGGTATACTGTAACCATCGCGACTACCACACGGGGATGGGGATGTCTGCCAGCAAATCAAACCAACGCCTCTGGGCGGAACCTGATACGACGGAACTCTTGCAGCGCGAAATCGCGGAGGCACACCGTACCATCAAAGCACTCATGCGTCGCCTCGCTGATGAGCAAGAACAATCTCACAAAACCCACACTGCATACGAGCAGATGAAGAACAATATTGTCGAAATGAATCGTGAGCACGCGCTGGTCGAACGCGAACGAGACATGTGGCGCATGCGTGCCGAACAAAACGGCTTGGCCAATGGCGAATTTTTGCCTGTCCTCACCGCCGAAGAAGTAAGCTCCATCCGCCGTGCAATGGCGCGCTTACACCACCCCGACACCGGCGGTGACAGTGACCGCATGAAGCAGTGGAACAAACTCCTCGACGATTGCGAAACCAAAATTCCCGACAAACGCACTCCCCGCGACTCCAAATAATAGAAAAATCAGAACGGAGCACCTCCATGCGCCAAAGTGGCATTCTCTTGCATCCGACCTCGCTCCCCAGTCGATGGGGCATTGGTGACCTCGGGCCAGCTGCCTACCAGTTCGTTGACACCTTGATCGCCATCTCCCAAAAAATATGGCAAGTATTGCCCCTCGGTCCTACCGGCTATGGTGATTCACCGTACCAATGTTTCTCCGCATTTGCTGGT
This sequence comes from Chloroflexota bacterium, assembly GCA_046051665.1. Taxonomy (GTDB): domain Bacteria; phylum Chloroflexota; class Chloroflexia; order Chloroflexales; family Roseiflexaceae; genus UBA965. The sequence goes on from JBJONV010000093.1 coordinate 45,431, forward strand.
AACCCGCTCCTTATCAGCCCCGATGCGCTGATCGATATCGGATTGCTGTCGGCTGACGAACGCACACATTACCCGACATTTTCGGACCGGTCGATCGATTATGGAGCCGTTATTCCTGTCAAATTTGCCCTCCTGGCACGTGCCTACGACACATTCCGGAGTGGAACACACAACTTACATGCCGAATACGCACAATTCTGCCACGACGAAGCCCGTTGGTTGCCCGATTATGCACTGTTTATGGCACTCAAGGCAGACCACAACGGCGTTACCTGGTCCTCTTGGGCACCACAATATGCCCAGCGCAACCCCGCGGCCCTCGCAGAAGCACGCGTTCGGCTGTCTGATGCGATAGCCCAGCAACAATTCCTCCAATTCATTTTTTATCGACAATGGCGCGCCATCCGCACCTATGCCAATGAACGCGGTATTACCATCATTGGTGACGCACCGATTTTTGTTGCCTACGATAGTGCCGATGTCTGGGGGGCTCCCGAGCTCTTTTGGCTCGACGATGCGGGGCTGCCGACCGTCGTCGCCGGGGTACCACCAGACTACTTTTCCGAAGATGGCCAGCGTTGGGGCAATCCACTCTACCGGTGGGACGCGCACCGTACACAGGGGTATGCCTGGTGGATCGACCGGATCCGGAGCAATGCGGCGCTATACGATTTGATCCGGCTCGACCACTTCCGCGGGTTTGTGGCGTACTGGGAAGTGCCGGCGCACGAGCCCACCGCGCGCGTCGGCCGCTGGGTCGATGCACCTGGGTTTGAGCTCCTCGACGCACTCACCAAGGCATTGGGGACGCTCCCCATCATCGCCGAGGACCTGGGGGTCATTACCGACGAAGTCGTCGCGCTGCGTGATCAAAACAACCTCCCAGGGATGAAGATTCTGCAGTTTGCCTTCTATGGCGACCCCAAGGAAGTGTTTCTGCCGCACCACCACATTCGTTCTTGTATCGTCTATACCGGCACACACGACAATGACACCAGTCGTGGTTGGTTCGAGGCTGCCAACCCGACGGAACGTGCCTTTTTGGCTTCTTACCTCGGCAAATTACCAGAGCATATTGATCCCGCGTGGGACCTGATACGTCTGGCATGGGCATCGGTGGCAGACACCGCAATTGCACCGTTGCAAGATGTCCTTTCGCTTCCCACCGATGCTCGGATGAACTACCCCGGCCGCTTGGGTGGAAACTGGGGCTGGCGCTTTGCGTTTGCCGATCTGCACGAGGATGTACTGCACCGCCTGAGGACGCTCACGCACACGTTTGATCGCGCTTGAGGCAGGTTACAGGTTACAGGTTAAAGGTTACAGGTTACAGGTTACAGGTTAGCCAACGAAGTTGGACTGGTTATCCGGATGCGGGCGGGTTTCTATGCGGAGGCTGGAGATTCACACACAGCAAAAATACACGCACAGCTGAGGAACAACGAACGGCGACCGTATCCTCACGTATCACTTATCATTGAACACTACTAACTGATAACTGATAACTGATAACTGATAACTGATAACTGACAACTGACAACTGACAACTGACAACTGACAACAAAAGCCCCGAGAGCGGAATGCTCACGGGGCTTTTGTGATACAGAACGATTAGACGGACATCGTAGGGTACCCTGCGTAGTCACCTAGGTGTGCGACCGAACCAGCACCAACGATTGCACCAAGGTGAAGGGCTTCGGGGATGGTTTTTTTGCGCAACAGTCCGGCAATGAAACCTGCATCAAAGCCATCGCCAGCGCCAACGGGATCGATGACGCGCTCTGCGGCAACGACCGCGGCTTCATAGTGGACGCCGTCGACAATTGCCAACGCGCCGCGCTCGGCACGCTTCAAGACGACGGTTTTGATGCCCAACGCAACTGCAGACTGCAGATAGTGCTCATCGTCACCGGCACCAAACAGGGCCGCAGCGTCTTCGTGACCCATCAGCATAACGTCCACGGCGGCAGCGATGGGAGTTAAGGTGGCACGCGCAGCGTCGGCCGTCCACAAACGTGGTCGGAAGTTGGGGTCGAATGTAATCAATACCCCAGCAGCCTTGGCCAAGGCAATAGCATGCGTGCACAACGCAGCAGCGCGTTCACTCAATGCCGGAGTAATACCCGTCAGATGCATTGCTTTGACGCCGGCGAAGTGGCTCGCTTGCAAATCCTCGGGACCCATGTTTGCAGCAGCGGAACCGGCACGGTAGTAGAACACACGGCGTGCGCCGTCGGCGAGCCACTCACGGAAGAAAATTCCAGTCGGACGCGTCGCATCGATCTGTATCGCACTCGTATCGACACCTTCACCAGCTAATATCTCGACCATGCGACGTCCAAATGGATCATTGCCGATACGCGTATGGAAGCGTGACGAGACGCCGAGGCGGGCCAATGCAATGGCACAGTTGGCTTCGGCACCACCGATATCCCATTTGAGCAAGGGCGCGTCGTCGATGACGACCGGATCTGGCGGATACAACACCGCCATACATTCACCAAACGTCAAAACCTCTGGCATGGTTACACCCCCCGCAAAGCAGCCACGCAGGCACGTGCGCCGTTTGTCAATTGTTGCCAATCACCGTCTGCAACCGCTTTGGCGGGTACCAAACTCCCACCGATACCCACGCCGATGGCTCCTGCGGCGAGATAATGTTGGAGATTCGTGGCATCGATTCCACCGGTAGGCATTAGTTTGAGGAAGGGCAACGGCGCCAACATGTCTTTGATGTATGCGGGACCGAAGGTCCGTGCGGGGAAGATCTTGATGAACTCTGCACCGGCTTCGTGTGCGGTCAGCGCTTCCGTAGGTGTCAGCGCACCACAACACGTCGGGATACCTGCTTTATTTGCTTTCTTGATGACTTTGGGACGAACGGCTGGTGTCACCAAAAACTGTGCACCGGCGGCAATCGACTCAGAGGCATCGTGTTCTGACAAGACGGTCCCGACACCGACGAGCATACGGTCACCGAGCGCGTTCCGGACTTTGTGGACTGCCTCAAACGCACCGGTTCCGGTTAAGGTGTATTCAATGGCATTGATGCCACCAGCCAAGAGTGCCTCGGCGACGGCCAGTGCACGATCATACGATTCGAGACGCACAATCGCGACGATTTTGGCCTTTGCAACTGCTTCGCTGTACTTCCCCATGAGGGCTCCTTGCACGCTAACGAATATCCGTAGTATGCCTCCTATCATACACTGATTTGCGCCGTATCCGGCGGTTTGGGCGGACCGACCGTGTATAATAGAGTGACTACCCACACGAAAGGTTCGTATGCCAGACGCACCCCGTGCACCCCGCATTCCGCTCCACAGTATGCTCCACGGAATACCTCGTGTCGACCACTATGCCTGGCTTCGCGAGCGCACCAACCCCGCGGTACTCGAATACCTCCATGCAGAAAATACCTATGCCGCGACGCACCTCGAAGGTACGTTGCACCAATCGTTATGTGACGAATTAGTCGAGCGCCTTGCGCCAAGCGATGATGGAGCGCCGCAGACCATAAATGGGTTTGTCTATCAGTTCCGCCTCGCTCCCGATGCACAATACCCGGTGCTTGTCCGTTGGCCAATAGCTGATTCCACTGCGGTGCAGACCGTGCTCGACATCCCCACCGAAGCCCATGGCAAGAGTTACTGCAAACTCGGTGGCTGGCGCGTTAGCCCTGATACACAGTTGCTTGCTTTTCTCATTGACGATACCGGCAACGAACGCTTCCGCTTACACATCCGGCGCATTGCCGATGGGAGCACGTGCATCACGCCCCTCGACGATATCTATTATGGCCTCGCCTGGTCACCAGACAGCGCGTCTATCTACTTCGTCCGCCCGGATGAAGCATGGCGCCCCTGTGAAGTCATGGCGTGGCGCTACGCTGATTCGCGGAGTGGTGCAGTGCGCCTCTATTATGAATCCGACGAGCGCTTTAATGTCGATTTGGTAGCATCAGGTGATGGACAGCACCTCATTGTTGGCAGCTATAGTTCTCAGACGTCGGAGGTCTGGGTCTTCGACAGTCAAACAGGTCAGTCAAAAGGGTGTATGGGATCACGCGACCCCGGGATCGAATACACGATTGCACTCGCAGGCAACCGTGTCTATCAATGCACGAATCGCGCTGCCCCTGATTTTGCGCTGTATACCAAGTTGCTTGGCGACGCAGAGTGGACGTGTGTCATTCCCGCACGCGCCGACTCACTCATCGAGCACATTACCGCGCTCGCGGGATATGTCGTTGCCTGGGTCCGTCGTGGCGGGTTGCAACACATCGAGTATGTGGCGCATGGGACGAACCATCTCCAGACGATGACGTTTGCCGATCCGGCATACAGCTTGGTCGACACCGACACCCATGTCTATGCCAGCGATACCCTCGTGTATGGCTACGCTACCCCCGTCACCCCCACCATTACCACCGCATACAACCTGCATTCGGGGGATTCGACGATCCTCAAGCGCGATAGTGTGGGATGCCCGCACAACCCGTCAGACTACCAGATTGAACGGGTACACGTCACCGCACGTGATGGTGCACTCATCCCCATGACCATTGTCTACCACCAATCGGTCGCCCGTGATGGACGGGCACCGGCGTTGCAAATTGGCTACGGCGCATATGGTGCGAATCTCAATATCGGGTTCGTTATCGAGCGGTTGAGTTTGCTCGAGCGGGGCGTCGTTTTGGCATTTGCACATATCCGCGGCGGTGGTGAAGGTGGACGGCAGTGGTACCTGAATGGGAAACTCGCGCACAAACACCACACCTTCGACGATTTCGTTGACTGCAGCGAATACCTTATCGCTGCACAATACACCAGCGCTACCCGGCTTGCCTGTTATGGGCGGAGCGCCGGTGGCTTATTGGTGGGGGCTGTGGTAACACAGCGTCCCGAATTATACCGAGCGGCTATTGCACTCGTCCCGTTCGTTGATGTCATCAACACCATGTGCGATCCCACGATTCCACTCACCGTTCCCGAATACGAAGAATGGGGTAATCCGACAATCCCAACCGAAGCGGCGTGGATGGAGCAGTATTCCCCTTACGATCATGTCCAATCCCAACGATACCCGGCCATGCTGTTGACCGCAGGATTCCAAGACCCCCGGGTATCATATTGGGAGCCTGCCAAGTGGATCGCGGCGCTTCGACATACGGTGCCGGCAGGGACGTATTACCTCGTCACTGATATGCACGCAGGCCATGCCGGCAAAAGCGGGCGCAAAGCGATTATGGCTGATCGCGCGATCGAGTATTCCTTCTTGTGTCAGCAACTCGCGCTGCCACAGGTACCCATCTATGGAGAAAAACCGTCATGACGAATCACAGCGAACGCCCCGGTATGTTTGGGCCATACGGCGGTAGTTACATCCCCGAGACGCTGGCACCGTCCGTGGCGGACCTCATCGCAGCCTATGCAGCAATCAAAGACGACAAGAGCTTTTGGGATGAACTCGCGGCACTGCAAGCCTCATTTATCGGGCGTCCGACAGCACTTACCCATGCGAAACGGCTCAGTGCACATTGCGGTGGAGCACAGATTTATCTCAAACGCGAGGATTTGGCACACACCGGCGCCCACAAAATCAACAATGCCCTCGGCCAGGGATTATTGGCACGACGGATGGGCAAAAAGCGCATTATCGCCGAGACAGGGGCAGGCCAACACGGTGTGGCTACGGCGGCCGTCTGTGCCCTACTGGGCATGGAATGTGTCGTCTATATGGGTGTGGACGATATCGAGCGCCAGAAGCCGAATGTCTTCCGCATGCGCTTGATGGGTGCCGATGTACGGGGTGTGACCTCTGGTTCGCGCACGCTCAAAGACGCCATCAACGAAGCGATGCGCGACTGGGTCTCGAATCCTGATTCGTATTACCTCCTCGGTTCCGCTTTGGGGCCGCATCCGTACCCAACCATGGTGCGCGACTTCCAATCCATCATCGGCTGCGAAGCGCACTATCAAATCATTGCTGCTGCAGGGCGCTTACCTGACCTGATTATTGCGTGTGTGGGCGGCGGATCGAACTCCATCGGCATGTTCCACTCATTCCTCGAATACCCGAATATCAAGATGCGCGGAGTGGAAGCCGGTGGGCGATCGATTACGCAAGGCAACCATGCTGCCCGCTTCGAGGGTGGGAGCAGGGGTGTGTTGCAAGGGAGCTATACGTATATTTTGCAGAATACGGACGGCCAGATTTCGTCTACCCACAGTATCTCTGCAGGCCTCGATTATGCTGCCATCGGACCAGAGCATGCGAATTTGCACGACCAAGGTCGCGTTTCCTATGTCTCGATCGACGACGAGCAGGCGTTGGAGGGTTTTCAAGCATTGAGTAAGCTCGAAGGGATTATCCCTGCCCTCGAAAGTGCTCACGCGATTGCTGATGCGATGCGAATTGCCCCCACGATGACGCCCGATCAGATTATCTTGGTCAATTTGTCTGGCCGTGGTGACAAAGACATCTTTAGCGTCGCACAGGTTCTTGGAGTATCTCTTTAGATTTTGTTGGCTGTTTAGGAATGAGTGATCGCTATGGATTCGAACTTTTTGACTACCATGACGCCGCTTCTCATCCAGCAGATTGTCGTTATCAGTATCGGCACGCTGGTGTTCGTGCTCGTGGTGGTCTTATTCGTCCGTGTCCGACGTCAAATCCGTACCGACAAAGGGATCGCGCAAGCTCAAGGCGACACAGATATTGCGTTGCGCGGCATCAAAAGTCGTTTGAATTACACCGCACAGCTGCTCAACAACGAACGCGAACGTGCCAGCTACGATCGTGTACGGTTCAGTGATACCGATGCAGGGAGCATTGCTGCTGCGCTCCACGAAGCCGAAGAACAATACAACCACTGTAGTCAACGCCTCGAGCAAGCGCTACGGGCACTCCCCAAAACTCCAGATGAGGCATCCTACCGCGGTTTATTAGGTATCGTTGAGCAACTCACTCCGCTGATTCCGCCCATCGAAGAGGCATTGCAACGGGGTATTCAGCTCCGCTCGCGGCTCGAAGCAAAACTCACCGCACTCACCCAACACATAGACCAAGCCCGCAAAGCGCATACCACCTTGGCACACCGTCTAAATGCGCTCGGCGTCACCGTACATACGATGTTGATGCCTGCCGACAAACATCTGGTACTGGCCCAAACAGCCATGGCTGCACACCGCTACGACGATATCGAACCCGAAACAGCGCGTGCGATGGCAATCTATGAGGCACTCGGTGATGTCCTGACGCAACTCGTTGACATCCGCAACGGTATCTCGTCGGGGCGCCAAGCAGCCGAAAAAGCAGCAGTACAGGGCTATGATGTGCGCGAAAGTCGCGAACTCTTCGTGACTGCGAGTTCACGCATCGATGCTGCATTGGCATCGTTGATTGCCGCAGATTTAGTCGCGGCGCGTGAGCATTTGCAATACGCCGAACAGACCCGGAGCACCGCCGTTGAACGCGGAGGAAGCCTCCCTGCCCTGCAGCAACGTCATGGCGAACGCATCGCAGCACTGCAGCATCAAAATACGCAGTTCGAAGGACAACGAGCACAGGCATATGCATCCTTCCAAGAACTCGTTCGGATCGGACTTGCACCCGACTCGGACATGCGACACACCGGGAGCGAAGCAGAAGTACACGCGGCCACAGCATTCGTGACAACAGCACACGCCCAATACCTCAACGCGCGGCAACCACATCGACACAATGACATCGCCGATGCGATACACACCGCTGAACGCACCCAGCGTCGGGCCCAAACCATGTATGCCTGCATTATCCAAAGAGCCGACGACAGCAACCGGTTGGAACTGCTGGCTCGGCAAGAATACGCAGAATGTGAAGACTTGGTGCATATTCTGGGGACACAACGCAGTGCCGGATTGGTCATCGACGCTACGACACAACAAGAACTCGATGAAGCATTTGCCTTAGCACATCACGCTGCGGATGCAATGCCGTTTGACGGTCTCGCGTGCTTTCATGCTGCACGTGCATTCAACAAACGGATAACGCCGATTATCCGGCTCACAACCCCCGAGCTCGCTACCCTCGTCAGCGAACGGAGCGACCGCGCGCGTGCCATGCTCCAATGCCAGATGAATATGGTCGAGCAGTTTCTCATTCTCTATCCACTCTCGGTTGCAGCAGACATCGAACGCGGGGTTCAGAGCATTCGGCATGAAGTAAATGCCTTTGATGCGTCTTTTCACACGGCCAGTGACATGACCAATCCGCTCCAAAGCGAACTCTATCGTTTGCTACAACGGTATGATCGCCTCAACAATGCGCTACAACACCTCCAAACGCAGTTGACGCAATCGATGCAACGCTTTCTGCATGACCTCGAGCAAACCAGCGGGTTGGTGCGAGTACTGATGTCCCGTCTGTTGCATACCAAAGACGAGGAAGCATATCGCATCGCACTGGCGCGACTCCTCGAACTCGACGAGCATTGGCAGTCACGCACCATGCCTCGTCCCAAAATCCATTTGGGTGTCAGTGATATCATTGCGCACCTCCCCCCATCCGAACCAAAACCCGTGCGTGAATGGACGCCTGCTCCGTTTTTGGCGTTGCGCGCGTGGGGGAAAGCGGGTGATTTTGTTCCGAACGACATACCCGGTTGGCCAGATTTGCGCAACACGCACCCACTCTGGTAGCCCAGCCCAATCCATTGGTATACTACATATAGTTACCGAAGAGGAGTACTATGCTCAACGCATTCCGCCGCAAGGCCAATCATACCCCCGAAGACGTCGCGAATCGTGTGCCACCTGGTCAACACCTGACCGAAAAGTTCCCCGTGTTGCATTACGGTGAAGTACCCAACTACCAGAATCTCTCCGAAACCTGGGATTTGCGTGTGTGGGGTGCCATCGAATCGCCAAAGACCTTCAGCTACGATGAATTTCGTGCATTACCTACCGTTGACGTTGTTACTGACATCCACTGTGTGACACGCTGGTCAAAGCTCGATACCCACTGGCGCGGCGTGCGCTTCAGCGACTTCCTGGGAATGTTGCCACCGCTCCAACCTGGTGTCACTCACGTCATGGCTCATTGCGAATACGGCTTCACTGCAAACGTGCCGCTCGAATTCTTGATGCTCGACGATGCGTTACTCGCCTACAAGTACGATGACCTAGAACTCACCCCCGACCACGGGTATCCGCTGCGACTTCTCACGCCCAAAAAATACTTCTGGAAGAGTGCCAAGTGGTTGCGTGGCCTGGAGTTTATGCGCGAAGATCGCTTAGGCTTTTGGGAGCGTTACGGGTACAACAATCATGCGGATCCGTGGCTCGAAGAGCGCTACAGCGAATAACGTGCATCACACGCGCAACACCCACCTGCTCCTACTCTGGGCGGCTTTGTGACACGCGAGGTCGTGAGTATCGCGACGGTCTGTGCCGTCATGTATGGCATCGCCGTTGGTCGTTGGCCCTATGTTGCGGTCAATCGTGCTGGGTTAACCACGATTGGCGCAGCACTCCTCATCGGCATTGGCACGCTCACGCCACATGATGCATGGGATGCCATCGATATTCCGACGATTGTCATCCTTGCCGGAATGATGGTAATTTGTACCGTTCTTGAAGAAGATGGTCTATTTGCGTATCTGGCATTTTGTCTGGTTCGCTCTATCCGAAGCGGTTTGGTATTGTTGGGCGTGTTGATGCTCCTCTGTGCCGTTCTTTCGGCGTTGTTCTTGAATGACACGGTTGTCTTGCTGCTTACCCCATTCGTGATTGTGTTGGCACGTCAAAGCGGTTCCGATCCGCTTCCCTACCTCCTCGGTATTGCGACTAGTGCCAACATCGGCTCAGCACTCACCGTCACCGGGAACCCACAGAACATCATCATCGGGAATGCTTCCGGTATTGGTTTTGTGGCGTTTGCGTTACAAATGGCGCCGGTTGTCTTCGTTTCCTTGTTTATTGCGTTTTGCATTCTCTGGGTGACCTACCGCCATACACTCACGGCATTCCAACCAGTCGTCACCCAAAAGTCCTCCCCACAGCTCCACTGGCGTGGTCTGTTCACCATCGCACTACTGACCCTGCTGTTGCTGTTGGGTGTGACTCCTGCAGTCGCAGTGTTCTGTACTGCTGCAACCACTGTGATCAGACGCACCACCGTGCCGACACAGCTTATTCGTTCTATAGACAGTGAATTGTTGGTCTTTTTTTCGTCACTCTTTATTGTGACCGCAGCATTTGGACAGACACAGACTGCCACGTGGCTCGCGCTACAGACAAACGCACTCCTCGACGGGTCGCTGTTGCGTTTCGGGGCTATTGCTGCAGTCCTTTCGAATCTGGTCAGTAACGTGCCTGCAGTGCTTATCTTGAGTAGGTATATCCCCGCTTTTCCGACCCCGGAACCAGCGTGGATGATGTTGGCGGCAAGTTCTACCCTCGCGGGAAACACGACGTTACTCGCGTCTGTTGCCAACCTTATCGTCGCAGAACGTGCAGCGCAAGCGAATATATCGATACGTTTTGCGACCTATGCACGAGTCGGTGTACCGATTACCATTCTGTCATTGCTCGTCACAGGTCTTTGGTTCTTACGCTAGTCCACTTTCCAGGAGGATCTATGACATCGACCATCCTACAACAAATTCTCGAACACAAAGCCATCGAGGTGACTCGCGCACGGGCCAAAGTGCCGACCGCAGAACTCGAGCGTCGCGCTGCCAGCGCACCTCCGGTACGCTCGTTTGCGCAGGCATTACGACGCCATACACGACCAACCCTGATTGCCGAAGTCAAGAAAGCTTCTCCTTCACGAGGGGTCCTCATTGATCCATTTATCCCACTCGAGATAGCTGCAACATACACCCGTGGTGGGGCATCGGCGCTCTCGGTGTTGACCGACCAACGCTTCTTCCAAGGGAGCCTGAAATATCTCGAAGCAATCCGCCACCAAGACGCTGTCGGTCCCGACGGACATCACCCGCCACTCCTTCGCAAAGACTTCATCGTCGACCCCTACCAGATTATCGAAGCCCGTGCCTATGGAGCGGATGCTATTTTGTTGATTGTGGCTGCCCTCACCGATGCACAAATCAGCGAATACACCGCCCACGCTGCGGCATTGGGTATGGCGGCACTCGTCGAAGTTCATGATGATGCCGAGTTACAGCGCGCACTCGACCTGCATTGTGCCATTATCGGCATCAACAATCGTGATCTGCACACCTTTACGCTCTCGTTGGCCACGACCGGGCACGTCGCTCAGAAGCTACCGCGCGACCGCAACATCACGTTGGTCAGTGAATCGGGCATCTTCACCGCTGCCGATGTCGCCACAGTCGGAGGCCACGGCGCACATGCAATATTGGTTGGCGAAGCATTGATTACGGCACCGGACATGTATCGCAAAACATGCGAACTGAGTGGGTATGTGGCATAGACTCGGGAGTGTCTTTTTGACGTTTTTGCGTCTCGGCCTTACCACCTTCGGTGGGCCAACGGCACATATTGCAGCATTTTCACGGGAATTCGTCGACAGACATGGCTGGCTGTCGGCAGAAGCATTCGCACACGATAGTTCCTTATGTCAATTGATTCCTGGTCCTGCGAGCTCACAATTGGGGATGTTGATCGGCGCACGACGTGCCGGCATTGCGGGCTCGATTGCCGCATTCCTGGGCTTTACGCTTCCTTCTGCACTCCTGTTGTACATCGCCGCCCGCGGTCAGACCGTCTTTGTGTCGATTCCGGGGCTTACCACTGGGCTCTTGTGTGGTGCAGCAGTAGTCGTGACACACGCCGTTTGGATGCTCTCGAAGCCGATATACACGCATGGGGCGGGCATTGCAATAGCGTCGACCACGTTTGTGGTGATGCTGCTCTGGCCAGGGCCCATTACCCAAATCATTGTCCTGTGGAGTGCCGCGGTCATTGCGATCATAGTGCCGGGATTTTCCACTGCTGTCTCTGCCAACCCTTCGATCACACTCCCACGGCGGCTCGGAGCCCTCTTGCTTGGTGCTTTTGTACTCCTCCTCTGTGTTACAGCGTTTGTGCCTTCGGTCTTTAGCATCTTGTTTCAGGCAGGCGCACTCGTTTTTGGCGGTGGCCATGTCGTGCTCCCAATGCTGACGGAACGCATGCAACAGAGTGGGATACTTCCGGTACAGACCGTCACCGAAGGCTACGCATATGCCCAACTCATGCCCGGACCATTGTTCACACTCGCTACCTACATCGGCACGGTAGCCACCGGTGGCACGCTCTGGGGTGCAGTCGCCGGCACGGTTGCCATCTTTTTGCCTGGGTTTCTCCTCATCCTGGGCATCCAACCATGGTGGGCGCAGATCGCCATGCACCCGCGCATCGGCAGCGCACTCGCTGGGGTACACGCATGTGTAGTGGGTATTTTGGCCGCCAGTGCGTATACCTTGCTACGGCTCCACGTCGCAACAACGCCTGCCACACTCGCTTTTGGCATGACTGCAGCACTCCTCCTCTGGCGTAGCGCACTCCCTGGGTGGCTCATCCCCTTTGTCGGAGCAATCGGAGGGTGGCTCTTTTTTCGATAAAAGCAGCGCGTGACGATTAGCATGGACGGTGATCTTGTGGCGCTGGGCTCTGGCACTGCATTATCGGTTTGATCAGTGCATTTCAATAAAAAAAACCGGAGTACTGCGGCTGCAGTACTCCGGTTTTGTCAGGTGTTCCTTATGGTGCCTTCGGCAGTGCAGGCAATGCCGTCGGTGCGAGTGGAGGCGTGGAGAACCAGCTATCGATGGTATCCAAGACCGGATCGCTCACCAAAAATACCCGTTCATCCTTATCAACCTGGACATAGCGAGCACCGCCGCTGGGATTGCGGTCGCCCACACGGATCAAGGCTGCTTGTCCGAATTTTCCTTGGACGATAATGGTCAGCGTCGGCGAAAGTAACCCGTATGCTTCGGCATCGACTGGCTTCTCGATGATTTCTTGGGCTTGGAGCTGCGACAACGTCGCGACGACTTGGCCTATCCCTATATCGTCACCAAGGGCCGGTTGTGGCTGGGTAATCGCCCAGCCCTCGCCATTCCGTGCCACACCAAACATCGAACCGTCGTTTTTAAATACCGAAAACCCTGATACTTCACGCGATACAAGATTGACTACATCTACCCGTTTGGCAGCAATATCCTCGGGGACCGTGCTCGGGGCAGGTACAACATACAGGTACCCACCGAGCGCCATGACGATTGCCAACAGTACGATGGTCCATTTGCCGTTCATATTTACCCTTACCGTCGGCGCCACCACACTGCCACGCCCGTCAACAGGAACAGCAGCGGGAGGCCAACCACACAACTATAGAAAATGATATTTGCCTGGCTCTCGGTCATAAACACTTGCCGGTCAACCGGTTCTTGTGTCGGAACCGAAATGAGCTCCTCTTGTGCCGCAGCCCAGGCAACCATATTGCGGAACAACGGCGCATTAGCTTGTGTCAACTTCAGGAAGCCATTCGTCACAAAATCGACATCACCGACGACCACGATTCGTGATTTGGCTGGAGTTTCGATGGTATACCCGAACGTCAGTGGGCCCTTTTCGTCACTCTCTTGCGTTTCGACCTGACCTGCATCGAATTTCGTCGCTGCCACACTGTTGTCACTACTGTTCAACAATGCATCCACCGTGTATCCTTCGGGGGATTCTTCGTTGATCATTGCAATCGTGCGCACCGAGTTAAACACACTCGCTTGGCCAGCAAGATCTTTGGTGATATCCGAATACGGGTATTCTAGAACCGCAGGGGCTACGGGGTTGCCCACTTGGGATTGTTCATCCAAGACGATGTCGTTGTTCCACGCCAAGCCCCATTGCGCCATGGCACCTGACAGCGGTGCCGGTGAAAGGGTGTTCGACATCAACACCATACGGCCGCCTTGGTCGAGGTACTGTTGAATCGTCGCTTCTTCGGCTGGTTGCAACGCATCAAGGGGATCAGCCACGACCAGCACCGTATTTTCGAGCGGAATAGTAGCGCTGATGACCAGATTAATCGGTTCTACGACCAAGTTATCTGCCTCGAGCAATTGCTTGACATCACCGAGTCCATTGGGATCAGTAGTGTCAATGGGCCGTTCACGATGCCCCGTCACAAAGAACACTTTGGTCTTGGTGGTTGCACTGACTTTGAGGATTGCACCAGTGATGTCTTTTTCATCGATGGCGTTAATGGCCTGTCGCCGTTCTCCAGATTTGAAGACGACGGTGCCATAGGTTGTGATATTTTCGGCGCTCGCAGTGACCGGATCACGATCCGGATCAACAAAGCGATAGCTGATTTGTGAAGAAACCGCACGGTATTCTTTCAGACGACTTTCGAGGTCTGCTTGCACTGCTGCATCTTGACCGTTATAAAAGCCGATGATTTCGACGGGTTGCGACAGCTTCTGCAAAATTTGTTTGGTCTGCTGCGAAATCGTAAATTCCTGCTGCGCCGTCAAATCGTAGCGTGTGTGGAACCGGACCGCCAGAATATTACTGAGTACCATGACTACGATAAACAAAATCGTCATCGCGCTCGCATTTGCGCCATACCGCACGCCACGCAAGCCAAGAGTTGTTTGTATTCGTTGCTTGAAAGACATTAGCGGTATCTCCGTGATTCGAGCGAGCGGGTCGCCAAAAACAACGCGACAAACGTCACACTGAGGTAATAGACAACGTCTTCGATGGTGATTGCTCCACGAGCGAAGTCGTTATAGTGACTCGGCAACGACAAATAGCGCAAAATGTCGGTGGCGCCAGTGGCCAAGTTCCCCGCAGCATCGATGAGCCACAGGAGCAACAAGATACCGAATCCCAACACAGCGGCGACGATTTGATTTTCGGTCAATGACGATGTCAGCGTTCCGATTGCAAACATTGCCGAACTGAGCAACAAAATGCCCAAATAACCGGTTAACACCGGACCCCAATCCGGATTGCCGCCGATACGCCACAAGATGATGGGGTAATACAGGGTGCATGCAAGCATCACGACAAATAAGCCCATTGCCGCCAAGTACTTACCAATGACGACTTCCCAGTCGCGTACCGGTGCCGTGAGCAATATTTCGAGCGTGCCGGATTTTTGCTCGTCGGCTAACAACCGCATCGTCAGTAGCGGTGCAATAAATATCAACACCACCGTCACATTGAGAAACAAGCCGTCCATGCTGGCTTGCTGACTTTGTATCAAAATCAAGGAAAATAGAAAGCCCGAAATCAGCAGAAACATTGCTGAGACGAGATACGCAATCGGAGAGATGAAATACGCCAGAATTTCGCGGCGTGCAATGACCAACGCAGTACGCATTAGGCGTGCTCCTGTTCGGCAGTGGCTGCTACGTGCTGCGCAGGAGGTGCATCGGGATGTTCATCTGACGCAGCCACGGTGTCCACGGATTCTTCTTGGGTCGTGAGCTCGAGGAAGATTGCTTCGAGGCTGAGGGTGACTTTGCGCATTTCGAGCAGGCTCCACTGTTGGGTCACCGCGAGCTGGGCAATATCGGGGCGTACTTCGCGACTCGAATCGGTCTCGATGACGATGTGACCAGGTGTGGATTCGGTCGCAGCGGTTATCCCAGGGATGCTATAGAAGCGTTGCACATCAAGATTTTGTGCACCCGTCTGAACTTCGATACGCTCCGACCCTTGCAATCGTGCAGTCAACCCTGCTGGGGTGTCGACCGCAGCAACCGTCCCCTTTTTAATGATCACCACCCGGTTACACAGCATACTCACTTCGGGCAAGATGTGGGTGCTCAAGATCACCGTGCGGGTGGCACCGAGCTCACGAATGAGTTCCCGGACTTCGATAATCTGACGTGGATCAAGGCCTACCGTTGGTTCGTCTAAAATCAGCACATCCGGATTATGGAGCAGTGCCTGCGCGAGACCGACGCGCTGTCGTTGCCCCTTTGAGAGCTTACCAATGCGATCATGGGCACGATACGACAAATGCACCAATTCCATGGCACGTTCGATTGCTTCGGGACGATTGGCGAGATTGCGCAAGCGCGCCATGTGATCGAGATACCCCGAAACGGTCATTTCGGTGTACAACGGCACACCTTCCGGCAAATACCCAATATGCCGGCGGGCGTTGAGTGGATCGGTCATCACATCATACCCGGCGATGGTCACCGAACCACTCGTGGCAGGCAAATACCCGGTCAGCATGCGCATCGTCGTGGTTTTGCCGGCACCATTTGGCCCCAAGAACCCCAGCACTTCGCCGCGCGCTACGGTAAACGAAACGTCGTCGACGACGGTTACGTCACCGTAGCGCTTCGTCAACCCTACTACCTCTATCATGGAACCTCCACATACTGAATCTGTCGATGCCACAGCATCCACGTTCTGTATAAAATATACCTGAACTCGAGATGAGAGTCAGATAAACACACGAAAACACGATACATAGACGATTAGACTGCCCCAAAAGTTCGCTTCCAGTGTGGCCAACTCACGCGCAATAATTCTTCGGCGAGCCATTCTATCTCGCGTCTGCGGACGACGACATCGAGCCATTCAGCAGGAATCCCGGATTCGCCATAATATGCACCCGCCAACATCCCACAAATCGCGCCAGTGGTATGTGCATCATGGCCAAGATTCACCGCCGCTCGCGTCGCAGTTGCATAGGTGTCACTACTCGCAAACGCCCACAACGCCGCTTCGAGTGCCGTGCCTTCAAAATCGCTACCGACAGTTGTGGGCGGTTGCTTGGTCAGGAAAGAGCCTGAGGCGACTGCTTGTATTTCTGGGGTCGTGAATGCTAGGCCAGGTACTTGCAACACTGCGTCTTTTGGGACGCCCTGCAATGCCGCTGCGAGATATCGTGCATAGAGTTGGCATGCGTCAACAGTGGTAGCTGCACCATGGGTGGTGCGTGCACTCTGCGCCGCATAATCGGCACACTGTGCTGCATCATATCCAAATGCCATCAGGATCGGTGCCAAACGCAATAACGAACCATGCCCTGCAGTCATTGGATCGGTCCTCCTCAGGAATCCCATGCCAGCAGATTGTTCCTGAATCGGCGCCTGCGAGACAGTCTTCACACTATCGAAGCAGGTGCTGCTCCTCGGCCAGTGGCCTTCGTTTTGCCAACGCAGATACCCTTGTATCTGATCGTGTGCGTCAAATCCACCGCACGAGACGATGCTGTCTGCTACATACAGCGCCATTGACGTCCTATCGGTCCACTCGCCTACTCCGAGACCGGACGGCCCTGCCCCCTGCATACTTGTGACGAACGTGTCCTCATGTTTGGCGAATGCAAACGGAACACCCAAACAATCACCGACCACCAACCCCAGGAGGGTCCCACGGAAGCGATCGCGAAAGGTACGTATGTCTGTTGCAACTGACTGACTCGGCTCTGCCCATGCATGAACAAACTCGCGTTGTATGGCAGATTCTGGCGCAGGCGACACGGCATGCAGCTTCCCGCGGTGGGTTGCTAATTGCGCTATTGCGTCGACAGGCTGTGCACCGTGGCGGATGAGCCAACATGCCACGGTCAACCCACTCCGACCAATCCCAGCCTTGCAATGCAGATACACCACGTGGTGTGCGGCACGTGCTGCATCGATGGCATCGAGTACTGCGTGCATCAACGGATAACTCGGCACTCCCATATCGGGGATAGGGAACGAATGAATGGTCAGACCGGGGAGTGTCGCAGTCAAGACAGAGAGTGGCTGCACCAGTCCATCAGCAGGACTAGTGAGATCGATGATAGTCGATACGCGGTACTCCCGGAGGATGTCGATGAGCACCACGTCTGGGGCAGTCCCGCTGTGGGCGGGATGCGGTCCGACACACAGTCCAGCGTCGATCGTATAGAACGTTTTATATTCCATCTTGACTCTTCTCTGTCGCTTTCATGACGAGATTTTGCCATGCGGTGCGGAGCAATTCTTCGGCCAACCATGCTATTTCGTTCCGCTTTTGGAGGAGTTCGAGCCATGCGGCGGGCAAGTTGCATTCGCCATAGAGCACCCCTGCTAATTCGCCATATAATTGTCCGCCCGATTCGGTAAATCCGCCCATATTGGCGAGGGCGAGGGCTCCCGTTGCGAAGTCATCGGTGTGCCAGAGTGCCCAGAGTGCTGCTTCAAGCGTTTCGGAAATGTCGATGCTCGTTTGAATTTGGGCAATGGTTTTGGTGCGATATGACCCGTTCACAACGGCAGCAATATCAGGGGACAGCGGCTCATATGGCCATGGGAGTTGGAGGGCGGTTTCTTTTTCGACACCTTCCAAAAACAGGGAAATGAGCCATGAAACGTATTGACACGCATCGATTGCCGTTGCATTTCCATGTGTGATGCGACTACTGAGTATGGTATTACGCAACATTTCTTGGGGAGCGTGACTATACAACAATGCAACAGGGGCGACTCGTGTCACGGAACCATTGCCTGAGGGGGTCGCGATAGGCAACCCACTGAGTGGATTGCCGGACTGCAAATAGCTAAACAACGCCATGCGTGTGGTACTGCCGACTTCGTAGACGCGACCATTGCACGTCATGTATGCTTCGCGCCACCAGCGCAGAAAGCGATCAGCGATATCGCGTGCATCGAATCGGCGCATCTGTATGAGGCTTTCGGTGACGCAGAGGAGCATTGCCGATTCGTCGGTCCATCCTCCTGCAGGAATCGAAAAAATGCCTCCACCACGAATATCGGCGATTTCCGAAAGTGTATTCCCACTGCGCATATCGTTGGTTACGCCCAGTGCATTCCCCAACGCAGCGCCCAGGAGCGCCCCGCGGAACCGATCACGCCACCTGCTCCACCGCAGACGGGTATCACGGTCGGGTTCACTCCATTGTTCGACGAAGTCGATTTGGGTATGAAAATCAGGAGATGTCCGTTTGAGACCAGCAAACTGACGCGTTTCGTTGAGCAATCGCAATGCTGCCGAGGCATGCAAGCCACGCCGCATATACCAACACGCCACAACGGTACCCGTACGGCCGACACCACCCCAACAATGGAGGTACACAGGCGTGCCGTTGGCTTTACATGTCGCCAACTGCTCGAGAATTGCTACCATGAGGGCAGGAGATGGCACGAATCCATCGCGTATGGGATAATTCTGATACACAATCTCGGGAGCACGTTGCCCTAAGAGCACATCATACGGTGGGAGTTGATCATCGGGGCTCGACACATCGATGACACACCGGATTCCGTGTGCCTGCAACCAAGATATATGTGACTCGGTTTGTCCATCGGTGCGTGCACCGATATATGACCCTGCCCATATCCCAGGCTCGACGAGAAAACTCGCAGGTGGTGCGTGCATAGACACCTCACAACACACGTGGAAACTGCATGAGTATTGTAGTCAACTCTCTGAACACAGAACAAACAAGCGATGTGACCGTAGTCACATCGCTTGCGATTGGTACCTCCAGCGGGATTCGAACCCGCGACCTACACCTTGAAAGGGTGTCGTCCTAGGCCGCTAGACGATGGAGGCGAAACCTCAGTTACTATAACACCTCGCCATTCAATATGCAAATCGAATTTATGAGGAGTCTGCAATGCACATTACCGCACTCAGCAAAGCCGACGTTTTGCGCTTTGTATCAATGCCCGCAGCAATCGACGCAGTCCAACATGCCTATGCCAGTATCAGTCGTGGTGCAACGGAAGTACCCTTGCGCATCGATATCGGGCAAGCGCAGCATGCATCGCATTCCTTTTTTATGCCTGCGTTGGTCGATGGCCAACACCTCGGGATGAAGATTGTTTCGGTCTTCCCACACAACGGACCCTCACACGGCCTTCCCACCATTCATGCAATTGTGTTGCTGATTGATGCAGGAACCGGTGTCCCACTTGCGATGATGGATGGCACCCAACTGACCATTTTGCGTACGGGAGCTGCCTCTGGCGTCGGGACTAAATTACTTGCCCGTCCCGATAGCACGCACCTCGTCGTCATTGGTGCCGGTGCGCAGGCAGCTGGCCAAATACGGGCGGTCTGTGCCGTTCGCCCGATTCGCGATGTCACTATCGTAAACCGCACCTTGCCACGTGCACACACCCTGGTCGAACGCATGCAAGTAGAGTTCCCGGCGCTCAACGTCACCGCAACAACGTCGCGTGCTACAGCACTCGCACAGGCAGATGTGGTCTGCCTGGCGACTTCAGCAACGACTCCCGTCTTTGAAGACCACGAGATCCGGCCAGGGACGCATATTAACGGTGTTGGGTCCTACCGGCACGATATGATCGAGGCACATCCACAGACCCTCGGTCGCGCATACATTGCCGTCGACCAATTCGCTGCTGCCTGGAGCGAAGCCGGCGAGCTCATCCATGCCCGTGATGCAGGCCTGATAGACCCACACTCCATCGTTGAAGTGGGCCAGATTGCGAACGGGGTGGCACCCGGTCGCAAGAATGCAGAACAAATTACATTCTTTAAGTCGGTGGGCAATGCAGCCCAAGATGTGGTGGTTGCACACCTTGCCTATCAGCAAGCACGTGCTGCTCAAGCAGGACAGGTCGTCGAATTGTGATGCGTCAGAACGGGTGACGTGATGTGCGACGCTCTATTGTGACGGATTGCACGAAGCACATCACCAAAAACAATCATCAGACGAGCGTTTTTACTTGCAATCAATCATAAACCGTCATATACTAGGCACATCTGCCGGAGAACCTCTTATGACCAAACATTTGCGCAACCCCCGCATGCAAGAACTTGAGCGATTTGTCGCCCAACGTGGCCAAGTCAACACGAGTGAAGTATGCGCTCAGTTTGGCATCAGCGAAGCGACAGCCCGGCGTGACCTCGATGTCTTGGCAAATGCAGGGGTTGTCGTCCGCGTCCACGGCGGCGCAATCGCCAAAGGTGAAGCGCCACCTGAACCGCCAATCGTGCAACGTGCCAGCCGTCAACATGCCGAAAAACAGCGCATTGGTGCACTCGCTGCAGACCTCATTGTCCCTGGTGACACGGTGTTCATCAGCAGTGGCACGACCAGCCTGGCCGTTGCACACGCACTCCGTGATCGCAACGACATTACGGTCGTCACGAACTCACTATCGGTCATGCTTGCACTCGCCGAAAGTCAGCTAACGCTGATTAGCCTGGGAGGCATGTTCCGCGCGAGTGAATCGTCGTTTATTGGCCACCTGGCAGTCCAAGGCCTCTCTGAGCTGCGCATCAACAAAATCATTTTCGGCATTCGGGGTATCGATGTCGTGAGCGGCTTGACCAACGATTACCTCCCCGAAACCATGACTGATCGCGCCATTTTGAGCGCAGGCAGAAGAGTCATCGTGGTCGCAGACCACACCAAACTCGGTCGGAGTGCACCAGCGTTTGTGGCGCCATTGAGTGCCGTCGATACGTTGGTAACAGATTTTTCTGCAGACCCTGTCATCTGCGATGCAATCGCAGCCATTGGCGTCCAAGTCATCCTGGCATAAGTGCCGAAGAGTCTAGTGAAGGAAGTACACGATGCCAGAACACGGAACGCATACCTGGAACGAACTCTGCTCACAGCCACAAGCATGGAGTGATGCGCTTGCGGTATTGGCAACACATATGCCAACGCTAACGCAGCATGCGGCCGTCCAACAAGCCACCCACATTATCTGGAGCGGCTGTGGTTCGCCATATTACCTCGCCGTTGCAATGGGTCGCTTGCAGCAACAACGGAGTGATATCCCTGTTTCGGTCATCCCCGCATCCGAAATCTGGAACAACCCGAAAGCGAGTATTCCACGCACCGGCACACCAACGTTGATTCTCCTGAGCCGTTCTGGGAGCACCACCGAGGTACTCAAAGCAGCAGAGCAATTCCGTGCATCAGCCCCACAAGGTCGCATCATCACGATTAGTTGTTATGGTGAGCGTCCGTTAGCTACGCTCGGCGACATCAACATCGTCCTGCCATCTGGTCAAGAGCAGAGCATCGCTCAAACCCGAGCCTTTAGTGTGCTTCATGTCGGCGCTCTGGCGGTCTTGTGGGCGCTGACCGGCGGGGATTTTGCGGATTTTGCTCCCATTCCGGCTGTCGGTGCTGCGGTCATCGCCAAGTACCAAGCGCACTGTGTGGCGATTGGCGCGAATCCTGCATATGATCAATTTTTCTTCTTGGGGAGCGGTTATCGCTACGGCCTCGCATGCGAGGCAAGCCTCAAGATGAAGGAAATGTCGCTGACCGTCAGCGAACCATTCCACCATATGGAATTCCGCCATGGCCCACAGTCGATGGTGACCCCCAAAACGCTTGTCGTCGGTATCGGTTCGCTGCTGACACAGGCCCAAGAGGAAGCAGTCTTGAAGGATATGCGTGCACTCGGTGGGCATACCCTTTCGATTGGACCAAACGCTACCTCTGACATGCAGTGGGATGCAACCCTCCCGGAAGAATGCAACGGGTTGATTGCCCTGCCACTGCTCCAGAGCATTGCGTATAGTCGCGCGACGTCCCGCGGGCTCGACCCGGACAATCCGCACAACCTCAATGCGGTCGTCGTGCTATAGAACCGTCCGTGAGTCCTTTTCTCGATCCGCAATGAAGCGTCTATCAGGAGGAAGTCATGTCGAACCGTCTACTGTCTCGTCTGCTCATGGCTGTGTTGTTGCTCGTCATCACGGGCTGCGCGAGTGCCGCACCGGCTGGCCCTGCCGCTGGAGAAAAAGTCACCATTCGCGTCTGGTCGCATCAGAATTCTGCATTCAACAAGGTCAACCAAGAACTCATCGACGGCTTCATGAAAGCCAATCCCGACATCACCGTGAAGTACGAAACATTCCCGTATGATCAGTTCATCGAGACACTGCAGACCTCTATGCCTGCAGGTACCGAGGCAGACGTCATCGAAATGTTTGGTTCATGGGTATGTAATTATGCCGAAGGCGCACGCTTGGCCGAAATGCCGGCTGATGTGATGAGCTACAAACAAGCCCAAGAAATCTTTTACCAAGCCCCATTGGATGGGTACTACTGCGACGGCAAACTCTACGGTCTGCCTAACGAGTTCAACCTAGAATACGGCGGTGCATTGGTCAACCCAGCACTCTACGAAAAAGCCGGCATACCATTCCCACCAAACTACACCGATTACAACGCCGTCATCGCTGACGCCAAAAAGATGACCGTGATGGATGGCGACACGATGACAACGGCTGGATTCCATTACATTGGTGGCGATACCCTTGGCTTCTTGTTGCTGTCTGGCATCCTCGAACAAGGCGGCACGTACTTCGCCGAAGATGGCAAACACTTCAACTTCGAAAGCCCAGAATCACTCAACGTTATCCGCACCCTGACGCGCTACGCCCAAGACGACAAAGTCATCGATGCAACGCTGTTTTCTGGTGACAACGGTCTGCCAAATGCGTTCTTTAATGGCAATGTCGGCATTGGCTATATCGGCTCGTGGGCAGCAGGCGTGGGCAAAGTCGACTTCCCCGACACGAAGTTTGATTATGTCATGATGCCACCGATGTTTGGTGCTGAGCCAAAGTTCGTCGCAGACGCTGGCTGGGGCAAAGTCGTCTCGAAGAACACCAAGCACAGCGAAGCGTCCTGGAAGCTCGTTCAATACATGACCGCCGAACGTGCCAACGCACTCAAATTCAACCAGATTTCTGGCACCATTCCCGCCATGAAGTCAATCGTCGAACAACCGGATGAAATCCTCGCTGTCGAGCCGTGGATCAAGCCAACCTTCGCGTTGTTGCCCTATGGTGCGTACCTGGGGAATGTCACGGACCGCGATCAGCTCTTCTACGAAATCATCGCGAAGAATCTGACCGATGCGTTGTCGGGCACAGTCACTCCAGAACAAGCAGCGGCGGCTATCCAGAAGCAAGCAAACGAAATGGTTGATAGCAAGTCCAAATAAACACAGAGACCGGGTGAGGACGTTGTCCTCACCCGGTTTTCATGGAGGCGTATCATGAGCCAACGGGGACAACTTCGGCGCACGCAACAACGGTTTGCGTATAGCATCATGACACCCATCATGCTCTATCTTATGCTGTTTAGCTTGATTCCGATGATCTGGGCGATTGTGCTTGGATTTTTCGAATATTCACCCGTGCGCGCTGGTGGCGAATGGTTTGGCCTTGGTGCAGACAATCCTTTTATTGGCATCAATAATTACATTGCCATGTTCGGCGATACACAAGCGGCACAGCTCTTGCGTAAATCACTCGGCAATACGTTTCTCTTTTCGTTCCTGGTATTGCCACTGAATTTGGCCATCACGTTACCACTCGCTATCATCATCGAACGCAGTCATGTCCGTGCCAAAGGCTTCTTCCGCGCCGTGTATTTTCTCCCGACGGTGACATCTGCTGTTGCTGTCGCATTGATCTGGGGGGCCATCTATCATCCCCAAGCAGGGCTGTTGAGTGGCGCAATTCGTGCGATAGGCTGGACCGCTCCCAAAGCATGGTTGAGCGATCCGCAGGCATTTGTAATGGGGATTCCGTTAGCAATGGTGGCGCTGATTATTGCCCACCTCTGGCAGGATTTTGGCTACAACTTGGTTATTTTTATTGCGGCGCTCCAAGGAATCCCCGCCAATCTGCGCGAAGCCGCTATGGTCGATGGCGCAAATGAGTCGCAACTCTTTTGGCTCGTCACGTTGCCGTTGTTGCGTCCGACCATGCTGTTCGTCTGTGTGATGACGCTGTTGTCTTCGTTACAGATGTTTATTTTGGCGCAGGTAATGACCAATGGCGGTCCCCGAGAACAGACGCAGACAATCTTGATGAGCATTTATCAGAATGCATTCCGATACCAAAACATGGGTTGGGCAGCCGCGATGTCGTTTGTGCTGTTTTTGATTATCTTTACGTTTACGTTGATTCAATTTCGTGTCCTCAAAACGGATTGGGAGTACTAGGATGACCGTATCTTCCCAAAAAGCTCCGTCATTCGCGCTCCGCATGGGCAGCGTTGCACGCTATGCCGTTCTCCTGCTTGGCTTGTCGGTTACGTTATTGCCGTTTGTCTATGTGATTGTGTCGTCGCTCAAAACTGCGGCGGAAATCATCAAAGTCCCGCCGGTATTCTTCCCCAAACAAGCCACCCTCCAAAATTACATCACCATTTTTTCTGACCCACGCGTCCCGGTGCTCACGTTTTTTGGCAATTCCACCTTTGTCGCCTTTGCACGCGTCGGGGTCACACTGTTTACCAGCTCACTGGCTGGGTACATCTTTGCACGGTATGAGTTCAGCGGCAAAAACCTGATGTTTGGTGTGTTGATGGCGCAGATCATGATCCCATTCCAAATGATTATGATTCCGCTGTACCTGATTTTGGTCAAGCTCCAGCTCATCGACACGCTGTGGGGACTGGTTTTGCCGTCGATGATCGATGCATTTGGGATATTCTTGATGCGCCAGTTCATCGAAGGGATTCCACGGGAACTGATTGATGCAGGCAGAATCGACGGCGCGACAGAGTTCCAAATCTACCGTCGACTCATTTTGCCCCAGCTCCGTGCGCCGTTAGCATCGCTGGGTATTTTTACTTTTATGTCGACTTGGAACGATTATTTGTGGCCGTTAATCGTCATCACCACCCACGAAAAGCGGACATTGCCGCTCCTTCTGACCTGGTACAGCAGTGCACACGGGTCTCGCCCTGCGCTGACAATGGCGGCTTCGGTCATTGTACTTTTGCCGATTGTGTTGATCTATATTTTGTTCCAACGCCAAATCGTGCAGAATGCTGCAACGACGGGCTTCAAGTAAGCAGAGGGACCCATGGAACGCTATGTGTTGATTGGCGCGGGGAGTGCATCCTTTACCCGTGGGTTATTGGCAGACTTGGTGGCATCTGGGCAACAGTGTGAAGTCCGCTTGGTTGATCCGAACCCAGAGGCACTGCGAGTCGCCGAACGCCTTGCGCACAAGATGATTGCACAAACGCATGCCCCGATTGTGCTACGAGCCAGCACCAACCGGCGTGATGTATTGCTTGGTGCGACGGTGGTGATATGTACGGTTGGTGTCGGCGGCCGGCGTGCCTGGGAACAGGATGTCTTTATCCCGCGTCAATACGGCGTCTACATGCCTGTTGGCGATACCGTGGGACCAGGCGGCAGTTCGCGCTCGATACGCATGATTCCGGCCATGATTGCCATTGCCCGAGATGTCGCGGATCTCTGTCCTGACGCACTGTTTTTCAATTACTCAAACCCGATGGCACCCATCTGCCAAGCAATCACGCACGCCGTAGGGATTCCGGTGATAGGGCTGTGTCACGGTGTGTTGCATGTCTTGCACTTCCTCGCCGAGACACTGCACGTGCCTGCTGCGACGTTACGTGCCCACTACGCGGGGTATAATCATCTCACTTGGATGACATCCATCGACAGCGCCGGCACAGATCTGATGCCGTTGATGCATGCCTACGCCAAGGCACAGCAGACGATTCCAGTGACACATGCCGACCAGAATCGTTTTTCCTGGGAGCTTTTTCAGCTGACCGGTGCATTCCCTGCAGTCCTCGATCGGCATGTCACCGAGTTTTTTCCACAGTTTTTCCGGAATGGGCAGTACTACGGGATGCGCTTAGGCGTCGATGCGTTTTCGTTCGAAGGCACAATTGCAGATGGTGATGCGGAATTTAGTGCCATGGCCGCTGACGCATTGGCAACGACTCCGCTCCCTGATACCCTCTTTGTGCGCGAAGCCGGCGAACACGAACAGGTCGTCGAAATCGTCCAAACGATACGTCGGCACACCCCAGAAGTATATGCAATCAACAGCCCAAACCGCGGTCAGGTTCCCGATTTGCCGCTTGGGGCGATTGTCGAATCACCCGCACAGATGCAAAACGGGATGTTGACCCCGCTCGTCCAAGCACCCCTCGGTCCTGCTGCTGCCGGTATGTTGGCGAGCCGCTATGCATGGGTGAATCTGATTGTCGAGGCGGCACTCACCCAAAATCGTGATGCGTTTCTGCAGGCATTGATTATTGATGGCTCCGTTGCGTCACTCCAAGATGTCTATGCCATGGGTACGGCACTCTGGACGCACACAACGAGTTATATAGACACCACAACGAACGGAAGAGGAAAGTAATGACTCGGATTACCTTTATTGGCGCGGGCAGCATCGGGTTTACGCGTACACTCGTCCGCGACATTTTGACGTTTGATCGCCTGAAAAACGCCGAACTGGTGCTGATGGACATCGATCAGGAACGCCTCGAATTTGCCGAAAAATCTGTAAAACGGATAATCGAATTGGGCAACTATCCAGCAACAGTACGTTCAACCCGCAACCGTGCAGAAGCACTCCAAGGTGCCGATGTGGTCATGGTCACCATCCTCGCCGGTGGCGTGCAAGTCTGGCGCCACGACATCGAAATCCCCAAAAAATACGGAATCGACATCAACGTCGGTGACACACGCGGTCCATCAGGGATCTTCCGCGCGTTGCGTACCATCCCCGAAATGCTTTCCATTGTCAAAGACATGGAAAAATACTGCCCGAACGCCATGATGCTCAATTACACCAACCCCATGGCCATGTTGTGCCGTGCCATGCAACATGAATCAAAAATCGCCATCACCGGGCTCTGTCACAGCGTCCAAGGCACCTCAGAAATGCTGGCAAAGTGGATTGGTGCACCATACGAAGAAATCGAATATGTCTGTGCCGGCATCAATCACATGGCATGGTATGTCAAATACAACTGGAACGGCCAAGACGCCATCCCGTTGATTCGCAAAGCGATAACGGAACGACCCGAAGTCTACAACGAAGAAATCGTCCGTAACGAGATGTTCCTCAACCTCGACTACTATGTTACCGAATCCAGCGGCCACAACTCAGAATACAACGCCTGGTTCCGCAAGCGCCCAGATCTCATCGAGAAGTACTGCACCCATGGCACCGGGTGGAATCCCGGCGTCCATGCATACATCTTGGACGAGTATCTCCGTCGCGAACACGAATGGCGTGACGATGCACGCTCATGGTTCGATGGCAGCGCCAATTTGGACTTGAACCGCGGTCACGAGTATGCTGCATATATCGTCAATGCACTCGCAGGCGGCGAACCATTCCGCTTCAATGGCAATGTACGCAATACCAACCTCATCACCAATCTGC
This sequence comes from Chloroflexota bacterium, assembly GCA_046051665.1. GTDB lineage: Bacteria > Chloroflexota > Chloroflexia > Chloroflexales > Roseiflexaceae > UBA965. The sequence continues at coordinate 73,585 of JBJONV010000093.1, forward strand.
CACAAGATGCGTGTGTCGAAGTACCGGTGTTTGTCGACAAAGACGGGTTACATCCCGTCCACGTCGGCGCATTGCCGCCACAGGTCGCCATGCTGACCAACCTCTCAGCCCAGATCGAAGAAATGGCCGTCGATGGCGCACTGACAGGCGACCCTCGCAAGGTCTATCAGGCGATCCTCAACGATCCATTGACTGCAGCAGTGTTGGCCCCCGCCGAAATCAAAGCGATGGTCAACGAGATGTTCGCCCAGAACAAGGCATATCTGCCACAGTTCAAACATACCACCGTCAGCTAAACCATTTCGCTGCACAACACCCTCCTGAGACATGCAGGAGGGTGTTTTTGGTATTCTGTGCGTCACTTCCCGGTGGGCTGACACACACACACGGATACATCATCCGATTGGCATCCACCGTGACCGTACGTCCACAGTCATCCACACAATGAGCGTCAGCGATAAGGCGATGTTTCCCTTTTTTTGCACTCGCAGAGACATTCAGCATATCGCGCCGTCGTAGGCACATGACAATCAGAATGAGATTCTTCCATCGCGTCCCACAGCAGTCGGTGTGGATGGTTCTTGAAAGAGCGTGACCGTCAAAAACGTCTCGATGCGCTCACCCGCGCGCAATACTCGCTGATTGCCGCGTGCGCTCACATCGGCCAGGCCATTCGTCGGATAGCCGCACCACGGTTCGAGAGCAAATGCATGCACCCGACCCCACCACGGGAATCCTCCCGTTCGGCTGAATTCGTGCCATTGCCAGACATGCGAAAAGACCGTTGCATCCCATGCGACAGCGACACCAAGCTGGTGGTGTGCGCTGTACAAACTATACCAAGCAACATCTGACGGGTAATCGCTGTGATAAAGCACATCACTGCCATGTGCATCTGCGTGTGCAGGGATGATACTGGTGTCGAACGGCACCCCATCTGGACCGGCGAGCATGGGCCACTGACCGCGTGCGCCATTCTGCGAAAGACGGTTTGGGTTATCGTGTGCTGCTTCATGCGCTTCGATCTGGCGTGCCGAAGTCGCAATTCGTGCTCCGTGTGACAGAAAGGGCAGACCATAGGCAATGTGGTGTCCCCACATGATGTCAATAGCCTCGCCAGCTTCGTTGGTGAACGACTCACGGAGTTGCAACACCGGCGAACTCCCTTCGATGATCATGTCGCGCACGATGTGGATGGGAGTACGTATCCCACGCACCGTACACCGCACATGCACACGTTCGGGGGTGTCTTCGAGGACCATAGCATCCCAGGGGAGTAACGAAACCTCGCCATGCTGGCCGTATGCCGCACCCCGATGTGTGTTGGTAGGACCGCCGGACGGAGCAATTTCTTGCCAGCCGCCGAGGTATGTATCCATAAAATTGCCGACAGAACCTGCAATCGAACCAGTAGCGCGAGCTGGATCATGGATGGCGACGGGTAATCGCAACAGCGGATCGATGTCTGTAGGTTTGTGCCGTAATTCAACGATTTCGGCACCGCGATCGAGCAACACGGTTACCCGTATGGCTTCGTTTTCGAGCACCAGCGTCCGCAGGCCACGGAGCATCCATTCGTCCGATACGCGACACCCATGCGTATGTATCGATGTGGTTCCCATTGTCTGTGCTCCTTATGCTGTCACTGCTTCGGACAACTGCCACCACTGCTGATACCAGCATGCAGCCCGGACGAGTTCGCTGACACTGACCCATTCGTCTTCGGTATGTGCTTGACGTATCGATCCTGGTCCATACACCACGCAACAGTGTGGAATATCACCATAGGCAAAGGCATTGGTGCCGTATGGTGCCGTCGTCACCGTCGTATTGTGGAATGTGCAGAGTGCCTGTATCCATGGATGGTTCGGATCTTGATAAAACGCTTCGGCACTGGTCACAAAGGTATGTGTTGCTCCACCATCGGTCGCAGCAGCAGCCAACCGGAGGAGCTGTTGCGTGACTTCTGACGCTGATTCTCCATCGACCACACGCCGATCAATACCAATCCGACAGGCATCAGGGACGATATTCATCCCCCGGCCCCCATCAATCAGCGACACGGTGAGCGTGCCATGCCCGAGTGCCGCAGGCGCAGTCGTCTGTAAGCGCTGATGCTCGCCGATGTATGCCTGGATGAGCGGTACCATTGCTGCGATTGCATTGACCCCATGGTGCGGTTGTGACGTGTGTGCCGCAACCCCATGCGTATGGAGCCACATGCGTACTAACCCGGTATGACCGATGACTGGCTGGCATTCGGTAGGCTCGGCAACAATCATAGTCGTCGGGCGCAATCTGCGTGTACGCAACCATGCAGCTAATGCAATGGCGCCACTCCCGAGTTCTTCTTCGTCAACGGTACAAGCAATCATAATGCTCTGTGTTAAGGGTTGTCCTGTTTGCTGGTGTGCTTCGATCACAGCCAGCGCAACGGCGAGTGACGCTTTTGTGTCGACCGAGCCACGCCCCCATACCCGACCATCCTGATATGTCCCGCCGAACGGATCGATACGCATCGACTCGACGCCCACTGTATCGAGATGTACATCCAATAGCGCGACATCGGGATTGGTGCCATGCCATATGGCATACAGATTATCGCGCTTTGGGAGGACCGGATCGTAGATGATTTCGTCGGCGTCGAGATCTTGGAATACCCGAGCGAGGTAGGTAACGAGCGCTCCTTCACCGACGGTCTGTGCCCGCGGGCTCGCATGACTCGGGTTCACACTGGGAATCTGGACAAGGCGTTGCAACCACGCCACAATGCGTGCTTCCATGAGTTATTCCTTGTGATGTAATTGTGTGGGCGAGAGGGACAACGCGTCGATGCTCCGGACCATCGTCACGACGATGTGCACGGCACGCGTCAAAATATGGGGATTAATTGCTGCAGCAGTGTCGTGGGGGCTCCCCTGCAAGGGTACGTGTCCATCATGGTCGAGGCACGTCAATTCGATGGCGCGACACTGTCGTCGCAGAAACGGCCGAATGAACGAAAGATGATGTGTCAGCCGCGGTTCGATAGCCGTGTCGGTTTGGAGTTGACTGGCCATCTCGATGAGCAATGCGTCGACCGGCCGTCCGCGATCATAGCCCGTCGGGAGTGCATACGCCAAGGTACCACGGCCGATGCCTGCAAGCCCGATGAAAAACGTCGAATCGGGATCAAATGGGTAGCGCTGGAGTAAATCAATGGCCCCACCCTCGAACGCAGATGCCCCCATGGCAACCGCCCATACTTCCGTATGCGGGAGTTCCATGACCTCGTCGAAGCTCCCTGCCAAGACCGCCAATGCCCCTGCATGACTAATCGCCCCTGCACTACGCACCGGCCGCCGCTGGATTGCATCAAATACCACCATCACCAGGTAATACGTTGTACACAACACTGCCAACCAAGCGATAGGCAGGGTGATAGCCGCTGCACCAAACAACGCAGGAAGGGGATCGAGGATAGACAAAATAACCATGGTCAACTGGATTGTTGCGACGACGAGATGGGTGCGCGGCAATCCGTGTCGAATCGGAGGAGGGAAGGTATCGAGCGGTGCACACAACACCACGCGACGCATCGTACTCCGGGTGCTTTTGCGGATCGCCAAGACATTTTGACTCTGCGTCGTGGCATTGGGCATCGGTGGACGCTCAGCGGTGAGTGTATGATAGGCAATCCCCGTCCCAATCAGCGCGCAGATCAGCGCAGCCCACAGCGACACAAAGACCAGCCCTGCACACAGGATACTTGCAGCAGCCATCGCACGCACAACCGGCCGCGTACGGAGCGCCGTAGGGAACGAATCGACCCAATGCCAGACATCGGCTTGCTGCCATACACGCACAAGGTATTCTGCAGCACGTGCTTCGGCGGTACTCCCTGCTGGCCGCCAGCCGATGTCACTGCTGATGGCACGGACGAAGTCGTACAACGGCATGCGGTGACGCCCGTTGGTCGTATGGCGCTGTGGCTTTTGCGCCAATAACGCAGACAGCAAATCATCAGGATTGTGGAGTTCCTCTGACATGCAAAACCGTCCAACATATATTACTATGGTGTATAGTACCACAACAGAGTAAAAAACAATTTATCCCATTGATATCAGGTAAATCTAATTATTACAAAAAGGTGACAGCATCCGTCAACGCTTGTACAGCAGGGGTACGTACTATACTATATGGTACAGACAACGAACGCGAGGCGTCACATGACTCGTCAGATTTTGGCCATACTCATCGTCGTGGCTATCATTGTGGTCATTGCGCGCGTGTACATGCAGTCTGGGAATGCAATCATCGACGTCGCAGCGTTGGTTACTGCGCCTACCGCCACCACGGCAACCGAACTTGAGGTCCGCGCACCGGATGCAAATCCGCTTCCTACAGCGTTACCACAGGCGCTCGCCACGGCAGTAGTCGCAACCGTACAAGCAGCGACACCACGTCCCGTTGTAGCCTCGAATGCAGGAACCAGTGGACGACCGCGCGTCCTCCCGAATACTGGTGCATTCGATCAGCTGGGTTGGACCGCTCAGACACCGTTCATCGCTTTCATATCAATCATATCTACCGTCACTGTCGTCGGTTACTGGTTGGGGAGGAATAGATAATGCAAAACGCACAATCAGTCGAGCAACAAATTCGGCGCTCCCGTCGGCGTGCGCTCGTCAACGGCGAAATCCTGTCGTCGAATTGGCACGTACGACTCCGCCATCATATTTCGAGCTATATGGGCATCACGGTGCTTGTGGTCACCGCTCTCTATGTACTCGCCCAGGTGGCGGTCATGCGCGTAGGCGCGGTCCAAGAATTGTCCAGTGCCCCTCTGACGGCACAGTCGCTCGAACGCATCCAAACAGGAGCTGGCTCGCCGGCATCCGATGTCATGCCGGTCGTGCCACCAATCAGTGCATCACCGATAACGCGCATGAGCGCTCCTTCAATCGAACTCGATGCACCGGTGTTGATGGTTAGTTGGACCAAGAACCCGGTGACTGCTCTGCAAGAATGGACTGTGGCACGGTATGCTGTCGGGCATCACTATCAGTCTGGATTGCCGGGTGAAGGAACGAATATCGTCTTTAGTTCCCATGTTGCTGGCTTTGGGAAGCTCTTTGCGAACCTCGACAAGCTCCTCCCGGGCGAAACCGTGACCCTGTATCAGGGCGACATCGAATACGCCTATACTGTCACCGAGCAAAAGCTCATTCCTGCCTCAGCAAGTAGCCCTGATGAACAAATCGCCAACCTCCAGCTCCTCGAGCCGACCAATAGCGAGCGCCTGACACTGGTCACATGCTGGCCGCCTACAGGACCTGATCGCTTCAGTCAACGTCTTGTGGTCATCGCAGAACCAGCCAAATAACTCAACAAAACAGAAACACCCCTGTCACGCATTGCGTGACAGGGGTGTTTCTGCATAGTTAGCGCAACGGAATGACCATGTAGTTGTCGGGAACGAAGAAACTTCCTTCGGTTACGCCACTCGGTGCGGCGTGACGGAGTTCGCGTCCGATATCTGTCCAACTCTGTGTTCCAGCAATACCGGCCTGATAGAGGGCAATCACTGCACTGACATCTTCGGCGGACTCCTGGACGAATTCGAGGCGGATGTGTTTGACCCCGGCCAGTAACCACTGGGTCATATGCTTACTGCCTTCTTGGGCTTCAGCACCAAACACCGTGTTGCGGCAGCCGACATCGGCGATGACTGGGTGGATGCGACCGTGCCGATCACGGAGCCCTACCTGATGCGACTCACACGGTCGGCCACAATCTTTGTAGCTCGTACCGCTCGACAAAAATCGACAAAAGACACAATGCTCGGTGTGGAACACAGGCAAATGATGATATGCGATAACTTCGATCGAAGTACCGCCCAATAGGGCGACCATGTCAGTGATTTGCGCCGCATTGCAGTCGTGTGTAGGAGCCAATCGAGTAATTCCTGCATCACGCAACACCTGTGCCGATAATGCATTTGCAGCATTCAGCGAAAAATCACCAATCATGGTGACGCCTGCGTCACGGAGCTCATCGATATACCCTGCGCCACGGACCAATACGGGGCAGTCGAGCTTCGCCAAAAATTGCGTAATCCGGGCTTCGCCTGGTTTGAGCACCCGTGGCGACGCCACCTGTACGACGATACCGGCAGCTTTGACTTGCGCAACTGCATCTTTCAGACCATAGAGTTCCAAATAATCCAACGTAATCGACGCTGGTTTGGCTGCGATTGCGGAATCGAGTTGCCAGGGTTGGCGGACCATGACGTGCAACTGTACTGCGGCTGTGGTATCCGGCTGGTGGACCACCCGCTGTTGGGCGGTTGCCAACACCGCCGTGGGTTCGTGCACCGTTCCGACGTCTACCGCGGCCAACACCGCATCGAGTTGGGCCACTGCTTCGCGTCGTATGGTGTTGAGATATGACGGTGCCAAAGAAAGTTCAACCCCGCTTCGATTGGTAACACTGGCCAATCGATAGTATGTCCCACCCAAGCGGCCGAGCTGCTTTTCCAAGAAGGCATCAGTCACCGGTCGCTGTGGTTCTTCTGTGGTCGGTGGATCGAGCACAATAACCACCTCAGCGTCTGGACGGTACGCCAGTTGCCAGGTCATTTGCAAGCGCCCATCTGCTGTGGCATCAATGAATATCTCGATGGGTTGCCGGGTTACGGGCAAATGCGGCTCGATGTACGGCTTTGCTGCTTTCGCGACCTCGACGTCGTTGGTGCGCCAGACCAAATCTCCGGGGCGGACCCGCGTATGGTTTATCGCACGTCGCCCGAAACTCAACGACACATTCCCGTTTGCCATGTTGGTCACCGAAAAAATCCGGCTTCCTTCTTCGCGTTCCTCGGGACTGCGCCAATCAGCCGCATCAAACACAATGCCATCACCTGCTTTGAGTGGAACGGTACGTGGCTCGACAACAATGTGTTGCTCGCCTACCTGCACAACAGTGCCCACACAAATCCCGCGATGCCGCGGTGCACGCCCGTTGACGACCTGCTGATGGTTTGTGCCCCCGATAAAAAAGTCGCCGAGTCCGCGTGAATAGACCTGCTCGAGCAACAATTTTTCGTCGCGACTGATTTTTTCCTGGCGTTTGGCAAGTGCTGCATCGACCGCAGCGCGATAAGCGCGTGTGGTCAGTGCGACATATTCGGCATCTTTGTAGCGCCCTTCAATTTTGAGAGACGAGATGCCGATATCGACGATTTCGTCGACATGATCAATCGCCATCAAGTCACCCGGTGACAGCAAATAACGCGCATCACCAAGCGGTTTTTGATGCCCATCGACCATCAAGTCATACGGTAAGCGGCACGCTTGGGCACACTGACCGCGGTTTGCACTCCGTCCACCCCATGCTTCGGACGAAAAACACTGGCCCGAATACGACACACACAGGGCTCCATGGACGAAAATTTCAAGCTCGACATCTGTTGCTTCTTTGATTGCCCGTATTTCGGCAAGAGACAACTCTCGTGCCAAGACAACCCGATTTGCTCCTAATCGCCGTGCAAACTCGACACCTGCAACATTGGTGACACTCATTTGGGTACTGCCATGGACCTCGAGGTGCGGCGCTATCTGGCGTGCTAGTGTAGCCACACCGATATCTTGCACGATGATTGCATCTACGCCCGCCTCTGCAATGGCGGCTATTGCCCGACTCGCTTCACTCAATTCATGCCCGTAGATTAGGGTATTGAAGGTGACAAAACCACGCACATTGCGGCGATGCAGGGTTTGCATGACTTCATGGAGTTCATCCAGGGTAAAACCGACTTTTGCACGGGCTGAAAAATGGGTCAACCCAAAATAGACGGCATCTGCGCCTGCTTCGACGGCTGCGTTGAGCTGGGGCCAATAGCCAGCAGGGCTCATAACTTCGGGACGGTACGTTTTATTCATGAGCTCATTATACGCTGGCTCCTCGCATACGCTGGAATCACATAGCCTGACTGCGAACCACTCTGTCCACTATGGTAAAATAGCCCCGTTCCCGTTCAATGACGCACAATATCGATCCAAGGAGGATCCCCATGGACTACACTCCTCGTCCGCAAGACAAATTCACGTTTGGCCTCTGGACCGTCGGCAATGTCGGCCGTGATCCGTTCGGCGAGCCGGTTCGTTCCGCAAAATCGCCTGTTGAACTCGTTCACCTGTTGGCAGAGTGCGGCGCATGGGGTGTCAACTTCCACGATAACGACCTCGTACCCATCGACGCATCCGCCGCAGAACGCAATCAAATCGTCCGCGACTTCAAAAATGCATTGGCCGCTACCGGCCTGGTCGTGCCAATGGCCACGACGAATTTATTCACCGATCCGATCTTCCGCGATGGAGCGTTTACGTCGAACGACGCCGCGGTCCGCGCCTACGCCATCCAAAAGACCATGCGGGCTATCGACCTGGGGGTCGAATGTGGTGCCGAAGTTTACGTCTTTTGGGGCGGCCGTGAAGGGACCGAATCAGACGCCACCAAAAACCCGGCAGAATCTATCAAGCGCTTCCGCGAAGCGATAAACTTCTTGTCGGACTACTCCAAGTCACAGAACTACAAGCTCCGCTTCGCACTCGAGCCAAAGCCCAACGAACCGCGTGGCGATATCTTTTTGGCCACCGTTGGTCACGCCCTGGCCTTCATTTCGACCCTTGACGATCCCGATATGGTCGGAGTCAACCCAGAAGTCGCCCACGAAACAATGGCTGGCTTGAACTTCCTCCACGGAGTCGCACAGGCATGGGAAATGGGCAAGCTTTTCCATATTGACCTCAACGACCAGGTCGTCGGTCGCTACGACCAAGACTTCCGTTTTGGTTCGGCCAATATCAAAGGTGCCTTCCACCTCGTCAAGTTCCTCGAAGATGTCGGCTACAACGGTAGCAAACACTTCGATGCACATGCATTCCGCACCGACAACCACGAAGGTGTCAAGGCATTTGCCAAGGGTTGCATGCGCACCTACTTGATCCTCAAAGAAAAAGCTGCCCGCTGGAATGCAGACAAAGAAATCCAAGCATTAGTCCAACAGGTCAATAGCATTGCTCCGGGGCTTCCTGCATGGCAGGGCGGCTTCTCCAAAGACAAGGCCGCATTGCTGTCGAACCATAACTTCGATCGCGCTGCCATCGGCAGCAAAGGCCAACCCTACGAACAGCTCGATCAACTCACGATGGAAATCATCATGGGCGTCCGCTAACGCTCCACGCAACACTCCAATCTGCACAAGGGGGTGAGGCATGCCTCATCCCCTTTTTTCATCAAAGGCACTGCAATGACGCTTTTTCTTGGACTCGATATCGGTACCTCCGGCGCCAAAGCCATCATCTGTGACGGGAATGGCACGATTGTCGCAAGCGCACTCGCCGAATACCCCATTTCGTCTCCACACCCCCTTTGGAGCGAACAAAACCCTGCCGACTGGTGGCAAGGTGCTCAGCATGCCATCCGTACCGTGGTTCGCTCCGTCGATGCGACACTCATACGTGGGATCGGGTTGACCGGTCAAATGCATGGCGCCGTTTTTTTGGACGAAGCGAATCAGGTTATCCGACCTGCGCTACTGTGGAATGACCAGCGCACGGCTGCAGAGTGCACCCAAATAACGCAGGCCGTCGGTGCGGAGCGCCTCATCGCCATTGCCGGTAATCCGGCTCTGACCGGGTTCCAAGCCCCAAAGATACTCTGGGTGCGCAATCACGAGCCAGCCAACTACGCACGGATAGCACACATCCTCCTCCCGAAAGACTATATCCGCTTCTTGATGAGTGGCGTCTATGCCGGCGATGTCGCCGATGGCGCAGGAACGCTTCTGATGGATATCAGCGCACGTGATTATTCGTCAGAAATCCTGCAAGCCCTCGCAATACCCCGCGCATGGTTGCCAACACTCGCCGAAGGCCCCCACATCACCGGTGAACTCACCGTCGCCGCGGCATCCAGCCTCGGACTTCGCGCCGGCATTCCTATCATCGCCGGCGGCGGTGACAACGCTGCCGCAGCCATTGGAACGGGCATCGTCACCAAAGGTGTCGTCAACAGCAGTATCGGTACCAGCGGCGTTGTATTTGCACATAGCGATAGCATCGCACTCGACCCAAAAGGCCGACTCCACACCTTCTGTCATTCCGTCCCCGGTGCGTGGCACATGATGGCAGTCACATTATCTGCAGGCGGCTCATTCGCATGGTTCCGCAATCTGCTGCGTCAAACCGGCAATGCCACCCTGTCGTACGATGACCTCGTCGCTGCTGCTGCACCAACGCCCATCGGCGCCGAAGGGTTGATCTTTTTGCCGTATCTCAACGGCGAACGCACTCCGCACCTCGATCCCTTTGCACGCGGTGGATTCATCGGCATGACCAGTCGGCATACGGTGGGCCATATGGCGCGCGCGGTACTCGAAGGCGTTACCTACTCGCTACGCGACGGGATGAGCCTCATGCAGTCACTTGGTGTGCCAACGACCGACATACGGGCAACCGGTGGCGGCGGCAAATCCGCCTTCTGGCGGCAGCTCCAAGCGGATATCTATGCAGCCCCTGTATCGACCTTGGCCGCCGAAGAGGGACCTGCATATGGGGCAGCCCTGCTTGCAGCCGTCGGCACGGGCCATTTCCGTGATGTCAACGATGCCGTGCAACACTGCGTTCGTGTCGTCGATACCCTCCAACCCGATGCACACGCAGTCGCCCAACACGATCGTGTGTATGCGATTTATCGCGACGTATACGGCCACCTTTCGTCCGATATGCATGCGCTTGCAGCGTTGTAAGCGCCTTCCCACGCAACGGAGTGACGTCAGTCACTCCGTTTTTTCATCCATTACGCACGCGCATCCCTTGACAATCACCAAATTTCATTTATACTCATACAAAAGTTAGTCTAGACTAAATTTGGCAAAACGAGGCGTATATGGCACAACCCGGCCCACGAAATGACTCTATCGCACCAGATCCCGGCTGGCGCTTTGCACGGCATGCGCCGTCGTTACCCGAAGTTTTTTCGAGTGTGCGTGTCGATCCAAACGCACATATGTTGCGCAAAATGCTTGCTTTCGCAGGACCGGGCATGCTGATTGCAGTGGGGTACATGGACCCGGGCAATTGGGCTACCGACATTGCTGGCGGGGCACAATTTGGATATCTCCTCCTTGCCGTCATTCTGTTGTCCAACCTGATGGCGATGGTGCTCCAACACTTAGCCCTCAAGCTGGGCGTTGCGACTGGCCGAGATTTAGCGCAGGCGTGTCGCGACCACTACAGCCGGCCGGTCTCTTTTGTGTTATGGATCCTGTGTGAAATTTCGATTGCTGCGTGCGATCTCGCCGAAGTCATCGGTGCTGCCATTGCGATCAACTTGCTCTTTGGCATTCCGTTAGTGGTGGGAGTGTTGATTACCGCAGTCGATGTGCTCATCGTGCTTTTTCTCCAAAACTATGGCTTCCGTATTATCGAATCCATCGTCGCAGGGCTTATTGGCATCATTTTTCTCTGTTTCGTCTACGAAATCATCGTGGCGCAGCCTGAGTTTGCTGCAGTCATCAATGGACTCATCCCCAGTAGCCAGATTGTCACGAATCCGAATGCGTTATACATTGCCATCGGCATTTTGGGAGCGACCGTCATGCCCCACAATCTGTATCTGCACTCGAGCATCGTACAGACGCGCGCGTATGACCGTGACGACGCCGGCAAAACCATGGCAATCCGCTACGGCACCATTGACTCTACTGCGTCGTTAGCATTTGCATTCTTCATCAATGCTGCCATCCTCATCCTCGCAGCGGCGACGTTTCATGGCACAGAGTATGCCAATGTCGCAGATATCTCGGACGCGCACCGCTTGCTCACTCCATTGCTCGGGGCATCGTTTGCCAGCGTGGCATTTGCGATTGCACTGCTTGCCTCAGGGCAAAGTTCTACCTTGACCGGTACGTTGGCAGGGCAAATCGTCATGGAGGGTTTTCTCAATTTGCGGCTCCGTCCGTGGCTCCGACGCCTCATCACGCGCATGATTGCCATTGTCCCGGCGGTCATTGTGGCAGCTTTGTACGGCGAACGCGGCACGGGACAATTGCTCGTCCTCTCGCAGGTCATTCTGTCGTTGCAACTCAGTTTTGCCGTCGTCCCGTTGGTGTTTTTCACCAGCGACCCACAAAAAATGGGGAAATTTGTCAACCCATTGTGGCTCAAACTGCTCGCCTGGACGGTAGCAATCATTATCATTTCACTCAATTCGTACATGCTCTATTCAACGTTTTTCCGCTGATTGCACACACGCAGCCCCCGCCTCGGTATCGAGGCGGGGGCTGTATGTTTTCGTCGGTTTGGACCGGTGGTGTGCGACGGTCGAATGCCGCTCTGCGCCCCCATTCTGACTCAAGAGCAGCTTTAATCATGGGATGACACGGTTGGCGAGTTACAAACACGATACATCTCGACGTTCGTCATGTAGCAACGTTTACCTCGTCCATGCTGAGGGTAAGGGCATGTCTTCGCGACTGGCCAACGACCAACACCGGTCAGTGTGCACACCGTCCGTGCACTTCGACCTACGCATCCCTGATGACCTGTTCCACCTACTAACTACTAACTACTAACTACTAACTACTAATTTCTAATTATTCATTGCTTTCCGCACTGCATCCATGAATGCCGTCGGATTATCGTGATGCATTTCGTGGCCCACACCAGGGATGCAGACGGCATTCAGGTTTGGCATATAGGCAACAAGCTGTTGGACGAAGGCCTCGCTGATGACGCCCCCGCGCTCTGGTTCGCAGTACAAGACGGTGATGGGGACATCGACCTTTTTCAACCACTGCCATACCGGAGTTTTGATCTCGTCCAGCCAGGCGAGCACTTCGGGATCATTTTGGAGCTTTGCAGTCGCCCAGCTTGCCAACGCCTCGTCACTCCAGTGTGGCGCTTCGTTCCGTTTGAAGGCAACCAACGCCTCGTGTGTCATGCTAACCCAGGCGAGTAAGCCTTGCTTCCACGGGTCGCGCACACCGGCGATATACGCATCATCACCGCCGAGCGGCCAGACTGCGGGGTCTTCGAGGATGAGCCGACCAACCAATTCGGGATGTTGTGATACCAACGCGAAGCTCTGGGCACCCCCCATCGAGTGTCCAATCACCGTCGGTTGGTGCAACCCGAGCGCGACGATCAACGCAGCCGCATCAGCACCGATGGTCGCAGTTGCATAATCACGCGACCGATCGGAGGTACCATGTCCACGACCGTCAGGAGCGATAACGCGGTACCCCGCGGCGACCAAGCTCGCAATCTGCGCGCTCCAGTACAACCCACACCCTGTAATCCCATGGAGCAACAACACATCAGGGCCGCTGCCCGCAATATGGACGGTCAGGGTTACTCCCGTTGGAAGCGAAACACGACGTTGTTCGGTCTGTATCATGATGTCACGGCCTTTCTCTCTGTTGTAGCATCATACAACGGGGCGAAAAAACAAACAATCACCCCCGAGTTGTTACCAACTCGGGGGCTAGAATGGGGTGCTCGACGGGTTTCGAACCCGCAACCTCTGGTGCCACAAACCAGCGCTCTGCCGTTGAGCTACGAGCACCACAACGCTTGCTAGTATAGCATACGCAACAAGCGCGTGCAAATCGAGTTATGCGCCGATGCGCACCCACCCGCCGCTCCGTTCACTGGCTACCAATGCATCAATAACGCGCATATTGGCGACGGCATCTTCGATTGGTGTCGGCACCGGGGTGTTATTGAGGATCGCCAAACTGAAGAGTTCCCCTTGGATGGTGTACTGATCAACCGTCGGCAGCGTGATTTCGAGCGTCTTGCCGGCGACGGTATGCCACATCGTGCAGGGACGGTCGGGTGGCGCGTTGAAGGGGATTTCGATTTCGATACGACCTTCGGTCCCCAAAATGTGCACGCGCTGATAGTTTGTCAACTGCGTCGAACACGTGAACGTCGCCGTTCCTCCTGCAAACTGCATCATGCCCGATGCCAAGCGATCGGTTTTGAGTGTCGGGTCGTATTCGATCAGACCGCATACCTTGCTCGGTTCACTCCCAAAGAGAAAACGCGACAGCGAAATGTTGTAACAGCCAATGTCCATCAACCCGCCACCACCGATATCTGCTTGGTTGCGCACATTGGTAGGATCGGTCAAATAGTAGCTAAAGATACTCTGAATGGTGCGGAGCTGACCAATCCCGCCTGCAACGACGATTGCTTTAGCGCGTTGCCACTGTGGATGGTGACGATACATAAACGCCTCCATCAACTTGAGGTGAGGATGACGTTTGCCGGCTGCAACGAGTTGTTCCCCTTCGGCAGCACTCAAAGCGATCGGCTTTTCACACAAGACATGTTTGCCTGCCTCGAGCGCTTGGATCGATACCGGCACATGCAAATGATTGGGTAGTGGGTTGTAAATTGCATCGATGTTTGGGTCTGCGAGGAGTTCCTCGTAACTGCCGTAGGCTTTGGGAATGCCCAGCTTTTTGGCAGCCTGTTGTGCTTTGGCCAAATCGCGCGAGGCAATCGCGACGATGTCGATGTGTGCGCCGTGCAACATCGCCGGAATGACTTTGGCAACACCGATGTTGGCCGTGCTCACAATACCCCAGCGTATTTTGGTCATAATAATTCCCTTCGTCACGTGTCTGCGACTGCATTATATACCCTCGGACAAAATGGTAGGATACACATATTGACTAGGGGGTTTGCCATGAAGTGGATTGGTCTCATTGGTGGCATGAGTTGGGAGTCATCGGCAGAGTATTATCGCGTGATCAATCAGCTCGTGCGGCAGGCACGTGGGGGGCTTCATTCTGCGCCCATTCTCATGGCAAGCGTCGATTTTGCCGAGATCGAAGCATATCAGCACAACGGCGAATGGGACAACGCAGGCGCTGCCCTCGCTACGGTGGCACAGCGGCTCGTAGCTGCGGGCGCGGATTGTATCGTCTTGTGCACCAATACGATGCACAAAGTCGCACCTGCCATCACAGCACACCTCCCTGTCCCATTTATCCACATCGCCGATGCTACTGCCGAGCGGATTGTGGCTTCGGGGATTACTACGATTGCTCTCCTCGGCACCAAATACACCATGGAGCAGGAGTTCTATAAAGGCCGACTCGAAGCGCAGTACGGACTAACCGTATTGGTCCCAGACGAAGCCGATCGCACGACAGTCAATCGCATCATCTACGACGAGTTGTGCATGGGCATCATCGACCCTGCCTCACGCGCAGAGTACCAGCGCATCATGGCACATTTGGTTGACCGTGGTGCGACGGGGATTATTTTGGGATGCACCGAGATAACACTCTTGGTCGGTGCGGCCGATGTGTCGGTCCCCGTATTCGATACCACTCGTATCCATGCAGAAGCAGCCGTCGCCTATGCGCTGGCTGGTCAATCCTAACTGATTGATTCGTTTTTTATAAAAGAAAAAGGACACCCTAATGAAGCGTCGTGCATTCCTGACCCTAACACCTGCGCTACTCCTGCTCGCAGCCTGCGGCGGCACCCGTGAGTATCCGACAGATGCGATTCTTTTTCCTGGTGCACAGCCGGTAGACATCAATGCAGCTGCGCTCGCCGCCGAGCTCCAAGGCGGCATCGATCAGTACATCAAGGATCTCCCCAAGCCCTCGCGGACGCAGCTCTATCGTATCCCCGACGACAGCACCTATGTGGCCGTCAAGGAATTTTATGGGAACGGGTTGACACCACTGGGGTGGGAAGTATTCTCGGCGGTATCGGTCGAAGGCGACACGCTCAGTTATACCGCCTGGCGTAAGGGGATCAATATCATCATCATCGGCGTCACCGAGAACGTCGCAGGCGATGGTGCGTACTTGCTGGTCGTTGAATTGCCGTAGTCTCGTCAGCGCCGCTCCGAGTCGCGCCCACCCTGCGTACGTTCGTGCAGGCGTGGGCGTTGCTGTGCGGTATCGAGCTCTTGATCAAATGCACCGACCCGTTGTGCATGGTATATGCCTCGGGTGCCCACCATTGCACACGCTAGAAAAACCGCAATGCTCAGCGGCACGAGAATGGTAGTGCCGAACAATTCAAGCCCCAGCACGAAGCAGGCTACGGGGGTTTTGGCTGCTGCTCCAAATACCGTGACAAACCCGAGTGCCGCCATCATGTCCATCGGCAGACCCACAGCACGCCCCATGGTGGCCCCTGCAGTAGCTCCAATGACGAAAAGTGGCGTTACTTCGCCCCCTTTAAATCCCAAACCAATTGTCACCGCCGTAAACAGCAATTTGTAGACAAATGCCATGCTGGGTACACCAGTTGGGCTAAATGCATCCTCCAGTAACGCCAGGCTCAATCCGTTGTATGCCGGTGTGCCGACCGCATACGTCATCCAGATGAGGATTACCCCTCCCCATGCGGAACGCCAGCGGGGATCGGCGATGAGTAGCGTACTTTTCGCTGCAATGAATTGCGTAAGGAGGATGTACAGTACAGCAATACCAGCAAACACCATACCCGCCACCATGCTCCATCCAACGAGCGACAGGGATACCGCGGGGATACGGTCGACGCGGTACTGGCCGTGGTCGACGCCGAACCATCGTACGGTTGCATCACCGACCAACGCTGCCACCAAACACGGCAGCGTAGCACGAGTACGGACGGTATCGCCGCCCAATACTTCCATACCAAAAATCGTCCCCGCAAGCGGAGTACCAAACACACTAGAGAAACCAGCACTGATTCCGGCCATCAATAAAATCCGTGCTTCTCGTGCCTCTATCCGACACCAGCGGAGGAGTGCCGAAGTCAGCCCCCCTGCCATCTGCACCGCGGTCCCCTCGCGACCAGCCGACCCACCGCAGAGGTGTGTCAACAACGTGCTCCCCAGCACCAACGGCACCATGCGGAGCGGCACACGGTGTGTGGTTGGATGATAGACAGCATCAATAAGCAGATTCATGCCACTTGCTACACCTGCACCATAGCCGCGATACACGGCAGCGATGACAAAACCGACAAGCGGCAATCCCCAGATGAGCGCGGGGTATGCATGCCAGGTGTCATTGGTATAGGCCAAAAGGACCAAAAACAACGCAGACGCAGACCCAGCCCCCGCCCCGATGAGTGCGGCAAGCAGAAGCGTTCGGATCGGAATCCAAAATGGAGCAAGGCGTTGATACATCACGCGCAACCTCAGGGCCGATTTGCGGGTACAAAAAAGGAGCAGGGTAAACCCTGCTCCAAATCACTGATCTAAATGGACCTTACTTGGTCTCGCGGTAGAGGACATGCTTGCGCAGAGTGGGGTCGTAGCGGCGCAGTTCGAGACGATTCGTGTCGTTCTTGCGGTTTTTCATCGTGGTATAGGTATGTGCGCTCTCGGTGCTCCGGAGCTTGATGATGATGCGATTGCCCTTCTTACTGGCCATGGTGTCCCTCACTAAAATGTAAATTACTGTGTCGTATTGTACCAACAATTCACGGCAATGGCAAACGAGGCAATAGCCCGCATCCGAGTCGGGTATGGTATACTTTCGACATACCTGCCTAGTCCCGCGAGGTCACCATGACCAATTCTACCGTGATTCCCTTTTACGGCACCGACATCCCCAACGATGCCGTCATCAATACCTGCGTCCATTGTGGACTCTGTCTCTCTTCATGTCCCACATACCGCGAAACAGGCCTCGAACAGTTTTCTCCGCGTGGTCGCATATATCTGATGAAGGCAGTCTCAGATGGCCGCATCGGAATGGAATCCGATGTATTCCAAGAGCAGATGAGTGCCTGTCTCAATTGCCGTGCCTGTGAAGCAGTTTGCCCCAGCGGTGTCCAATACGGACAAATCCTCGAATCAGCCCGCACGCAAATCCACAACGCAAAGGTCGATGGTACGCTTCCTCGTTATACCGCCAGCACAAGCGCGGTGCGTTCGGTGGTGTTTGGACAACTCTTTGCCAACATGTCACTCTTCCGGGCATTCTCACGATTGCTCTGGATCTACCAAAAATCCGGTCTCCAATGGCTCGCACGCACCAGTGGAGTTATCAAACTCTTCGGCTTGGCAGAGCAAGAAGCCATCTTGCCACCCATCAACAATACCTTCACCGTCCCCCGCGACCAGGTATATCCGGCAATTGGTGCCGAAAAGGCGCGCGTTGCCCTGTTGAGCGGGTGCATTATGTCGACTGCATTTGCGCATGTCCATAGTGCAACGATACGAGTATTGCAGCGCAACGGTGTGACGGTGGTAGTCCCGCGTGACCAAGGGTGTTGTGGGGCGCTCCATGCACACGGTGGCGAACTCGATTCTGCGCGCGCGCTCGCGAAGCGCAATATCGAGGCATTTGGGACGACGTACGACGCCGTCATTGTCAATGCAGCCGGTTGCGGATCAACCCTCAAAGAATACGGGCACCTCCTCCATGATGATGCAGCGTGGGCAGACCGTGCGGCAGCGTTCAGCGCGAACGTCCGAGATATCAGCGAATACGTCGCTGCTCTCGACGTCAATACCGCAGATCTCAAACCACTCCCAATCACCGTTACCTACCAAGAGCCGTGCCATCTTGCACATGCCCAGCGCATCAGTGCCCAGCCACGCGCGCTGTTGAAAAAAATCCCTGGCCTGACACTCATCGAGATGGCCGAATCGTCGTTGTGCTGCGGTTCTGCTGGTATCTATAACGTGACACAACCCGAATTGGCAGGGCAATTAGGCAACCGCAAAATCGCAAATGCAGTACGTACCAATGCTGCCGTCGTGGTTACCGCAAATCCTGGTTGTCATTTGCAACTCGCCGGTGGTCTGCGCACCCAAGGCTCTGCGATGAAGGTGCTTCATATTGCCGAGGTCCTCGACATGGCCTACCGCGGGGCGCATGCATGAGTGATGCTCGGTATCGTGTGTTGATGATAGCCCCGACCAGCTTTTTTTCGGATTACGGCTGTCACATCCGCATCGCCCAAGAAGCTCAGGAACTCCAGCGGCGTGGTCACACGGTGTTGATCGCGACATATCACAACGGAGATGCTGTTGACGGTCTGCAGATTGTCCGATCGGTCGATGTGCCGTGGATCAAACGCACGCTCGTCGGTTCTTCGCGTCACAAACTCTACCTCGACATCGTCTTGTCGTGGCGTGTGTTACGGGCAGCCTGGCAATTCAAGCCCGATATCATTCACGCCCACCTCCACGAGGGCGGCCTTATTGGTGCAATCCTCAAACGCATCATCGGCAAGCCGCTGATCTTTGATTACCAAGGTAGCATGACCGCTGAAATGATTGACCATCACTTCTTGTCGGGGTATGACGCGCCACTCTATAAGCCTCTGTATGCACTCGAGACATGGATAAACCGCCAAGCGGATATCGTGCTGACCTCGAGTGAAAACGCCCGTACGATGCTCGTTGACGAGTTTGCACATCCTGCGGCTCAAGTGCGCACGATTGCAGATGGCATCGATACAACCTACTTTGCGCCGCAGCTCCACAATGCATCGCTTCGTGAAGTCTTGGGGATTCCCGCACAGCGGCGCATCATCGTCTATCTTGGACTCTTGGCCCCGTATCAAGGCACGAACCTGTTGATTGAAGCAATTCCACAGGTCATCGCAGCAATACCTGACGTCCACTTCCTCATCATGGGGTACCCTGACCCCGAAAGCTATCGGAATTATGCCGAGAGCCTCGGTGTCGGTGAATACGTCAGTCTCCCTGGTCGCATTCGGTATCTTGATTCACATCTGTACCTCGGATTGGGAACCATTGCAGTCGCACCCAAAATGAGCAGGAGTGAGGGGAGCGGCAAAATCCCGCAGTATATGGCACTCGGCCTGCCTGTGATTACGTTTGACAGCGCGGTCAGCCGCCAGTACCTCGGAGAACACGGAATCTACGCACGCTATGGCGATCGCGACGATTTGGCGCAACGTATCATCGATACGCTCAATGACGATGCACTGCGGGAGCGCACAAGCGCAGCAAATCGTGCTACTGCACTCGCCCATCACAGCACCCAGCATATCGGTCCCGCCCTCGAAGCCGTCTATGCAACAGTCTGCGAGCGGGACGACAATGCACCTCGTTAGTGTTCCTGTTCTACAGTGGCACGGTGTACTACCAGCATGACCGCTACGCAACAGGCAATAAACACGACACTCAACGCAGCGGACATTGCATAATTCAATGCTCCCGGCCGATTCAATAGCCGTGCTATCAGCACTGGTGCAGTGGCACTATCGGGACGCGATAACACCAATGCCGCAGCATAATCACCAAACGACAACGCAAATGCAAATAGCGCTGCCGCCTGGAGCGGCCGACGCAACAACGGCACTTCGACCGCCCACCACGTCCGTAGCGGTGTCGTACCCAACGTTTGGGCCGCAGCACGATAGTGTCCGGGCACGCGATCTCGGGCAATCATCAGCTGACGTGCCACCAAAGGCGCTGCCATGATGGTATGGACCGCCACCAACAACCACGGTGACGCTAACCAACCCAGCGGACCGAACCACAGCACATACCCCAAACTCAAGGTAATCGTGCTTACCCCAATCGGCAACACAACCCACTGACGGAGCGCCGTCCGAGGTGCTGTTGCGATCCAGGCAACACCCATCGTACACAGGGTAACCAGGCTTGCAACCCATACCGAACGCCAGAGCGTCACGAGTGGGGAGACAGTCATCCCACTGCCACGGACCGGACTTTGCAGTGCAGTAAACGCAGCAAAGGGAGTCGATGTGCCAAATGCTTTGGGCAGCAGTGTAACGTACGGGAGTACAAACGAGACGATTGTTAGTATCGTAATCGCCGTAGCGAAAATCGTCGTCCATTTCCTTTGCGGAACGACCCGCACGGGCGTCGGCGTGAGTGTGACCATACCACTGACACGGTCTGCGGTAGCGAGCAACACAACACTGAGACCAACTTGCACCAATGCCAAGATCGTGGCGCTATCGATACGCAAGAATTGCGACGTCTGGCGCCAGATTTCGACTTCCAGCGAAACCAGACGACCACCACCTAAGAGCACTATCACACCGAAACTGCCGATGCAATAGAGCAGCACGATGAGCGCACTGTTCACCAGACTGGGGATGAGTAACGGTCCTGTCACGGTCCAAAACTGTCGCCCAGGCGGGGCGGCCAGTGTGGCTGCTGCATGCGTATAGCGTGCATTGATGCTGGTCCAGGCTTGACTGACCACACGCACAATCACACCCGCGTTGTACCACGCCTGTACGACCACAACAAATCCAAATCCTTGGGCGACCTCGATCCCGAATAGCGTTCCACAGAAACTTTGTGGACCACACACTGACACCGCCATGGCCGCAGCCACTGGTGTCGGTACAACAAACGGTATCGCCACCCACAACAGCACGGCATCTGCCCAGCGCCCGGTACTCTGTGTGACCGCCCACGCAATGGGCAACGCAATACAGAGTGCAGCCAACGTCGAACTCAGTGCTTGCACGAAGGTCGCCCCGAGCACCGGCAGCACCGCCGGAACAAGGTCCATGCGGAACTCACTCAGACCGCGGTAGCCGATGAGTACGACGGGTAGGACGAAAAAACACAGCAGGAACCCGTAGACGGTCAGTCGCCCGAATTGCTCCGCCCGATTCACGGTTGCAATCCAGCGGCAATCCGCGACCAGACCGGTCCATCCGGATATGTGTAGGCCGTTTGCGATGCGGCATGCATCTCGATGCTGTACCCAGGTCGTGTCGGCAATTGATAGTTACCATTCGTGACCACACACGGGTCAACAAAGTGTTCATGCAAATGGTCGACGTATTCGATGACCCTCCGTTCTGTCGAACCAGTGACTGCGATATAGTCGAAAAACGACAGATGTTGCACATATTCGCAGAGCCCCACTCCACCTGCGTGGGGACAGACAGGTACACCGTATTTGGCTGCCATCAAGATAATCGCCAAGACCTCATTTACTCCGCCGACGCGGCAGGCGTCGATTTGGCAAAACGAAATCGCGTCTGCCTGGAGGAGTTGCTTAAACATGATGCGATTATGTACATGTTCGCCAGTTGCCACACCAATAGGTGCGACACCACGTGCAATTGCCGCATGACCAAGGACATCGTCGGGGCTTGTCGGTTCTTCGATCCACAACGGATTGAATGGTTTGAGTGAATCCATCCAATCGATGGCTTCGGCTACATCCCATACCTGGTTCGCGTCCACCATCAAGAATCGATCCGGTCCAATCACATCTCGGATCAGTCCAGCGCGACGCGCATCTGCATCACGACTGACACCCACCTTCATCTTGATGTGGGTGAAGCCATCTGCAATAGCTGTTTCGCACAATGCACGGACTTTTTCATCACTGTAGCCCAACCATCCCGCCGAGGTGGTATATGCGGGGTACCCTTTTGATTTCATGTGCGCAATACGTGCTGCTTTGTGTGGTGCTTGCGCGTGAAGGATTGCTAATGCTTCAGCAGGTGTAAGGGCATCGGTGATGTAGCGGAATGGGATACATCGCACCAATGCTTCGGGTGTCATATCGACCAATACCTGCCAGAGCGGTTTTTGTAGCGACTTCGCATACAAATCCCAGATAGCGTTAACCACCGCGGCGACAGCCAGATGCACCACACCTTTTTCGGGACCGACCCAGCGGAGTTGACTGTCTGCGACCATTTCGTACCAAAATGCACCAAAATCGGCACTGATGCTTTCGAGTGTTCTGCCCACCAACCGCTGCCCAAGTGTATGGGCAGCCTGCACACATAGGTCATTCCCACGGCCGATGGTAAATGTCAAACCATGGCCGTTCCACGCGCTATCGGTATGCACAATGACATAGGTTGCAGAATAGTCGGGATCACGATTCATCGCATCTGAACCATCCAAATGAAGCGATGTCGGGAAGCGGATATCTTGGACCGTCACGGCGCGAATCGTTACTGGCTGTGCCATTGGTGTCTCCCTGTCTTGGTAATGCTAGATTCCGTCACGGCGGATTTTGTGCTGGTGTGATTGGTTGGCGACCACCTGTGTCCCTTCATAGGCGGTGATGCGATTTTCCAGATAAAACCATTCTGTGTCACAACGGAGTTCAGACCATGTGACCACCCGCGTCTGCCAGTCTCCACGACCAATCATGATGTCATGTTCGCAGACAGACCGCGCGGTCGTGGGATCATTCGTCGCGACAAAATACCGATCTGCTGATACATGCGCATACGACAATCCGTCTGCGCGCAGAAAAGCTCCGTGGTCGTTTTCGTCGTGGAGTTCCCAGACGGTCGTGACCTGATCATAACATTCGTACCGCCGTCGGCTATCTGGCCGTACGGGGGTAACTCCATCCATCGGGGTCCCTGCCGGCGGTCGGAACTGCCCTGCGCCGGTATCGTGGTGTTGTTCGTGACGTATGGGAAGGTCAAGGACGCACCCAGTACTTTCGAGTGTCAGGGTTACGGAAGTGGGAGATGGCCAGGCATGCGGCCAGTACGAGGGCGCAATTGCAATCCGCCAGCGATGACCTGGAAGGAGTGTATGGCCCGTCGCGTTGAGCGTGATGTGCACGTCTTCGTATCTACCTGGTGTCACCGATTGAACACTCTCATGGCCGTTTCGGTGTGTCAGGTTCAACATGCCACGACTCACCAAGAGCGACGATCCGTCGGGCGCGACGTCACACAGGCGGACCACCACCATGGCAGTCGGTTGATTCGCCGCGACTCGCATGGTGAAAACAGGAAAGCCCAAGATGTCGACCTTCTGTGTGACTGGTGCACTGTCGAACGTCAGTGATCGCCCGTCTTCGCCACGTTGGTCTGGCGGGTAGTCGCCAGGAACGGCATAGGAGCACCACATCCCCGCATCAGCGCCATGCCGCAAATCAGTCCCGACGATATATTCCTGTGCTGGTTGTGGATCAGGGGTGAGACCACGGGCTCCGAT
>JBJONV010000094.1:0-25067 GCA_046051665.1 Chloroflexota bacterium
TTCCAAAAGACATTGGACGAAGGTTTGGCCGGCGACAACGTGGGTTGTTTGTTGCGCGGTATTGAGCGCACCGATGTTGAGCGCGGCCAAGTGCTGTGCCACCCCGGTTCGATCAAGCCACACAAGAAGTTCATGGCCAACGTGTACGTCTTGAAGAAGGAAGAAGGCGGTCGCCACACTCCATTCTTCCCAGGCTATCGCCCACAATTCTACATCCGCACCACCGACGTAACGGGTTCGATCACGTTGCCAGAGGGTGTCGAGATGGTGATGCCGGGTGACAACATCGAGATGGCCGTGGAACTCATCGTTCCCGTCGCTATCGAAGATGGTCTGCGCTTCGCCATCCGCGAAGGCGGTCGTACCGTCGGCGCCGGCGTTGTGTCCAAGATCACGGACTAATCGAATTCCCCGCGGTGATATCGTGGCAACACGGTATCACCGCATTAAACTAGGTGCAGCGGGTACTGCCCTTGGTGAGAGCGACAAACATGACAGCTGCTAACAACAATAGTCCGTCCAATTTCGTGGCTTGGCTGAACAACAGCGCAGCCATGAAGTTTGTGCGTGAAACCCAGAGCGAACTCCGGAAGGTAACCTGGCCAACACGCGAAGAAGCCACTCGGCTTACCGTTGTGGTCATTGCCCTGGCCATTACGGCATCAGTAATCCTGTTCGCAGCAGATGCGCTCTTTGCATGGAGCTTGTTGGAGCTGCAAACGTTAGTTACGCCGCAATAGCGCTGAGCGAGAAAGCGGGGTATCCGTGTCAGAACCAATCGGTACATCTTCGCCCGCCGACAACTCCGCCGATGATGGGCTACGCTGGTATGTCATCCAGACATATGCCGGCTACGAAAACAAAGTAACGCGCAATCTGCTCAACCGGATTGCACAGCGCGAAATGCAGCACCTCATCAGTGACGTTATCGTGCCTACCGAAGACGAAATCGAAATAAAAAACGGCCAACGCCGCACGATTCAGCGCAAAGTCTATCCTGGCTACGTGTTGATTCGCATGCAGCTGACGGACGATACATGGTACTTGGTGCGTAATACACCAGGTGTTTCCACATTTGTTGGGAACGGCAACAAACCGTCCCCCCTCGATGAACAAGAAGTACGCACCATCCTGCGCACGATGGAAGCGGACGAGCCGAAGGTACGGGTCACATACACCGTCGGCCAGACCGTGAAAATCATCGATGGACCATTCACCGACTTTGAAGGTGTAGTGGACTCCATCGACCAGGATCGTGGCCGTGTCCGCGTATTGGTTTCATTTTTTGGTCGTGAAACCCGAGTCGATCTCGACTTCTTGCAGGTGACCAAAGGCGTCGAATAAGGAGCAGTTCTGTGGCTAAAAAAGTAACCGGCGTTATCAAGCTTCAGTTGCCAGCAGGCAAGGCAACCCCAGCACCACCGGTCGGTCCGGCGTTGGGTAGCTATGGTATCAACATCATGGCCTTCGTGAAGGACTACAACGAGAAGACCTCTTCGCAGTTGGGAAGCACCATCCCTGTCGAAATCACCGTCTACAGCGATCGTTCTTTCACCTTCATCCTCAAGACCCCACCAGCATCCGACTTGCTCCGTAAGGCAGCGAAGGTCGAGCGCGGTTCGGGCACCCCAAATCGCACCACGGTCGGCTCGATTACCCGCAAGCAATTGCGCGCACTCGCCGAACAGAAGATGACCGATTTGAACGCTGTATCGGTCGAAGCCGCTGAAAACACCATCGCCGGCACCGCACGCAGCATGGGTATCAAGATCACCGAATAATCTATAGCTCGTGGGAGGGGTACGCCCCGGATGTACCACGTGGAGGAAAACATGGCAAAGAAACACGGGAAGAAATATCTCGAGGCAGCAAAGAAGGTCGACGAGAGCAAGCTGTATGCTCCAGCCGACGCCATCCGTTTGGTCAAAGAGACGTCGTACACCAAGTTCGACGGCTCGGTCGAGGTTCACCTGCGCCTCGGCATCGACCCACGCCAAGCGGACCAAAACATCCGCTCCACCGTCGCCCTGCCACACGGCACCGGTAAAACCGTCCGTGTGTTGGTCTTCGCACAAGGTGATGCTGCAGTCGCAGCCCGCGAAGCCGGCGCAGATTTCGTTGGTGCCGACGAGTTGATCGCCCAGATCGACCGCGAGAATTTCTTCGACTTCGATATCGCCATTGCCACCACCGACATGATGGCAAAAGTCGGCCGCGTTGCCCGTAAGCTCGGACCACGTGGCTTGATGCCGAATCCAAAGTCCGGCACGGTTGTCGCCGGCGACGACCTGGCACGCACCATCAAGGAAGTCCGTGGTGGACGTGTCGAGTTCCGTAACGACAAGACCGGTTTGTTGCACGTTGCAGTCGGCAAAGTCAGCTTCAGCGATGCACAAATTTCCGAAAACATTGCATCCTTGATGGAATCCGTGAAGTCCACCAAGCCTTCCTCCATCAAAGGCACCTTCGTACGCTCCGTGACGTTCACGAGCACGATGGGACCTGGCATCCCCGTAGACCCGACGGCTGCCCAGGCAATGACCACCAACTAGTCCTACCGCCAGACACATCGGGTTGCACACAACCCGGTTTGTCTGGTATACTCTAGGTAACTTCATACGACCAGAGACCGTCGGCGCCGCATGGCATAAAGGGTACGACCCTACCGACCGAGGTGAGCCCCCCACACTTGATGTGCACGGGTTACCGCGTCTCGTATGCGGTAACCCGTTTGTTATCCATCAAATCTTTACGAGGAGGGGGGTGAATTATGCCAACACAACGCAAAATCGAGACAGTATCTGAATTGACCGAAAAGATGTCACGAATGCAAGCAGTCATCGTCGCTGACTACCGCGGTATCACCGTGGCCGAAGTGACCAAGCTGCGTAACAAAATTCGTCCACTCGGCGGTGAATTCATTGTCGCCAAGAACACGCTGACACTGATCTCGGCCAAAGAAACCGGTTATGCCGGAATCGAGCCTGCCTTGAAGGGTCCGACTGCACTGTGCTTCGCCTATGGTGATGTCGCAGCCGTAGCCAAAGCCATCAAGGAAGTCAACGCCGAAATCAAGAAGTTGTCGTTCCGTGGCGCTATGCTGGGTACGCTGTACATTGACGGTGCTGATGCACTCGACAAAGTCGCCAGCGTTCCAACCCGTCCCGAAATCCTGTCGCAAGTCGTCGGAGTCATCGCTGCACCGCTCACCGGTGTCGTCGGGATCCTCGACAGTGTCGCCACTGGCGTCATTTATGCAGTTCAGGGCCGCGCCGACAAAATCGGCGGAGACGACAAGGCTGCCTAAGCTCCCTGCCGTCTACCATTCATCTGTGTATCAACATTACTTCTGAGGAGTACTACTGTGTCCGACAAAATCAACGCCATTGTGAGCAGCATCGAAGAACTGAACGTTCTCGAATTGGTCGAGCTGAAGAAGACCATGGAAGACAAGTGGGGCGTTACCGCCGCCGCTCCCGTGATGATGGGCGCCATGGCCCCAGCAGCAGGCGCACCAGCCGCCGCCGCTGAAGAAAAGACCGAGTTCGACGTCATCCTCAAGGATGCCGGCGCAAACAAGATCAACGTCATCAAGGTCGTCCGCGAAATCACCAGCCTCGGCCTCAAAGAAGCCAAGGACCTGGTCGATGGCGCACCAAAGGCCGTCAAGGAAGCTGCTTCCAAGGAAGAAGCTGACCAGATCAAGGCCAAGCTGGTCGAAGCCGGCGCAACCGTCGAAATCAAGTAATACGTGGTTTGCACCGACCGGCCGTGGCAATTGCCACGGCCGGTTCTTTATGAGGAACGACGACTGCATGCGTATCCCCATCCACCGCGACGCAGATCATGAACTCGTTGGCTTCGTCATCCCGGTTGCACACGCATGGCGTGCAGTGACCATCTTTGGTGGCATCCTCGACACGTGTGACACACAGCATGACGCTCGTGCGGTCGTCTTGGCACGGGGACTCAAATCACTGGCAACCCACTGGCAATACTACGACGTCAGCGCCGATGCATGGCACACGTGCCTCATCCAAGAGGCAAGCACAACATCCGTCACGATTGTGTTGGGGTATGCATCGGTCAGCGGTGCGCCAACCAAACAACTCACCGCAGCTGACTTCGCACGTGGCGATATCCTCACCCTCGAATAAACTCCCCTTCTCAACACAAAAACACCCCCTGCATCTGACTGCAAAGGCAGATCCGAACCACTACACGCACACGCAAGCATGTGCCACTGCGCCGTTTGTGCGGCGCCACTGCACCGCACGGCACAGGCGCTGTGGCCTGCAGACACACCATGCGCTACAAGACACCCTTTTTCCCATATAAAAAAACCGATAAATTAGCCTGCTGTCGCGTCAGCCCCGCGTTGCCACGCCACCGCACGGCGAATACCCTCGGCGAGGGGGATCTGCGGCGCAAAATCAAGCAGCTCACGGGCGCGGCGCAAATCGGCCACGTAGTAGGTGACTTCCCCCACACGTTTGCTCTCTTCGATACGGATGTCGGGCTGGGCATTGCCGACGGCAGCGGCTACCAACTGAGCCATGTCGACCAATGTCACGCCTGCGCCATATGCGAGATTGATGGTTGCGGCAGTGATGCGTTGTGTGGCAAGTGCATGGATACCGCGGAGAATGCCGTCGACACAATCATCGACGTGCGTGAAGTCGAGTTTTTTGTCGCGTCCGTAGACCGTCACGCTCCGTCCCGCGCGGAGTTCGCGGATGAACAACGGGATCACGCGCTCCATCCGTTCGATGTCGTTGTCGTAGCGCCCATACACGTTCGAGAAGCGGAAAACGATGTATGGGAGCTGGTAACAGCGTGCGTAGGAGTAGACGAGGGATTCACCGGCGATTTTGGAGGCAGAGTAGGGGCTTTCGGTATAGGCAAAATCTGCGGTCTGCTCATCAGTGATATAGCGGTGGATGTCACCATAGACCTCACGAGAAGACGCAAAGATGATGGGAATGCGCTGGGCACGACAGTATTCGAGGACATTGAAGGTCGTGTTGATATTTTCGAGCGCACGATGCGGCATCTCGACGAGTTCGTGCACTTTGGCATTGGCAGCAAGGTGTACGACCACATCAGCAGCGGGGTACGATGTGCCACCGATCCCGCCCACAAAATCACGATACGGCATACCGAGATCTTGGAGGAGTGTGGGGAATGCATCGGTCCAGGTGTTTTGGCGACGATCCACACCAAACACCGCATGCCCCTGTGCCAAGAGTGCGAGTGCGAGATTGGTCCCTATTTGGCCACTCGAGCCAGTAATGAGGATGCGCATCGTGTCGCCTTCTGTCCGCGGTGTACGGTTGTGTGCAAAAACAGGTAATCGCGCATATGCCGATTACCTGCCGTGTTTGCATGGGGAGCTCTTAGATGTGCTTGACCCATGCTATACCGTTGTGGAAGATGGCAAGACCGTCGCCGTGGAGACGTGATTCGCGCGTCCAGCGGGGGTGTTGCCAGGGGGTCAGTGCGTTTTCGGGGTGGGGCATCATGCCCATGATGCGACCTGATTCGTCGCAGACCGCGGCGATGCCGTGGCGTGAACCATTGGGGTTGGCGGGGTAGGCTTCGGTAGGGATCCCGTCGGCATCGATGTAGCGGAACGGTACTTGGCCGTTTGCCACTAGGGCATCGATGGCGGCATCGGACTGCATGACAAAACGCCCTTCGCCGTGTGCAACGGGCACTTCGATGGGGGCGTCGATGCCACTGGTAAAGATGCTCCTACTCGGGGCAGCAGCAAGACGTACCCAGCGGCATTCGAAGCGGCCAGAGGCATTGTGTGTCAGCGATGCGCTTCGGTGTGCCAACGTCGCACCAGGCAACAAACCGGATTTGACCAACACCTGGAATCCGTTACAGATACCGAGGACCGCACGGCCATCTTCGACGAAGCGCCGTACCTGATCGCCGAGGCGATGGACCATATCGACGGCCAACATGGCGCCGGCACCGAGATGATCGCCATACGAAAATCCGCCAGGGACGATGAGCATAGCATAGTCCTCGAGAGAAACAGTCCCATCGATGAGTCGCCCGATATGGACGATGTCTGGGGTGCCTCCGGCCATGGTAACGGCCCGCGCTGCGTCGCCATCGCGATTGATGCCGGCTGCACGCACAATGATGACGCGAGGATTCATACGGCTACTCCCAACGAAATTCAATCTCGACCTCGCCGATGCGAATCCGGTCGCCCGGACGCAATGGTTTGGGAGTCTGTGCGGCCACAGGGATACCGTTGAGTTGTGTGCCGTTCAGCGAACCAAGATCTTGGAGGAGGTGTTCGCCGTTTTGTTCGATGATGAGGGCATGACTGCGTGAAGCGACACCGCGGTCGTAGTCTGCCAAATCGATTTCGGGGAAGAGGCGGTTGGCAGGATCGCGACGACCAATGCGTGCGGGGAAGCGATCGAGGCGCACGCGATTAGAGCCACGGGGCGACGCAACGATGAGCAATACGGTCTGCTTGTCTTCGCCACCGAGGGGCTTACCGCAGCTGTTGCAGAAGCGTGAATCAATGCGATTGACATGTTTGCAGCTTTTGCAGGTCTGGACGCCTTCGGTGTGGCCGGCAGGAATAATCGGCGGCGGGATGACACCAATAGTCGGGTCGTTGTACGGTTCGCCGAGACACGCCAGCAACGCTTCGGCCATTTCGCCGGCGGATTGGAAGCGTTTGTCGGGGTCGTGCTCCATCGCCTTGATGATGATTTCTTCGAGTTCGGGGGTCACCGTTGCATTGAGGCGGCGCACCGACCCTGCCGTCGGCTGATGCAACGGCACCGGTGTGATATTGGTCAACAGGTGGAGCAACGTCGAGCCCAGACCATAGACATCCGAACGTGCATCGGTTTGGCCTTTGCCGTACTGCTCGGGTGGGGCGTACCCCGCAGACCCCATGGCCACGGTATCTTTGGATTGGCCCTTTTTGTGTGTGCGGGCCACACCGAAGTCGATGAGCTTGATGACCCGATCAGCCCGCAACATGACGTTGGACGGCTTGATATCGCGGTAAATAATCGGTGGCGTGCGGGTGTGCAGGTACTCGAGGACGCGTGCCACCTGGATGCAGACGCTGTTGACTTGGACCGCTGCCAACGGTGCATTGACGGTGCGGATGCGTTCGTCCAGTGTTTGGCCGGGGACAAACTCCATGACGATGCAGGGCCACTGATTATGGGTAAAAATTTCGGAGACGGCAGGCAAATTGGGGTGCGCCAGGCTCCGCAGCAGCTCGGCTTCTTGTAAAAAGAGGCGACGCTGGTCGGACTCTTCGACCGGCCGCATTTCTTCGGTGGGGAATAATTCTTTGAGCGCCCAGACGGTGTGGTCGGCCATGCGCATGACGCGATACACAGCGCCCATCCCACCGCGGCCGATCATGGCCAAAATGCGGTAGTCGGACAATGCTCCGGTGACAATACTGTTATTGGCTAAATAATCTCTCATAGACCATTCGTTCTGTGTGAATAGTTGTATTTTAGCATCATCCCAGAGGCACGACATGAGAAAAATCCCGCTGATTGTTGATTTCGTCGCGAGACCTTGACCAAATCAATACACAACCAGCGTGTGCGTGCGCTACGATGTGGTATCTGCTCCGTCAATCGGAGACGCATCCAAGAAAGGGCCGTCTATGGCTACTCCCCGACGCATCATCATGGGCCTGATTGTCGTTTTCGCACTTATCCAACTCATCCCCGTTACGCGCACCAATCCAGCAGAACCCGATCCCATTGTCTTTACCGATCCCAAAGCCGAAGCACTGGCGAAGCGTGCCTGTTATGCGTGCCATGCGAACACGAATACGTGGGATTGGTATTCGTACATTGCCCCTGTCTCGTGGATTTATGTCCATCACGTCGACGAAGGGCGCAGCACACTCAACTTTTCGGACATCGCAGGCACGATTGCCAACGGCGGTGAACGTGGCGAACGCGGCGAAGGAATGGTCACGCGTGCCTATGCCGATGAAGAAAATGAATCTGAAGCTGGCGAAGCGACGCAGGCTGGTGGCAGTAGGAGTGCGGAAATCGTCGAAGAAATTGCCGAAAGCATCCAGGAAGGCGAGATGCCACCCGCATATTACTCTATCATGCATCGCGCCGATGCCACGCTCACTGCAGAAGAGCAGACCATCCTCATCAACGGTATCCGAGACGCACTGGCCGGTCGTTAGGATCGCTGTGCGTGCGCATGTCACACGAACGTGGCCCCCTATCTCTTGTGCATCCTGTAGCTGAGCAGCATGACCGCACGATAGCAGTTCGCACCCGACACACCATTCATGCGAATGGTGTGTTCCTGATATGCAGGACAAAACCTGATCGGCGAGCTGCGCTTGGGTGGTTGGACGGCGGTGGTACGGTGGACCTGCAACATCTGATGCATCACCGCCGAACCCAACCAATCTGGGCAATGCGGCTGTTTGACGCCCGCAAAATCTATTTGCATTCGTGTTTTTCGTATGGTAATATTGGTTAAGTGAGTTGCGGGAGTGGCTCAGTTGGTAGAGCGAAACCTTGCCAAGGTTTAGGTCGCGAGTTCGAATCTCGTCTCCCGCCCCATTTCTTCCTGGGTGTATGTCTGTGGTACCAATATCTCGCGTGCGGGAGTGGCTCAGTTGGTAGAGCGAAACCTTGCCAAGGTTTAGGTCGCGAGTTCGAATCTCGTCTCCCGCCCCATTTCTAGACCGGGCATCGATGCACATCGATGTCCGGTTTATTCTTTCGTCGCAGACAACATCGAAAAGGAGTCGCACATGGACATCGGAATCATTGGTCTCGGTCGCATGGGTGCCGGTATGGCAAAGCGCTGGTTGCGCCATGGGCATCGCGTCGTCGTCAACAACCGCAGCCACGACCCCATCCGCGAGCTCGAAAAAGACGGTGCGGTCGGTGCATATGATTTGCCGGCATTGGTCGCAGCATTGCCTACCCCCCGCGCGATTTGGGTCATGTTGCCCAGCGGTGCAACGACCGAATCGATGATCGAAAACTTGTCGAACCTGCTCAGCCCAGGCGATACCATCATCGACAGCGGCAACACAAACTTCAACGACGATATCCGCCGTGCGCCGATTTTGGCGGCCAAGGGGATTAATTACATCGACCAGGGCACATCCGGCGGCATCTGGGGCCTCGAGCTGGGCTTTTGTCTGATGGTCGGTGGGGACACCGCAGTGGTCAAGCGCCTCGAACAAGCGTTCATCGACCTGGCACCCAAGGATGGCTACTTGCACGCAGGGCCTGTGGGCAGCGGCCACTTCGTCAAAATGGTACACAACGGCGTCG
The DNA here is from genome assembly GCA_046051665.1 of Chloroflexota bacterium. Taxonomy (GTDB): domain Bacteria; phylum Chloroflexota; class Chloroflexia; order Chloroflexales; family Roseiflexaceae; genus UBA965. The sequence continues at coordinate 9,327 of JBJONV010000094.1, forward strand.
AATACGGCATGATGCAAGCCTACGCCGAAGGTTTCGAGATTATGCAGGCACGCAAAGACTTCAACCTCGATATGCACGCCATTTCGAAGGTGTGGAACCATGGCAGCGTGGTACGTTCGTGGCTGTTGGAGCTCGCCGAAGACGCCTTCAAGCAAGATCCACACTTGAGCGAACTCAAAGGCTATGTCGAAGATAGCGGTGAAGGTCGCTGGACCATCCAAGCTGCCATCGACTTGGATGTACCCGCACCGGTCATCACATTGTCATTGTTCGAGCGCTTCCATTCACGCCGCCCACACTCGTACGCTGCCAAGGTGTTGGCTGCGTTGCGCAAGGGCTTCGGCGGTCACGCGATTAAAAAAGCAGAATAAACAGCGTCACAAACGATCGATATCTTCGTGCGGGGCTTTTGCAAAAAGCCCCGCACGAGTACAATTGCAGCGCGCACGCACTGGGCAATCCTGTGATACACTCAGACGCCGACGTTGGCAGAAGAATGAGGAGATGCAACGATGCAACTACCACAGTCCAAAATTGATTTTTACCAGACCAATGGCTTTGTCCAAATCGACAATCTGCTGACACCTGCAGAGCTCGATGAACTCTCGGGCGCAATTGACGAAGTCATGCTCGACTCGAGCGCAGAAGTATCGCTCCAGACCGACAAAGCGGGCGGTAATTATTACAAAGTCCTCAATCAGCGCGTCAACACCTGGCGTGACCATGGCGTGATGGCCAAGTTTTCGCTCAATGAGAAAATCGCTCGGGCTGCGATGGAGCTGAGTGGTGCCTCGGGTATCCGGTTGTTCCATGATCACGCGTTGTGGAAGATGCCCGGCGACTCGAAGCCGACTCCCTGGCACCAAGACTTCCCGTATTGGCCGATGCATGAATCAGGCGCACTGTCTGCGTGGATTCCGATGCATGATGTCGACGAAGACAACGGCTGCATGATGTTTGTGCCCGGCACACAGAACAAAGGGAAGTTGACTGGCATCGACCTGGTCAATCCCCAAGATATTTTTGCGTTTGAAGAAAACAAAGACATCAATCGCAACACGGCCGTCAAGGTCCCCCTCAAGAAGGGCCAAATGACGTTTCACAACGGCCTGACGTTCCACTATGCGCACGCCAACAAATCCGATAAACCACGGCGTGTCTTGGCACTGATTTTCTTCCCTGACGGGACGCGCTACAACGGCAAACCACATGTCATCACCGATGGCAAGGGGCTCGTCGCAGATCAGCCGTTCAAGGGCGGATTGTTCCCGTTGATTGTCAAAAAATAGGTTACAGGTTACAGGTTACTGATTACTGATTACTGATTACTGATTTCTGATTACTGATTTCTGATTCCTGATTTCTGATTCCTGATTCCTGATTCCTGATTCCTGATTTGGCAAGGGGTGGTTTGCGGTACACCTGCACAGCAGGAAAAACGCAGGTCATCCCTTTGTGTTTGTGTGTGAGTACGCAGAACATGAAGCAGAGCGTGGAAATAGCTGTAACCGCGTTTTCTCAGACGAAAAAAAACAAAAAACACCACCTCGCCGCAGCGAGGTGGTGAATCGATGGGCTGATTAGGCTTGTTCTTCGCCGGCTTCGGCCTTGGCGGCTTGCTCAGCGATGATGCGCTCGATTTCCTCAGGCTTTTTGAGCGAGAGGCCCATGCGCTGGCGCTGGCGATCGAGGCTGACGATGTGTGCCGTCACGGTGACACCAGGCTGGAGCTTGTCGCGGGAGGTGACTGCACCTTCGCCGTCGATTTCGCTGGCATGGATCAGGCCTTCGACAGCGTCTTCGATCTGGACGAAGGCACCGAACGGAGCCACGTTGGTGACTGGTCCGCTGACTTCTTGACCGATGGTGTAGCGCTGTTCGATGGTGTCCCATGGGTTCGGCAGCAAGCGACGCAGCGACAAACCGATGCGCTCACGTGATGCATCGATTTCGATGATCATGACCTGGACTTCCTGGCCGGGGGAGAGGACTTCGCGTGGGTGATTGACACGCTGCCAGGAGAGTTCCGAAATGTGTGCCAGACCGTCGGCACCACCCAAATCGATGAATGCACCGAAGTTGGTGAGCTGGTTGACGCGACCCGACAAGACATCGCCTTGCTGGAGTTCGGACAACAAACGATGCTTCTGGGCCTTGCGCCATTCTTGGGTGGCCAAGCGCTCAGACAACACCAGGCGGTTGCGCTCGCGGTCGACTTCGATGACCTTCAGCGGAATGGTCTGACCGACCATGCGCTGCAGGGCATGCTGGCGCTCTTCGGCGGCAGTGCGGCCGTGGAGCTGGGCGACTTGTGATGCCGGTACGAAGCCGCGGATGCGGTTGAACTGGACCAACAAACCACCTTTATTGCAGCCGATGACTGCGGACTGGACGATGCCGTTTTCGGCTTGGAGTTGCAGTGCTTCTTCCCAGTCACGTGCAACCTGAACCATGCCAACGGACAGAACCAGCTCGCCATCGCGGTTTTCGGGGTCTTGGACATAGACTTGGAGGGTGTCGCCAACCTTGAGGGTGGTGACAAAATCTTCGCCCATGGTGCGCAAATCACCGGTGGTGATGGTACCTTCGCGCTTCGAACCAATCGACACGAGGATCGAATCGGATTCGACCTTCATGATGACGCCTTCGCGCACTTCACCACGCTGTGGACGAGCATAGTCATACTCGTTCAGCAACTGCGTCCAATCGAAATGACCTTCTGAACCCTGACTCATAAAAGAATACTCCTAGACGGATACTACTAGCTCTGCGGTGGACCACGACTCCCGCATCGCGCGAATACACAAAAAAACCGGCGTCAAATCAGACGCCATGGCTCGTGGCATACGATATTATGTAAGTATAGAGACGTACCGTGTAATTGTCAATGAAATGTACATTACTGTTCGCGTTGCGATGCCGTAGAGCGTCACTGTGCGCAGATCAGAATTGAGTGCTCCACATGGCTATTGTGTTTGTGTTCATAGACGGCATTGGGCTCGCACCGGCGAGCCAAGACAACCCATTTGCAACCACTGCAATGCCCCACGTCACGCAGCTGTTGGGTGGCGCGTTGCTGATGGAATCCGTCGGCCGCCGTGCGAATGTCTTGTTATCGGCCATCGATGCATGCTTTTCGGTGCCGGGGCTCCCCCAAAGCGGCACCGGGCAGACGGCGTTATTTGCGGGGATAGATGCGGTGGGGATCGTGCAGCGGCACCAATCGCACTTTCCACCGACGGCGTTGCAGCAGACGCTCCGTGAGCAGAGTATCCTCCGTCGCGCGCTGATACACGGCAGCAGTGCATTTGCCAATGCATTCGATGCGGGGTTTTGGGAGGCCATCGCCCAGCGCAAAATACGCAAGTCGGCGAGTGTCATTGCTGCAGAAGGTGCGGGCGTGCGCTTCCGTGATGTCGCTGATTTGGCGGCGGGGGATGCTTTGTCGTGGGATATAACGAATGATGTGATGCATGCACGGCACCCGGCCCGGATTGTGCCGATAGATGCGTACGATGCGGGTGTGCGCTTGGCCACATTGGCGCAGGCACATGTACTCACACTGTATGAAACGTTTTTGACCGATTTGGTCGGCCATGGCCGGACCGACATGACGGCGGGTACCGTGGTAACGCGCATCGACCAGTTGATTGGCGGAATTGTGGCGACGTTGCGCCCACAGGATTCGCTGGTTATTTCGAGCGATCACGGCAACTTTGAGTGTCAATCTGACCCGAGCCATACGAGGAATCCCGTGCCGTTATTGGTAGTCGGGCCAGCTTGTGATACACTGCACGAAGTACAAAACATCAGTCAAATCGCCGACGCGTTGACCCGCGTCATGCTGCCGTAGAGGTACCCCATGCGCGTCGGGGTGTTTTACAATCCATTTTCGGATGCCAGCGTGCGCTTCTCGGAAGCCGCAACCACCTGGTTGCGTGGCCGTGGCGTCGACACCTGGCGGAGTGCGTCACACGAAGGTCGTGATGTGCGGTCCGTCGAATCTGCCGATTTGTTCGTTGCCGCAGGCGGTGACGGCACCGTCTTGCGCGCCGCCCGTGTGGGCATGCGGATGGGTGTCCCTGTGCTCCCAGTCGCACTCGGTCATCTCAACTTCATGGCAGAACTCGAGCCCGACACCTTCTACGAAGGCATCTCGACCGTATTGGATGGGGGCGGCTGGATCGACGAACGCAGCATGATCGAAGGCGTCGTGACGCATGTCGATGGCAGCCCGGATTTGGATTTGATTGCCATCAACGAAATCATCATCACCCGGCGTGACATCAACCGCATCATCAGCATCGATGTGCGCATCTATGATACGCATTTAAATACCTATCACTCTGATGGACTGATTATCTCGACCGCCACCGGCTCGACGGCGTATGCGTTATCTGCCGGTGGACCGATTGTCGATCCACGCTCGACAGCGATGGTGATGGTGCCGATTGCGGCGCATATGACCAGCATCAAGTCGTTGGTTTTGCACGAAGATGCAACGTTGCAGTTGACCCTGCGCGGACGGCATTCGGCAGCGGTGTATGCAGATGGCAATGACCATCATCCGATGCAAGAAGGCGACACCGTGACCATCCGGCGTTCGAGCCAGACCTGCGCGTTCAAGCGAGTCTATTCGTCCAATACGTTTTATGCTCGCTTGACACAACGATTGAGACGAGACTAGCAGAGAACTCAGAACTCAGAACTCAGAACTCAGAACTCAGAACTTAGAACTTAGAACTTAGAACTCAGAACTCAGAACTTAGAACTTAGAACTCAGAACTTAGTACGTTACAAAAGTGTCTTGGTAATGATTTGGTAATGGCAATCGTCCATGCTCGTCCGAGACGATGAATGGAGGTTGCGATGGCGTACGTCAACAATATCCGAGACAAGAGTTGTCTTTTCGCAAAGCTTGCGATTGAACTCTACATTGAGCAATCCAAAGACCCTCTGCTACGGCCGCTCGTGCTCCAGTTTGTACGAAGCGGGACAAGCATCGGTGCAAATGTCGAAGAAGCGATAGCAGCAGAGTCCGCAGCAGATTATCGCCACAAAATGAGCATCGCCCACAAAGAAGCACGTGAAGCAGCATACTGGTTGCGATTGTTTTCAGACACTATGGTTATGCCCTCAGAAAAGTGTAATCTTGTGCATGAAAAAGCAAACGAACTCGTCAAAATCCTCTACGCAATCCGTCAAAAAACCAAAATCCGACGTTCTGATAACTGATAACTGATAACTGATATCTTTATACGTTCTGGAACTGTTTGCTTTCTCTTTTCTGCGAGTTGAGCGCAGGTAATTCGTTATGAATTAACATCTGTTCGACCATTTGGAGGAAGACGCGCCGATCGCTGGCCCGCACAATTGCTTGTTCGTGCGCACGAGCGAGTGCAACCGGATATCCCTGACCACGCAGTACCTGATCATACACGACTGCATGCACACGATCGACGAGTACTGGATTTGTGGCTACCCACTGCGGGATTTCGACCCGAGCAATCTCGGCGCCAACCCGGAGATAAAAGAAATGAATAGCATGTTCACGGTAGAATTCGCGATTGGCGCGGGCAAGAGACAAGGCAATCGGGCCGCGTTGCCCCTCTGCGAGGCGTTCGAGGTAGACATCGGCATCGGCCATATCGTCACAGGGGCGGCATGACGGTGCACGACCAGCGCGTACATCGCTACACTGATCGCAAATGGCTCCGCGCCGTTCTGGCAGGCGTACATCCGGGCAAAACATCAGACGCACCATCCCGAGGAATTCGGGAGAGCGTGGCCGACTGATGTACGACGCAACGGGAACCCCGAGTGCTTTGCAGCGATCCAGCGCAGCAAGGTAGGGATCGAGGAGCGCGGTACGCACAACGTCTTCGGCATTCGCCAGATTCCACCGCATCAGGGTACCGTCTTGGAGCGCGACAATCGGGAGTTCGCCCTGCTGATGTGCCTCTGCGAGGGCCGCCAAGGCAATCCCCTCGTGGGCATCGCGTTTGGCGTTGAGCAATTGCCCTTCGATAGGGATGCGCCGTAACCCGGTGGTGATATACAAATCATGGTCTTGGTACGCGAGCTGTGGCACCGAGCTGAGTTGGGCCTCGGGTTGAGCACCATAGCGAATGTAGACCTGACCGATGTTGATGAGCGCACAGACCGCCATTCCGTGGCGTTCGACATCGAGTTGTGAACCATCCGTTGCCACGATGATGTAGTCCGTCGCTACGGTCGGGGCATCACGGGTGGTATCGAAGGGTTCGACCGTACGCGACAACAGCCACTGCGTGCGATCACTGATGGTGACGACGTCGTTCCAATGCTCTTCGTGGCCAACATGGCGCTCGAGCATACTGCGAATCATGGCACGTTTTCGGAGGTACTCTGCAGCACCTGACACCACGAAAGCGGTCATTTCACGCACATGACTCGCGAGTGTCACGACGTCGAGCGGCATGTTCTCCTCCATTCCAAGGGGGCTGGTGGCGTGTGTCGCGAGTTAGGCGCTTTTTTGCATGTCGGCGAGTTGGGCATCGACAATATCGCGCAGGAGTTGCTTGTCCATCGTCCATGTCAACGGGATTTGGAAGGTACGTTTGCCGCAGACATAGCCGGTCAGCCTTGGCAGAAAACTCTCGAAGACCGGCACACTCCAGGGATGAAACATCAGATGTTTTTTGGCTGCTTCCATGCCCAAGACATATTTGCCAGCAAGGTGGACATGCGGTTTATTCCAGGCGATTTTGCATTCGAGTTGGGGGTATTCGGCGAGCACGAATTCAAGGATATCGTTCATCGTGTCGCGTTGGGCGGGAGCGAGCGTGGCGTAGTATTCGTCGAGGTTGGCGTATTTCGAAGGCATGTGCGTGCTCCATAGTTGTACTGGTACGATATGCATTATACGGGACAGCTCAGCGCAGTGACGCCATGCAACGGTACGCACACTGTTTGAAAGGCACAACAATGGGATCAGCACACGTCGTTCAGTGGGTCGTGACAACTGAACAGGCACCGTGGCAACACCACCAGGCATCGGCTTTTCATCCTGTCAAACGCCTCCCGGGGGTCATTGTCCAACCGCAACAGCACTTCCAGACCATCGACGGCTTCGGTGCGTGCTTCAATGAGCTCGGTTGGGATGCCTTGCAGATGCTCAGCGAGACAGAACGAAACAGCATCCTGCAGGAGTTTTTTGCACCTGGCGTGGGTGCAAATTTCGGCATTTGCCGTATGCCAATTGGCGCCAATGATTTTTCTCGTGATTGGTATTCGTATGCGGAGCAAGCCGACGACTTTGGGTTGGAAGCGTTTTCGATTGCACACGACAACGAGACGCTTATCCCCTTCATCCGTGCAGCCAAACAGCATCAACCAGAGCTGCGTCTATGGGCATCGCCGTGGAGTCCACCGACATGGATGAAAACCAACGGCCATTATGCAGCAGCGCTCCCTTCGCCTTTGCAAGTGGGTGTCGAAACAGGGATTCGTCCTGATCAGCTCGGTACCGAGGGTACCGATATGTTCATCCAAGAGGATCGCTACTTGGCTGCGTATGCGGCGTATTTTGGGAGGTTTATTGATGCATATCGTGCTGAGGGCATTGATATTGGCATGGTGATGCCCCAAAATGAGTTTAACTCGACCCAAGTATTCCCCAGCTGCACATGGACCCCGACGGGGCTGGCCCGGTTCATTGCACATTTAGGACCACAGATGCAGGCACGTGCGGTCGAGATTTTCATCGGTACCCTCGAACGTGCGAATGACGCGCTGATTGAGGTTCTCTTGCGCGACCCCAGCATCCGACGATACATTCGCGGTGCTGGATTCCAATGGGCGGGCAAAGGCGCTATTGCAGCGATACATCGTGCCCATCCAGAACTGGCAATCTACCAAACAGAGCAGGAATGTGGCGATGGCCTGAACGATTGGCGCTATGCACGCCACGCCTGGTCATTGATGAAGCACTTCATGACCCATGGCGTCAGCGTGTATCAGTATTGGAACATGGCACTCAAAACGGGCGGCGTGAGTCGCTGGGGGTGGGCCCAGAATTCTTTGGTCACCGTCGATCCCTCAACGCGGACGTACCGCTACACGCATGAATACTATCTCCTCAAACACGTCAGTCACTTCGTCCAAAACGGTGCGCAGCGTATCGGCACAATCAGCTACACCGGCTACGAGAATCAGCTGGCCTTCCACAACCCCGACGGCACCATCGTCATCGTGATGCAGAACGACATGGCACAGCCACTCCCGGTTGATGTGATGATCGGGGGCGACGTGCTCAGTGTGGTACTCCCTGCGGATTCGTTTAGCACGTTGCTGGTGCAGGTCTAACGAAAATACTGATCTATCTGGATGATTAGGCAAAAACAACCCAGGATTATGTCAGAAACCGACGCGCATCTCTGAGTCACCTGTGTCAGAATTTCACCGACAGCATATATACGGTCATTTGAGAGGATGAAACACATGAAGTACACGAAATTAGGCAATACGGGGATGGACATTTCGCGCATCTGTGCGGGGTGTATGGGGTTCGGCGATACCAATTGGATCCACAAGTGGGTACTCAACGAGACCGATAGTCGCGCCGTGGTAAAGCATGCATTGGATGTGGGGGTGAATTTCTTCGACACCGCAAACATCTATTCGCTCGGAGCCAGCGAAGAAATCCTCGGGCGGGCGCTCCGAGACTACGCCAAACGAGACGAAGTCGTCGTCGCCACCAAAGTCTTTATGAAGATGAAGGACGGACAAAACACGGGCGGCTTGTCACGCAAAGCAATCATGCACGAAATCGACAACAGCCTGAAGCGCCTTGGCATGGAGTATGTCGATTTGTACATCATCCATCGCTGGGATTATCACACTCCCATCGAAGAAACGATGGAGGCATTGCATGATGTCGTGAAAGCCGGCAAAACGCGGTACATTGGGGCTTCAGCAATGTATGCATGGCAGTTCCAGAAGGCACTCCATACCGCTGAGAGAAATAATTGGACACGGTTTGTCTCGATGCAAAACCACTACAACTTGATATATCGCGAAGAAGAGCGCGAAATGTTGCCCCTATGCATCGACGCCAAGATCGGCGTCACGCCGTATAGCCCATTGGCAGCGGGACGATTGACCCGTGACTGGACCGCAGAGAGTTCGTTGCGCGCGCAAACCGATACAACCGCAGTATCAAAGTACGATGGGACAGCGGCTGCCGACAAACTCGTGATCGAGCGTGTCGCCGAATTGGCAGTGAAATATGGTGTCTCGCGGACGCAGATTGCACTTGCCTGGTTGCTCCAGCGCGCACCGGTCAATGCACCGATTATCGGGGCCACCAAAGCGGCGCATCTCGATGAGGCAGTCGCAGCATTGGATGTCGTCCTCGGCAGTGAAGATGTTGCGTACCTCGAAGCACCGTATGTGCCGCACAAAGTGGTAGGAGCGATATAGGAGTTATCAGTTATCAGTTGTCAGTTATTAGTTGTCAGTTATTAGTTTGTTCAACGCCATGAAGAAGGGCGAGATGTTTCTCGCCCAGTTTTTGTGTTGCGTGTAATGCGCAAGCATCCAGAACGCACAAGCATTCTTCCACAAGGATACAAACTATACAGGGAACCCATCCTGATATCTGCTCACTGAAAACTGATATCTATTTGGTGGCTTTCTTCAGCAACGCGATGATACGTTCCTCGATCTCGGGCGTGAGTGCTAACAGCGCATACGACGTCGGCCACATGGGGCTATCGTCGAGGGTAGCGGCGTCTTGGAAGCCGAGGGTGTTATATCGGACGCCAAACTTGCTCCCATTTTGGAAGAAACAGACGACTTTGCCGTCGCGGGTCCAGGCTGGCATGCCGTACCACGTTTTGGGGCTAAGCATCGGTGCATGCGTACTCACAAGTTCGTGGAGTCGCAAGGCCATTTCTTGCTCATGGGGTGGAAAATCCGCGATCTTGGCACGGAGATCCTTTTCACCATCGGCACGTAATTGATTGCTTTTGGCTTCGGCTTTGAGCTCACGAGCTCGTTCGGCCATGGCTGCTTTTTCTGCGGCCGAAAATCCATCTGCTTTTTTGGTGCTCATCTGCACTCCCTTTGCTCACGCTCGAGTCATTCACAATACGGAAAAACAAACCGTATTTTGCGTCATTACGCTCGTTCCGTCAATCACACACGGTGGTCATACAGTATGATATGCACACATGAGCAACAGCCGATATCTCTGACGGAGGCATCCCGATGACCACACTGACCGTCGTGCCACACCGCATGCCTGGCGTCGCGTTGGGGAGCGAAAATGCGCTCCCACGCTTCCGCGACCGGAACACCAATCGGACGGTCAGCGTGCATGCCAACATGCCCGCCCGCAAGCTCGAAAAGCTCGGCTCGGAATGCGGCGCACGCATTTTGCCGTACCGCATGCAAGATACCTACACTCGCAACAGGGTGCCCACCACGTACCAAACCATCGTGCTCGAGAACGATATCTTACGGGCCACGTTTTTGCCTGCCCATGGCGGCCGGTTGCTCTCGCTTTTTCACATCCCGACCCAACGCGAGCTCCTCAACGTCAACCCGGTCTTCCAGCCTGCCAATTTGGCGATTCGCAACGCGTGGTTTTCGGGCGGCATCGAGTGGAATGTTAGTCAGTACGGGCATACCTTCGGGACCTGTTCACCCGTATATGCTGCCGAAATCCGCGGTGCCGACGGTGAACCGGGGTTACGCTTGTACGAATACGAACGCACCAAAAATCTCTTTTGGCAGATCGATTTTTATCTCCCACAGGGGTCTCCATGGCTCATCGCACATACCCGCGTCGCCAATCCCAACGACGTCGAAACCTCGATGTACTGGTGGACGAACACCGCGGTCGATGAGCGTCCCGATGTGCGGGTATTGGCACCGACACGAGAGATTATTTATACCGATTTGACCGGCAAAGGGTACGATTACGCGTACGGCGAAATGCCTATTTTGTCGACGTTCGACAACAAAGACGCGTCGTATTCGTTGCATTCGGGGTCAGCGAATGAATACTTCTTCCAACCCGATACTGCCGATATGCCGTGGGAAGCTGCGCTCGGGGCGGACGGCTCGGGTTTTCTCGAAGCATCGACACCCCTGTTGCGCTATCGCAAAATGTTCTGCTGGGGGAGTCATCAAGGCGGCCGGCACTGGCAAGAATTCTTGGCACCGGGTGGCAAACCCTACCTCGAGATTCAAGCGGGCATCGCTCCGTCGCAATTACATGGCTTGACGATGCCGGCGCGTGCCGATTGGCATTGGACACAAGTATTTGGGCACTTCCAAGGTGCACCTGTCGACGTGCATTCCCCTGATTGGGATCACGCCTGGCAGAGTGTCGACCGATTGCTCAAAGAACGTCTCAGCACCGCACAGCTCCAGACACTCGATGCACGCTACGCTGCACTCGCCGATACGCCTGGGCGAGCAATTCTCGCCCATGGGGCGGGCTGGGGAGCGCTCGAACTGGCGCGCCGGCAGGACGGCGCAGAGCCACGCGTACCGGCGTCGTTCGTTTTCCCCGCGTCGTCACTCGGTACAGAACAGCAGAAGTGGCTGTCTTTGCTCCGCACTGGCACATTGCCCAGCCAATCTGCCGACGACACACCCGGCGAATGGATGGTGCAACCGGAGTGGCGCGCGATGCTCGAATCAACGCCGGATACCCACCAAAACTGGTATGCACTATTGCACCTCGGGGTGATGCGCATGGAGCACTTCGACGCCGCAGGTGCCCAAGATGCGTGGGAAGCATCGTTAGCGATCCAACCATCAGCGTGGGCTTGGCGCAATCTCGCAGTGTTAGCGCTCAGCAACGGCCACGTCGATGTCGGCAGAGCACATATGGCGCACGCATGGGCACTTCGCCCCGCAACGATGGAAATCGCTCAGGAATACATGGAACTGCTCTGCGCAGCCGGCGACTTCGATGCTGCAGATACTGTCTATCGCGCGCTCCCCGCAGCGGTACGAAGCCATGATCGTATTCAGATTCTTTTGGCACGCATCGCGCTCGAACGCGGCGATTACGCGACGGTCGAGCAGTTGATGCAACACGAGTATGCCGTCGTTCGTGAGGGCGAAACGGAATTGACTGATATCTGGTTCGAATTGCATTACCGCCGCTACACGCCAGCCGGGACAACGCTTTCGGAAGAAGCGAAAGCTGAAGTGCGGCGCTTGAATCCTCCGCCGGTGCAGATCGACTTCCGTGCAATCACCAAGTAGGTTACAGGTTACAGGTTACAGGTTGGAGTTGGTTGCGGGCGATAGATCCTTGGTGTCGTTCTTGATGCATCCGTGTTGCCTTGCGTGGGCATGCCAACGGAAAGCGGATCGGGCGAGGTAGACCTCGCCAGCAAAACATCGTGTCGAGCGGGGCTTTTTGCAAAAAGCCCCGCTCGAAAACAGGATCTGCGCAATCCCGACTAGAACGAATGGAAATCGTAGCGGATGTTGTTTTCGCGGGCGATATCCATCAGCCGTGAACTAATCGAATCTGGGTTATCGTGTAACGCCTTGAGCACGAGAAGCAAAATCATGTCTTTGTCTTGGGCTTTGATGGTCAAATGATATTCGTAGTCGGAACTGCCGAAAAAATCAGAGGTAGCAGGGCCGTCGTCGACACCATAAATGTAAAGATCACCATTTGATTCTATGTATGCATCAATTTCGCGGGAGTTTCGTCCGCCCGTGCGTTCAATGACCAGATGCTTCCGTTGCGGTGCTTCTTCAGCCATCGGAGTATCCTTTCTTGATTGTGGGGAACACTATTTCGACGCCTGATTTGGTCATAAAGTTCCTTCACATACTGCATTGCGACCACCAATTCGCCGAGTTAGTTCATGCTTCTGTATGGCGGAAGGTACTCCCGATTCAGCACACCAGATTCCTCATCAGTACGATGCAAAACTACAGGGAATCCCATTCTCGTTGGCGATTTTCGTAATTGTCGACATGAGATCACCATTATGCCCATGCAATGCCTTGATGAGGTGGAGCAACAGCAGATCTTTGTGTTGGGCCTCTATGCTGAGAAATGCCTCGTAGTCGCTTTTGCCCGAGAAAAAATCGATTCCTGGACTATCAGAGAAATGCGTCATATACAACGCACCATTCGCCCGGATTGCTGCGTCTGTGTATCTTTCATGCGATCCGGTCGTGTTCTCAATAATAAGTTTGAGCTCTTTTTCACTGTCTTGTGTCATGTGGTTTTCCTTTCATTTCTCTGATCTCTTATCTCTGATCTCTTATCTCTCATTTCTCACTCCGGCGCGTCCGCCCGTACCTCGAGCAGACGTCGCAACGCCGCAGGGATGACGCCCGACGCGATTTTGTTGGCGGTCGCCAAAAATCCATGGTAATCGCCACGATACGTTATGAGCAAGAAACGCCGGATTTGGTTGGCACTCGCCGTTGCCATGACATCCGGATGCGAAAAGTGTATGTAGAGTTCTGTCGGGTCGAGCCCTGCTGGGTCTTCGGGCAGGTGGGCACCTGGCGACACATCAGTACAGACCGCAAGGTACGCGTCCCGGAATGCTTCGACCTCTGGAGGGTCGGGGTGTTGCATGGTCATCTTGTCTACTGGGAGGTACGGGCGGTACCCTGGCGCAGAGAAAATCGCCAGGAACGGGGTCAGGGCATCTATGTGCGATTTGGTCATAGGTGGTGTTACATCTTCCATTTCGAACTCTTTTGGTTGTCCCGATACGGTGGAGTGTGCTGACTACTCATCGGTCCTCACATCCCCCTCGTCAGGTGCTGTTGGCCGTAGTGCAATGAGGCGACGCAACGCTGCTGGGATAACCCCAGCTGCAATCAAATCCCCCGTCGACGAAAAACCGAAATGTTCGCCGCGGGTACACCCATGGAGCAACCGCCGTATCTGATTGGCGCTAGCGGACTCCATCGCTGCAGCCGTCGCAAACGTGCCAAACAACCCTATTCCCGCTTCGATGTCTGGAGCGTCTTCTGCGAGGAGCTCGTATGGATGTACCGGGGAACAGATTGGTATAAAGATTTCTCTGAATTGCATGACGGCGTCGACATATGGGTAGATAGAGTTGAACTGACCTTTGGGCAAGAAAGGCGTAAATCCCGTTGCTTCGAAGATCGGAAGGAAGCGCGTCAGGCGATCAATTTGCTGTTTCGTCATTGCGGGTGGATTCTGCGTCATGCTTCACATCCTTTGTGCTTCCCGACGAGTGCGCATTCACGTAATACTGCAAGTATACAACCGTCTCGATCCATCCTCTCCTCCCCCCTCATCACTAACTACTAATTACTAACTACTAATTACTAACTACTAATTACTAACTACTCATTACTAACTACTCATTACTCCTTGCTCAGATTGACGCTTTTTGGGCTTCGTCGTATGATGATGGGAATATTTTTCGCCCGTAGCAGAGGGGAGGCGGTTGTGACAATCGATTGGGATGACAAGTTTGCCCGTGAAGCCTTGACGTTCGATGATGTGTTGCTGATACCCGCTGCATCGGATGTATTGCCTTCGACCACCGACGTCAGTACGTGGTTGACCCGTGGCATCCGGATGAATATACCCCTGGTGAGCGCCGCCATGGACACCGTCACTGAGCACCGCTTGGCGATTGCCATGGCACGTGAAGGCGGCATGGGCATCATCCACAAAAATCTTTCCATCGACGATCAGGTCGAAATGGCGCGCAAAGTCAAGCGCTCCGAAAACGGCATGATTACCGACCCGATTACGATGCATCATGACCGGACCGTCGGCGACGCGCTCGATATGATGGCCGAATACCGCATCTCGGGCATCCCGATTACCACCGCCAACGGCGATTTGGTGGGTATCGTTACCAACCGCGACCTGCGCTTCGAGACCGATCGTACCCGCCCTATCAGTGAACTCATGACGGGCGACGAGCTCGTTACCGTCCCCGAAGGGACGACCCTCGAAGGTGCCAAAGAACTGCTACATAAACATCGCATCGAAAAGGTGCTGGTCGTCGATCGCAACGGTCGCTTGTCGGGCATGATTACCGTCAAAGACATCATGAAGCAAATCGAGTACCCCAACGCCTGCAAAGACGAGCAGGGTCGTTTGCGTGTCGGTGCAGCAATAGGCGTGAGTGGCGACTTCTTGGCGCGGGCCGAGGCGCTCATCAAAGTGGGTGTTGATGTGTTGTGCGTCGACACTGCCCATGGGCATTCGAGTGGCGTGTTGCGGAGCGTCGAAAAAGTCCGCGAACAATTCCCCAATGTCCAGCTCATCGTAGGCAATATATCGACGGGGGCTGCAGCCCGCGACTTGTGTGAACGCGGCGTCGATGGTATCAAAGTCGGCCAAGGCCCAGGGAGCATCTGCACGACGCGCGTGGTATCTGGCGCAGGCATGCCGCAGATTACGGCAATCTCGGAATGTGCCAAAGTAGCAGATAGCTTCGGCATCCCGGTTATCGGCGACGGCGGCATCCGCTATAGCGGCGACATCACCAAAGCCATCGCTGCGGGAGCACACACCGTGATGATGGGCTCGATGTTTGCCGGTACGGACGAAAGCCCGGGCGAGACAGTCCTCTACGAAGGGCGTTCGTACAAAATCTACCGCGGCATGGGTTCGATCGATGCCATGCAACAGGGCGGCGGAGAACGCTACTTCCAAAACACACGTGAAGGACGCAAGTTGGTCGCAGAGGGTATCGTCGGCCGCGTGCC
>JBJONV010000095.1:0-23371 GCA_046051665.1 Chloroflexota bacterium
ATGACTCCTTTTGCACCGCACGTCTTCGACGAAGCGCACAAGCGCATCGCACCCTACATCCGCCGTACCCCCATGTTGCCGGCACCCAGTCTGCGTGGCGACATACACCCGAACCTGCACCTCAAGCTCGAGAACACCCAAGTTACTGGCTCGTTCAAAGTCCGTGGCGCATTCAACACCCTCCTCCAAATGGATGCCGCCAGTCGATCGCGCGGGGTCTGCACCGCATCGGGGGGCAATCACGGGGTCGCCCTCGCGTATGCCGCTTGGCGCTTGGGCTGCCCAGCGACCATCTACCTCCCCGCACGCGCCAGTGCCGATCGTGTCGCACGGGTCGAAGCCTGGGGCGCGACCGTCGTCCGTCACGGTGATGTCTGGGACGACGCACATATTGCAGCCATGGCATATGCGACAGCCCAGGGCATCCCGTACATCCACTCATTCGAGGCGCCGCAGACTATCATCGGCCAGGGGACCATGGCGCTCGAATTGCACGCCGATGTCCCCGATGCCGACCTGTATGTCATCGCCATTGGCGGTGGCGGCCTGATTGCCGGTGTCGCAACGGCACTCAAACAACGCAATCCCGCTGCCACGATTATCGGCGTCGAACCCACAGGCGCACCTAGCATGCGTGTCAGCGTACAAGCAGGTCAGTTGACCACCCTGCCTGGCGTGGCGACGTTTGCCGATACCCTTTCGCCACGTGCGGTCAGTGATACGACCTTGGCATTGACGCGTGCAGCAGTCGACCAGATTGTGTTGGTCAGCGACACCCAGATGCTCGCCGCCATGCGCTGGCTCTGGACCGAGGCGAATCAACTGGTCGAACCATCAGGCGCTGCCAGCATTGCAGCGCTCCAGTATGGCAACATCGACCTTTCTCGATACCACAAACCCGTGGCCATTATCTGTGGCGGCAACGCCGCAGCCGAACCCGTCTTTGGTGCCTACCAACAAAACGCAAAGGACTAATCGTCATGATCCACCAGTTTTACGCAGACCGAGAGCAGATGTCCCATGCTCTTCCCATGCTCCGGACACTCGTCAACCCACTGCGCCAAAGTCAACTCCGCTTCAAGCCGGCACCGACTGAGTGGTCGATTGTCGAGATTGTTGGCCATCTCATTGATACCGAGCAACTCCTGCGCTACCGCATCACACGCATGATTACCCTCGATCATCCGTCCATCATCCCGTACGACCAAGATGCAGCGGTCATCCGCAATGGCTACCAACACGCCGATGTCCACGTACTGCTTCGTACCCTCGACGAAGAACGTGCCCAAACCCTCCGCGCATTTGCCGGCTACACTGCTGCACACCTCTCCCGCACCGGCTGGCACCTCGAATATGGCTTGTGGGTAGTTACCAATGTCATCTCGTACCTCGCCAAGCATGATTCGATGCACAATGCCCAAATCCGTGCCAACATTCGTGCAGCACAATAAATTTCACCACCCTACCGTTGTTCCTTGATAATTGGCAGGTAGCGGTTGATATCAATACATGCTCCCTGCCAATACGCTAAAAAACACCTTCTCTCTGCGTACACGTTTTCCCAATGGCGTCTGTATGTCTCCCGTCTTTGTACCAGTTTCATGATGCGTTTTTAATAAAATATTTCTTATAAAATTTTGCAAAGATTTAAAATATTGAGTATACTTTGGACACCGTTACAGACACCGACACACGCCAGCGACGATGAATCACACCTGCGCATGCGTTGCGCACGATAGGCACCAGCATGACCGACATCGTCACACGCGCTATCGAAAGCCTCCGTGCATTCCCGACAGAATTAGAGAGCCTTATTGGGAATATAGCGTGCGCGCAGGTACGTGTACGACCGAGCCCAGATGCGTGGTCGATTATCGAAATAGCAGGCCACCTGACCGATGCAGAACGTGTCATGCGTGAACGCATCACGCAAATATGCACGAATGACGCACCGATTATCATTCCTTTTGATCAAGATGCATCGGTACGGAACCAGCGCTATCACGACGCAGACCTGCTCGAAGTACTTCGTTCGTTGCATCAGGAACGCCAGACGACACTTGCATTGGTGGCACAACTCCGCCCTGCAGATTTCGCCCGGACCGGTTGGCATCCCGAGGTGGGTATTTTGCGTGTAGATATGTTGCTGGAGTATTTGGCAAAGCATGACTACCAGCACTATCGACACATCCATGTCATACTGCGTCACATCGCCAAAATAGCAGTTTCTCCTGTATCCGAAGGAACGCACATCCATGCATGATTTTCGTCGTTCGCTCGCTGCGTTGAGCGCATTCCCCGCAGAACTCCAGCAGCTGCTTGCGGGGGTAGATGATACCCTGGCCCATCGCATCCCCGCTGCCAACGAATGGTCCGTCGTCGAGGTGATTGGCCACCTCATCGACATCGACCCGCTCCAAATCGAGCGCGTCGATCGGATTTTGGCCGAGGAACGGCCACAGTTTACCCGCTTCGATGCCGACGCAGCAGTCCACGCTGCGGGGTATGCGCGCCGTTCACTCGACGACGTCCTGACGGCGTTTATCGCATTGCGACAAGCTACGGTCGATGGCCTAAGCACGATCGAACCAGACGAGCTCGACCGCGTGGGCATCCGCTACACCGGTGAAGTCGTGACATTGCGCGCATTGATGGCTTCTTTTGCTGCGCACGACCAAAACCACGCCCAGCAAATCCGTGCGGCACTAGCACCCAAGGGCTAACCGACGATGCTTACTATTCATACCCGACGCGCCCTGGTGCGGGACGTAGACGTGATAACGCGTATCTACAATCAGGGCATTGCTGATCGTATAGCTACCTTCGAAACACGCCTCCGTACCAGCAATGACATGCTCCCGGCACTCGGGTCGCAGCGCTTCCCCGTGGTTGTCGCGACCATCAACAACGATGTCGTCGGTTTTGCAAGTACGTCAACGTATCGTGATCGCGAATGCTATGCGGGTGTGGCTGAGTTTTCTATTTACATCGAGCGCAGTTGGCGTGGCCAGGGTATTGGCCCTGTGCTGATGGAAGCCCTGTGTACCGCTAGTCAAGAACACGGCTTCTGGAAGCTCTTATCTCGGGTTTTTGTCGAAAATACTGCCAGCCGAAAAATGTTGGAGCGTGCCGGCTTCCGCGAAGTCGGGGTATACGAGCGGCACGCCCAACTCGAAGGGAATTGGCGTGACGTCGTCATCGTCGAGAAATGCCTCGACACGCCTCCTTCCTAATCTCTCATCCAATATACGTATCAATACATCCACTGCCTGTTACGATACGTAGCAGAAGAGTAGTGTCTGCTTCAATCGCGATACTTCTGAATGAGTCGCCAAGTCGGTGACTCTGATTCGTCTCTGAATCACGAAGGAGTTGTCCATGCATATTCCCGATGGGTATCTCAGCCCTGCCACGTGCGCTGCCCTCTATGCCGCTTCTACACCATTTTGGTATGTTGCAGGCCAGCGCATCAAAAAGACCTTGTCGATGCGAATGGTGCCATTGCTATCGGTCTTCGCAGCGTTCTCGTTCATTATCATGATGTTCAATCTGCCGCTCCCGGGCGGCACCACTGGGCACGCGACCGGTGCTGCGTTAGCGGCAATTGTGTTGGGCCCGTGGGCGGCAGTTATTTCGGTTTCGATTGCATTGGTCATCCAAGCCGTATTCTTCGGCGACGGTGGCATTCTGGCAATCGGAGCGAACTGCTTCACCATTGCCATCGTCGGCAGTTTTGTCGCACACTATGCCTATCGTGCGGTCGCGGGCAAGAGCGAGTTGAGCGCACCACGTCGTGTGGTCGCTGCCGCAGTAGCTGGGTATTTGTCGATCAACGCGGCCGCGTTTGCAACGGCGGTCTTGTTTGGTATCCAGCCCATGTTCTTCACCGATAGCAACGGTGCTCCGTTGTATGCACCCTACCCGCTCGACATCGCGGTCCCGGCAATGATGATTGGCCATCTCGGTATCGCTGGGTTCGCCGAGCTCATCGTCACCGCAGGTGTGGTCAGCTACCTCCAAAAGAACGACATGAGCCTCCTCGGCATGGCCGAACCCGGTGCAATCATGGCACCTGGCACGCTCAAAGCAGGATGGGGAAATGCTCGCCGGCTCTGGTTGGTTATCGCCGGATTGCTCATCCTGACGCCGTTGGGTCTTATTGCAGCGGGAACTGCCTGGGGAGAATGGAGTGCCGAAGAGCTCGTTGCCCTTGACGGCGGCCAAACCCTGAGTGCAGCGCCAACCGGTCTGTTGCAGTATGCCGAAGTCTGGAAGGCACCGATCCCTGATTACGCAGTCTCATTCATCTCGTCCGAGCAGTTCGGTTACATTTTGTCGGGCGTCATGGGTGTCGGCCTCATCATCATCACGATGTTGGTGGTGACCGCCATCGGTGCCCGGTTTAGCCGCCGCAACGAGCACATCAACCCATAATCAGTCGTGCGCACGTGCGCATATCCATTCGGGACGTATCATCCATACGTCCCGTTTGCTATCGAGGAGTCCCGCATGGGCGGTGAGGCACATCACGGCAAGCGCCGTGGCAATTTCATTCAACGGACCATCGACGCTCTGGCCGAAACGCTGGAGCGCTCGTTGTACGCCGAACAACTCGCCGAAGAGCGCGGATTTTTACAACGCTTAGATCCACGTGTCAAACTCGTCGCAGTATTAGGTTTTATCACCTGCTCCGCCGCGTCGCGCAATCTGACCGTTGTTATCGCCATCGCCGTACTCGCATTAGTAGTGGCGCTCTTTTCGCGCATCCCCCTTACATCATTCACTCCGGTCTGGATCGGCATGTTTGTCTTTAGTGGACTCATCGCCGGACCAGCCATCTTCTTGACTCCAGGACCGACACTTGCCACCATTCCGTGGTTGGACTGGAACATCAGTAGCTACGGGGTGCGCAGTGCAGTATTGCTGATTGTGCGCTCCGAGGTGAGCATTACCTGCTCGGTTTTGTTGGTCTTGACGACGCCGTGGATTCATGTCATGAAGGCTATGCGTGTCGTCGGTGTACCCACCACAGTGGTCGTCATCCTAGGGATGACCTACCGCTATATCTTCTTGATGCTCCAATCGGCAAGTGATATGTTCGAAGCACGGCAAAGCCGCGTCATCGGCAAACTCAGCGACGCTGATGCCCGTCGCCTGGCCTCTGCAACGGTCGGGGTCTTGCTTAGCAAAAGCTTCCAACTCAGCAACGATGTGTATATGGCAATGCAATCGCGCGGATTCCGCGGCGAAGTCTATACGCTCGACGAGTTCCGCTTGGGTACGAATGACTACATCGCCATTCCGCTATTGAGCGTCATTATTGTGGCGGGCATCTGGTTCGGATTAGCCTAGACGAGGTCTCCATGGAAGCGATTTTTACACTCAACAACGTCCGCTATGACTATGCCAATACCGCCCAACCCGCACTCCACGATGTCTCGATGACCATTCTCAAAGGACAGCGCGTAGCGGTCATGGGAGCCAATGGTTCAGGGAAGTCGACGTTGCTGCGGATTTTGGACGGCTTGTACTTCCCCAAAACCGGCACCGTAACGGCATTTGGTGACACGCTCGATGAGCATCACCTGATGGACGATACGTTTGCACACGCATTCCGCAAACGGGTAGCTTTTGTCTTTCAGAATCCCGATGTGCAGTTGTTTAACCCGACCGTCTACGACGAGGTCGCATTTGGTCCGTTGCAGATGCGCTGGGACAAAGAGACCATCACCCGCAAAGTCGCTGAGACGCTCGATCTGCTCGAAATAGCGCACCTACGCAACCGCGCCCCACATCGGCTCTCAGGCGGCGAAAAAAAGCGCGTTGCAATCGCCTCGGTGCTCATCCTCGACCCCGAGGTTATTTTGCTCGATGAGCCGACTGCAGCACTTGATCCCAAGAGCCAGAGCAGGGTCGTCGACTTCCTCGTCGGCTGGGCCAACTCCGGCAAAACCATCGTCACGGCGACCCATGACCTCGACACGGTGCCCGATATCGCCGACGATGCGTATATCTTCCAAAACGGCACCATTGTGGCACATGACAAGCCTGCCGTGTTGCTCCAAAATCATGAACTCTTGCTCCAGGCAAATCTGGTGCATGCCCATCACCACCACCACGATGGTGTGCCGCACAGTCACCCACACTTCCATCTTGGCCATGCACACGAGCACTCCAGCGGCATATAGCGTACTACCACCATCTGTCGTAATACACCGTGTTGCTGGTATGCGCTGTGGTATGATGACGAAGATATTTCGCACTACGACGGACTACATCATTGCATAGAATTCCATGGTCATGGATTATCGGCATTGTCTTGGTCGCACTCATCGGCTGGCTCGGCTACTCCACCCGAGCTGAGCTGGCAGAGGCGTTTTATTTGCTCAAAAGCGCAGACCGGCTCTGGATCGCCATTGCATTCGTCACCGTCCTGCTCGGTTTTGCGTGTGCTGGGTTCATCTACGGATCGGTTCTGGCAGTCCTCAATCACCAAGAGACCTTCATCTGGTTGGCTGGTACGGCACTCGTCGGGATTTTGTTGAATCAAACCGTTCCCATGGGGAGTGTCGCCGCTTATGCATTTTTGGTCGCCGCCCTGCGGCGCCGCGGCTTCCCATCGAGTAGCGTAGCCATTGTGGCTGGTACCGAATTACTCACCTGGAATGGCGCAGCGTTGCTGTTGTTCAGCGGCGGCCTCCTATATATCACCACTACTGCCAACTACCAAGCTACCTACCCCATCTACACCGCGCTGTTGCTGACGAGCCTTATTGCAACGATTGTGGTTGTGGCGGTCACCCGCCCCGCTCATACCGTACTGGGCTGGCTTGCATCACTGCGCCGGTTCATCGGTCGTGTCGGTATTGATTGGGATACACGCTCTGTCGAACTTGTCGTCGAAGAAATAAGCAAATCGCGGTCGGTATTTGCTGCCAGTCCGTGGCGTCTGATTCGCATTCTGTTGCTTCAAATGATGATTTTCGTGTTACACTCCGCCGCACTGACAGCGTTGTTGTATAGTGTGCGGGTCAACGTGCCGTTCTTTGATGTATTGGCTGCCTACGGGATGTCGTTGATTGTCAGCTTGTTTACCATCCTACCTGGCGGTGGCGGTGCCGTCGAAGCGGCGTTGTCTTTTTCGCTCCACCTCCAGGATGTCCCACTCAAAGAGGCACTCAGCGCGGCAATTATGTTTCGGATGTTGAGTTTTTGGCTCATGTTACCGTTTGGTGCGGTCTTTTATCGCTTGTTGACACGACAAACCGCACCCACAAAGGAGCACGGCAAATGATGACCATCGGGGTATTGATTGCACTCACGGCAGGATTGGTCTTTTTGGTCGTAGCGTTTTTCGTCTGGAATGGCGTGTTCGACACCATCGCCCAGAAGGTGCTGCCACGCTTCACCATTATGCAAGACCACTTCATCACCCGGGTAGGCACCATGGTCTATATCGTTTTGGTGGCGAGTCTGCCGGCCACACTGGCGATGCTGACGACACTCAAGATTATCGCAATGGCCCGCGCTGCGTGGGGTTTTTAGGCGAACGATTTACTGCCAGCAGCGGTCGACCCACAACAGGGTCTCGCTGATGTCGACCGATTGTGCCACTTCGACGAGGTAGCCCACATCGTCGATCGAGTCGAGTTGGATGTCGACACCCGGTGGGAACGTCGGGTTTAATCGCCAATATCGATCCCGCAAAAACTGTTTGCACTGATAATCTGCCACACCCATCACGCCATTGATGAGGATGTTGACGAGTGGTCGCGCCCATTGTGCGTACCCCCAATCGAGTGCATCACCCTCGATGTAGCGCAACGACCGCCCCGCTCCAAACGAACACAACGCGATGTCGTCCAACTTGGGCGCATCGTTATTTTTTCGCGTATCAATGGCATGCGCCAAGGCTGCTACACTCGGATTGTTGGCGACCACACCACCGTCGATATAGCCATCATAGGCGGGGAAGTACGTCGGTGCGGCGCTCGTGTACATCCCCACTTTGTAGCACGGCACGTCTGCGTCTGCATAGATGCCACCGACATTGGTAAAAAACTTCGCTTCCCACGCCCGCCGTGCAGGGTCGGGCGACATGTTATCCAAATCGAACGCAGGTACATACACATGGTGTGGGAGTTGCCCGAGGGTCGTCGTACCGAAAATCTTGATGAGCTCCGCCTCGAGACCCGTGCTGTCGTAGTTCGATCCAATCATGCTGCCCAGGTCAAAGACATTATCGATGACACTGTCGCGGAAGATGATGTGTCCTTTGCCCTCGTACAGACTCCGCAACTCACGTGGGTGCATGCCCTTGGCCAGTCCGAGCGCAATGATACCGCCGGTCGATGTACCAGCGTAGAGATTCACTTTGCTCAAGAATGATGGGAATTCTGCCACGATACGCTCGAGGAGCACCAAGGTCAATACCCCGGCGATGCCACCGCCATCGAGGGAAAGAATCCGGAATCCGCGCATGCCTGTCCACCTTTTGTGTCAAAAACCGTGCCGTTACGACAACCGACGCCAACTCCGACCCGATGCGCCAATGAATTCGTGCGAGGCATCAGGACCCCAGCTCCCCCCCACATACTCATGAATGGGTGAGCCGAGCGTCTTCCAGCCCTCGATGATGGGGTTGATGAGTGACCACGAGGTCTCGACTTCGTCACTGCGGGTGAACAACGTCGTGTCACCGGTCATTGCATCCAACAACAGCCGTTCATAGGCTTCGGGCGACTCGCCGCCGAATGCATCGACGTAGTTGAAGTTCATCGTTACCGGCCGAATATCACCGGCCTGGCCGGGCACCTTCGAGTTGAAGCGGAGTGCAATGCCCTCGTTGGGTTGGATGCGGATGCTCAATTCGTTGGGTGCACTGCGCGACATCGGACCGTCTTGGAACAACAGCAAGGGCGCGCTCTTGAAGACGACCGTTATTTCGCTGGCCCTGACCGGCAAACGTTTGCCGGTGCGCAAGTAGAACGGCACGCCGGCCCAGCGCCAGCTTTCGATCTCGAAGCGCATCGCCACATAGGTCTCGGTGGTGGTCGATGGCTGCACCCCTGTTTCGTCGATGTAGGCCGGTGCAGTCCCTGGACCGGCGGTATACCGGCCTCGCACCGAAATTTTGTTGACATCCTGCGGTGCAATCGGCCGTACGGCGCGGAGCACTTTGACCTTTTCGTCACGGACGGCATCGGCACTCGCACCACCCACCGGTGGTTCCATGGCCGTCAGCGACAACAGTTGCATCATATGATTCTGGACCATATCGCGGATAGCACCAGCTTGCTCATAGTAGCCACCACGTCCTTCGACGCCGATGGATTCGGCAACGGTGATTTGCACATGGTCGATGTAGCGCCGATTCCACAACGGCTCGAAGATACCATTGGCGAAGCGGAGCACCAAAAGATTCTGGACGGTTTCTTTGCCGAGGTAATGGTCGATGCGGTAGACCTGGCGCTCTTCAAACACCTCGTGGACCACTTTGTTGAGGTGCAGGGCACTCTCGAGGTCGTGGCCGAATGGTTTTTCGACGATGATGCGGGTCCAGCCACCATTGGGTGAGTTGGCGAGCCCAGCAGCACCGAGGTTGTTGATAATGTCTTCGTACGATTCTGGAGGAGTCGCCAAATAAAACAGCCGATTGCCGCTGGTCCCTTGTTCGGCGTCGATCGCATCGAGCCGTTCCGCCAGCGCGGTGTATCCTTCGGCGTCTTCGAAGGTAGAGCGAATATACGACACGCGGCCGATGAACTCGGGCCATTCGCCACCGTCCAGCCGTGCCCGTGAGTGCTTACTGCCCTCATCGAACAACAGCGTCCGGAAGTACTCGTCGCTCCAATCACGCCGGGCAAAGCCGAGGATGGTGGTATTGGCGTGCAACAACCCTTCACGCCGCAGATTGTACAGCGCAGGAACGAGTTTGCGACGCGTCAAGTCGCCGGTTGCCCCAAAAATGACAATCGTGCATGGATCCGAAATGCGCGCGGTGCTGCTGCGTGGCATGTGTCGTACTCCTCGGGTGTTATGGTGTGGGCGGTATCGGAGTCGGGAGTACGACGTTGTCTTCCCGTTGGGTATATGGCGAAGGTGGGTCCGGCAGCGGGGCCTTGTAAAGCGTGCCACCATTGACGAAGTAGAGCATCGGTCGGGCTTGCGTTTCGTCGATGGCGACCGAAGTCAAATTGTCGAGCTGGATCTCGCTGTCAGTAGCAACAGCGATTTGCTGGATGAAGCGACCAGAGCGTTTTTCGAGCTGGATTATCCGCCCGCCATAGCTATCGACCAGGTAGAAGTAGCCTGCATCACCGTCGCCGGTGACCACCATCCGGCTGACCGAACGCACCGGCGGCGTAATCGGTGGCAGATTGATGGTGCGTTCATAGCCGCGTTCGCCGTCGGCCACCTGGGTGAACACTTTGATGCTGCCATTGGGCATCAACAAATAGATGTGCCCATCGATGCCCATATCGACCGCAGTCTCGAACGATTGGCCACCGTCATTTTGAATCCAGGGTGTGGGGAAGTCACCGAACTGCGTCGACAAATACCGCAGGATGTTGCTGGCGGTCACCCCCCAGACATACAGGTTGCCACCAAAGCTTTGGACGCGCATGCTCCGCTCAGACGGATTCCACTCCAAGCTCCCAGCCAAAATACTATAGTTCCAGTCATTCCCATTGCGAAAGAAGTAAATGTATGGCCCGTTGTTGGCGCTCTGGGCGATGGCGATAATGCTGTCGATACGCCATGCGATATCGAACACCTTGGCCACCGTGACATCGCCGATGAGGGCATTGGGTTGGAGCATGGGAGTCGGCGTCCCACCCTCACGCGGGACATTGTACAAAATCCCCGCATTGCCATCATACAGATAGATCATCTCGAAGTTACTGGCGTTTTCGATCGATGTCGCTGGTGGAGGCACGATGACACTCGTAAACATGCCGCTTTTGAGCGGATGCTGGGCGACGGCTTGTATCTCTTCGAGGAGCGAACGGCGTTGCACGATGCGTTCGGCCTTTTCGATTTTGTTGATCATGGTGAAGTAGCGCTGCCGGTTGCTGGTCGTCGCCGTAAAGACGCCGCTCTGTTGCAAATCGGTCAGCATGGTGCGCGCGAGCTCAATCCGTAGTTCGGCATCCCGCTCGTTGACCGCATCGCTGATGGACTGTACCGCCACCTCTGCCGAGACGATGCTATTTTCGCTCCGTTGCAGACGATTTTCGCGGGCGACATTGGTGCCGTAAAAGAACAAGACCGCAATGACCGCCCCCATCAACGACAACATCGCCCATGGGAATGGGGGTTTTTGTTTGCGGTACGACAGTCCCTCACCACGCGATACAGACTGCATGCGCCGTTGGGTCGGTGTCGGCATACGGAACCAGCGTTGGCTGAGTAATCGCGTAAAGACCGACCCCATGAGTTCAGAGTATTTGATTGGCTCAGTTTGCTGCGTCCGATAGCGCCCCGGTGTGGCCCGATAATTGGTATCCAACGGCGTCGAAGGCACTTCGACATCGACCGCTTCGATGACCTGTTGCGGTCGTTCGCTCCGGTTTTTGACCTTGTCGACGCGACCGAGGCGCTCGACTTGCACATCGATGTCTTCCCCCACGTCTAAGGGTGCCGGGGTGGGGATGGGATCGACGGTATAGGGTACCTCTGGTGGTTGCCGGTGCATCCGCTGTTGTTCTTCACGCACAATGCCACGGTAGTTATTCCCAGACTGAGAAAATCGGCGCTCCTGCGCGCCGATGAGCAGGGCACGCGCCCAGCTGACCAACCGCGCAAACCACAACCCCGTATTGTCTGTTGCAACCATGAGTTGTTGTGTGATGCTCGAAAAACTGCTGGTTGCCTGACGCTGCACTTCGGTTGTCATGTCGAGCAGAATGGCAATCCCATAGACATCGCCCACAGTGGCATCTCGGAGCACTGCGTGCATACCCTCGGCCATCAGTGCCACATCACCCGAACGCATAATCGGTGCCAGATCGTCACGACCCAAGACGCGCGCCATGTTGCTCGTGACGAGGATGACTCCTTCGCGCTGGAGCAATGGCGCCCGATAAAACTCAGGCTCGACCGATAAGCTCCCGCCCAACAACCCATTGCTCACCGCAGTGCTGGCACTCTGTTGTGAGTGACGCCACAATGGCCCGGCTGGGATGGCGCGCATCTGCCCTTCGGACAAAATATACGTCTGCGCGGGCAGGATTTGCGCGATGTAGAGGTCGTTCCCTTTGATGACCGCACAGGTCATTCCAAAAGAAATCCGGTGCTGCGGCATGTGGGAAATGTTGTACTCATACAGCGACTGATTGGCCGCCATGATGGCCCGCCGCAACGATGCGTGAATGCTAAACGACGCATTTTCGTAAAAGAGTTTTTGGATGGTCCGCATGACCATCTGGATGGCATTGCGGTGCTTGTGGTGATCCGTACCACCTTCGAGCAACACAAATAACTCACCTTTGCGCGCTTCAACCGACATCGGGTCGATTGCTTCGCACATCAGGATGAGTTCTTCGCTCGCGGTGTTTTCGCCGTTGGTTTGCCCAAATTGTACGCTACGCGTACGCATTCGTGCCATAGGTCACCCTCCACTGCAAATTATAACACCGTTACCGGCTTTTACCGGCTTTGGGGTGAAGCAGATGCCCTGTCGCGCGTCTGCTTCGGGGGGTCTCACCCACCAGCGACGCAGAGATTTTTGTCGTATTCGACAGACTCCGCCATCCGGCTGTAGATGCACACATCACGTCATCGCACGGGCATGCGATTCTTTTGCCAGGAGTGCATGTATCGAAAAACCGCGCAGGTACGGATGTGTGCGAAAGACGCAATCAGAAAATGAGCAGACATCGTCTTTTTTATGCATAAAAAACAGCCGATTCTGCACGATGTGTCATACCACGAACGCGCCTAGCAACGTTGTTTTCTGCCGGCATCCATTCGTGTAGGAGGAGGAATGCAATTGTTATGAAATTACAAAGATATTTGCTTCATTCCACACCCTTTTCTCATCAGAAAAAACGCTATTTTAGCGTGCCTTTCCACACGCGCTTGTCGTATAATGTCCGGTAGTAATATTCTCATCGAAATAGAATCAGATATGAGGGTTGTATGCGGCACACGGTAGTGTCTTTGATTGTTCTCGCCTCATTCCTCAGCGCCTGTGGAAGCTCGGCTTCGACACAGTCCGGCGCAACGCCAACGCCCCGTCCACCAGCCCCTGCTATGGAAAAACAGACCTACACCGTCGAAGTCGGCGATGTCGTTGACGAAATAAAAGTCAGCGGAACGGTTGCAGCCGTGAAGCAAGAAGAACTCGCCTTCGAGCAGTCTGGTTTTGTCAAAGTCGTCAACATTGAACGCAACGACGTCATCACCAAAGGCATGGTCTTGGCCGAGCTCGACTTGGGTGAACTGCCCAATCAGCTCCGTCAGGCCGAGGTCAACTACACCCAGGTCAAAATCCAATACGACCGGAGCGGCACCCAGCGTGATTTGGCGCGTCAGCGTGCCGAACTCGATCTTGCCGAAGCCAATGCCACGCTCGATCGGCTCATCAACCCACGTGCCGCTGATGTAGCCATTGCCCGAGCCAACCTCGAAGCCGCCCGGGCCAACCTGGCATCGACCACGGCCAACGCCAACAACGATGTCGAACGTGCGCAATCCGACTTGAACACTGCCCAGCGGAATTTGCCACTCATCCAAGAGGCGTATTCACAGGCGTTGTACGACTGGGACGGCGTCAAGAACGACGAAAAACACCCACAATATGATCGCCGCCGCCAGGCATATGTCGACGCCCAGAATAATCTCGATGCTGGCACAACGGCAATGAACAACGCCAATCAGACGTTGATTGCTGCCAAGGCCAACCGCCAGCCACTCATCGACGGTGCCGCAGCCAGCCTGCAACGCGCCCAAATTGCCTACGACCAGCTCACCAAAACGCCAGACCCAGATGCGATCGCGAGTGCCCAACGCACGGTCACCCGTGCAGAATTGGCGGTACGAGAAGCATCGCAGGGTGGTGACCCTGAGCTCGAAAAGGCGTTGTCTGCCGCAAAACTGGCCCTCGAAAACATCGAAAAAGCAATTGCGGGTGGTCAGTTGATTGCGCCGTTCGATGGCATCGCCGCCGAAGTATCCACCGGCCCCGGCAAGCAGGTCGAGGCATACCGCCCGGTCATCACGGTCATCAATGATTCCGCCAAAGAGATATTGGTACAGAGTGTGTCGACCGAAGATTCTGCTCGTATCGGCATCGGCATCCCCGTCAGCATCTTCTTGGCACGCTCACCGGCAATCGAAATCCCGGGTGTCATCGTCAAGCTGCCCACCAAAGCAACCTCATCTGCCTCGACCATCAATCCAGACCCTGCCTACCACGTCGAATATACGTTGCCACCCGACCTCAAAGTCGAAGTCGGCGATTTGGCCCAAGTCGTCATCACCCTCAAACGCCAAAAAGACGCGTTGTGGTTGCCGCCACAGGCAGTCCGCTCGTTCGAAGGCCGCCGCTTCGTGGTGGTTCGTGACGGCGAACGACAGCGCCGCCAAGATGTCAAGATCGGCATTGTCAGCAGCGACCGCGTCGAGATTTTGGATGGCCTCAAAGCGGGCGACGTCATAGTAGGCCAATAGGCCCGCGGAAGGATTGATCCAATGGCAGCGCCCGTTACCAATACACCGCCACAACGTCCCAAACGTGCCCTAGGGAGCACCCCGATGTCTTGGTTGACCGGCATGGTCATGGTCGTCGGCCGCCGTTTGTGGAGTAATCTCTCATTGGTCTTGGCAATCGCGGCGGGTTTCACCGTCGCGGTCGCCATCGTGGTCAGCATTCCCGTCTATGCCGAGGCAGTCGGGTACCGCATTCTGCGCGAAGAACTCTCGTCACCGATTAACGGGACGCGGCGACCGCCGTTTGCCCTGATGTACCGCTACCTGGGGAGTGTCTCGGGCGCCGTAGAACCCGACAAACTAACGGCGACGAATGACTACTTCGATACGCAACTCAGTGATCGACTCGGTCTCGACATTTTGGGTCAGACGCGCTACATATCCACCGACAAAATCCCCCTCAAGCTCGAAGCCAGTGGCTCGGGTATCCCCCTGAGCTGGATTTCGATTGCATTTGCCGATAAGCTCGAAGAAAACATCGACATCATCGATGGTCGCATGCCGGTTGCCACAGCAGCAGGTCAACCCCTCGAAGTGTTGTTGTCTGCCGACTTCGCATTTGGGCTTGGCCTCCAACCCGGCGACACCTACTATGTGTTTGCACAGCGTGATGCCCCCGAAAAGAGCATGATCCCGGTGTATATCACTGGTTTGTGGACACCGCGTGACCCTGCCTCGGAATACTGGTTCTACTCACCCGATGTCCTCCACGAGACACTCTTTACCACTGCAGATGCGTTTAGCAACCAACTACTCGCGGCCAATCCAAAGCCCGTCCACGTCGCGGTATGGTATGTCGTTGCGGACGGGAGCGTGGTGCTTTCGAATGATGTACCAGCCTTTGGCATGCGCATCGACCGGACGGTGTCGGAAGCCAACAAACTCCTCAAAGGCATGCGACTCGACGTATCGCCACTGGATGCCATGTTGCGCCATATCGCCCGCGTGCGGCAATTGACTGCCACGCTGACGATTTTCTCGGTACCGGTGCTCGGGTTGATTGCCTACTTTGTCATCTTGGTGGCAGGGTTGGTGGTCCAGCGTCAGAGCAACGAAATCGCCGTGTTGCGGAGTCGTGGTGCTTCGCGACTGCAGGTTTTGGGCATCTACTTCATCGAATGGCTGTTGATTGGCATCGCAGCGATTTCGGTCGGCGTCTTGCTCGGCCAGGTAGCAGCATTGTTCATGACCTGGACGCGCTCATTCTTGGACTTCCAACCGACCGAAACCCTGCCGATTGCGATGTCGAGTGATGCATGGGCACGCGCCATCCAGATTGTTGGGTTGATGTTGGTCGCAGGATTGATTCCCGCGTTCATGACCTCGCGGTACACGATCGTATCGTTCAAGAGTGAGCGGGCGCGTTCCGGTGCCAAGCCTTTTTGGCAACGTGCGTACCTCGATTTTCTCATGATGATTCCCATCGGCTACGGCTGGTGGATGCTCAAGCAACAAGGGTCATTAGGGATTATCAATTCGCAGGGCATCAGCGATCCATTCAACAATCCATTGCTCTTGATTGCACCGACGTTGTTTATCTTCGCGGCGGCACTCATCGCAGTGCGATTTTTCCCCATCCTGATGCGCTTGCTCGAGTTCTTCGCCGGTCGCATGCCGGGTATCGCTGGCGTCACCGCGTTGCGCTATCTCTCGCGGACGCCATCTGCGTACTCTGGTCCGATTTTGTTGTTGATTATTACCCTGAGCTTGGCCGGTTTTACGGCATCAATGGCCAAATCGCTCGATACCAATCTACTCGAGAAAAACCGTTACATTGCTGGTGGTGATGCGCGTATGTTTGACCTCGGTCAAAACGTGACAGGCGCGAGTGCTGCCGCACCAGGTGGCGGCCAAACCTTCGAACAGAGCATCGTTGCAACCGAAGACACACGTCTGACGGGACCCAAATACTACTTCTTGCCGGTCGAAGACTACACCAACATCCCCCAGGTCAAAGAAGCCACGCGCGTCGGCAATAGCGCGGCTGCAGCGGTCATCAATGGCAATAGCGTAGACATCCACTACTACGGCATCGACCGTTTGCAGTTCCCCAAAGTCGCCTACTGGCGCGAAGACTTCTCGGACAAATCATTAGGCGAACTGATGAACATCCTTGCCGAGGATCCCAGTGCGGTGTTGGTCGATCGCGCCTGGGCCAAAATGGTCAACTTGCGCATCGGCGACAACTTCGTCCTCAAGATGAATAATCTCGATATGACCGTCGATGTGCCGGTGGTCGTGCGTGGCTTCGTCGATTTGTTCCCGACATCGTATCCCTCCGAGAAACCACCGGTTGTCGGGAATCTGGAGTATTCGTTCGACATGCAGGGCGGCCAGTACCCATACGACGTCTGGTTGCGCCTCGAGGACAACAGCACGATTACCGATAGTGATATCTACATGGGCACGATTACCATCGGCATGAAGACCTTCATCCGAGAATTTGCACCGACCGTCATCATCAAAGAACGGCTTCGGCCCGAACGCCAAGGCTTCTTTGGGTTATTGTCGGTGGGCTTTGTGGCGGCGGCATTTTTGTCGATGCTGGGCTTTTTGTTCTACTCGATTTTGGCGTTCCAACGCCGCTTTGTCGAGCTCGGTATGTTGCGCGCTATCGGCTTATCGACGGGTCAATTAGGCACGTTGCTGGCCATTGAGCAGACTTTCATCATCGGGATTGCCATTTTGGCGGGGACATTTATCGGCGTCGCATCGAGCAATCTGTTTATCCCGTTCTTGCAATTGCCACTGGTCGAACGTGATTTGTTCCCCCCATTTGCGGTGCAAATCGCCACCGAACAGATTTTGATTATCTATGCTGTCTTCGGAGTGGTCTTGGTTGCCACAGTAGCCATTACGGTGGTGCTGTTGCGACGCATGAAGCTCTTCCAGGCTGTCAAACTCGGGGAGGCCATATGACCACATCGGACGCCATTGTTACCTGTGAGAATCTCATCAAGGTCTATCGCATCGATGACCTCGAGGTAATGGCTTTGCAGGGTCTCGATATGACTATTCGGCGCGGCGAAGTGATGGCCTTGGTCGGCTCTTCGGGGTCGGGCAAAACCACACTGCTCAACGTCATTGGTGGGCTCGATCGGCCCAACGCCGGCAAGCTCATCGTGGCGGGCAATGACTTGCTCAAGCTGACCGATGGCTCATTGGACGCCTACCGTCGGCAGTATGTAGGGTTTATTTGGCAACAAAAAGCCCGTAACCTCATCCCCTACCTCGATGTCGAACAAAACATCGAATTGCCCATGATTATGAGCGGCGTGGCAGCGCGTGAGCGCAAAGAGTGGATCGGCGAGCTCATCGACGCGGTACGCCTCAATCATCGGCGCGGCCACAAGCTCGCGCAGTTGTCGGGTGGTGAGCAGCAACGCGTCGCGATTGCCATTGCACTCGCCAATCGGCCGGCATTGCTCCTCGGCGACGAACCCACCGGCGAGCTCGACTCGCAAACGGCCGAAGTCGTGTTCAACATCTTCCACGAACTCAATCGGCGCTTTGCATTAACCGTTATCATCGTGTCGCACGATCCCAACATCGCCCACTTCGTCAACCGTGTGGTGTCGATCCGCGACGGCAAAACCAGTAGCGAAACAGTCAAACGCCTGGATGTCGAAGGCGGCACGGGCCGATTCGACCAATCCCACCTCGAAGAGCTCCACATGCTCGACTCGGCTGGTCGCCTGCAAATCCCCAAAGAACTGCGCACCCGCTACGGTATCCGCGATCGATTGGTGATGGAAGAGCAAGAAGAAGGCATCTTCATTAAGCCACCGGTCAATTCGGCCGCCGAGGCTGCCGACATCGAGCGCGAAAAGCGTTTGACCGACGCAGATGCGCCACCCGAGCTCAAGCCCAGTCGTTTTGATCGCATGATGCGCAACATCAGGAGCCGCATGAAATGACGAACAACACCCCCGCCGTGCGCATCGAAGACGTCACCCGCGCCTACTCGGTCAATAACGAGCAGGTCTTGGCCTTGCGTGGCATCAATATGACCATCGATCGCGGCACCTTCACCGCCTTCATGGGTCGCTCGGGCTCTGGCAAAACCACCCTCCTCAACATGATTGGCGGGTTGGACACGCCTACCTCGGGTAATATCCACTTTTTGGGGCAAAACACCGCCAAATTGTCGCAAGACCAGCTCACCGACATCCGCCGTGACAAAATCGGTTTCATCTTCCAAGCATTCGCGTTGCTTCCGATTTTGTCTGCCTGGGAAAACGTCGAACTGCCACTCCGCATCGCCGGCGTGCGTTCGGGCAAAGAGCGCCGCCAACGAGCTATCGAAGCACTGACTCTGGTCGGCCTTGAACAATGGGCCGATCATCGCCCCTCCGAAATGTCGGGTGGACAACAGCAACGCGTGGCCATCGCCCGGGCACTGGTCTCTCGCCCACCCATCTTGATTGCCGACGAACCGACCGGCGAGCTCGACTCCAACACCGGCAAAACCTTGCTCACACTGATGCGCAACATCGTCAAGAGCGAAGGCGTTACCCTCATCATGGCGACCCACGACCAATCGGTACATCACTATGCCGATATCGTGCATCACATGCGCGACGGGCAAGTCTATGAATCAATCCCCGGTACCTTCGAGGATGCAACGGTCACAGAATAAAATCCGTTCTCACGCCGCGCGCACCCCATTCGTCGTATGCGCCCGCACCCCACACCAATCCAATCGGTTCACGTGGATGACCTCCACGTGAACCGATTACAATACACACATGACAGCGCTACCGCACAAACAACACAGCACCCACCCTGCTCCCAAAACCCCGATGCGGATGATTGCAATTGGCTTGTATCTCGTCGTGGCGTTTTTTGGGGTGTGGTTGACGGTCACTCCTGTCTCGCTCGCTGTGACCCAAAATACCGCGTTCAGTGGCTTTGATGACCTCGAGACGACCCCCAACGGCACAACCACATTCCGATGGGCGGGTGCAGATGCTTCGGTTACGACACCGTCTGCCCGTGGTGGCTGGGCAATCACGCAGATTACGGCCATTGCAGCCGATCCCAACGCCATACTTACCATTACACAAAACAATCAGCAACGAGCCACCATGAAGGTGCAGTCCGACACCTTCCGTCGTTATCAGACCCTGGTCCTGCTCCCCGTTGCCATCGCCGACCAACAAACCTACACCCTCCACACCAGCCCGACGGTGCTGCGTGACGGGCGATCTCTCGGTGTTGCGCTGGCGGCATTCGACATCCGTGCAACGCACGGCACACTCCCGAGCATCCCTCCACTCAGTTGGTTGGCCGCCATTGGATTAACCGCATGCATACTCGCGTGGCGGAGCAACGCCGCATCGTGGTCGGTCCGTCTCTGCGGATTGTTGTGTTTATTCTGTGGAATGCCGATTGCATGTGCGTGGGCTGGAATTTGCCCAATCCACACGGTGAGCCTGTTGGCCGGCGCGCTCCTCATAACGACGACATCTTCCGTACTCCTAGTGCGAAGCTGGATGCCACAGCTGTACGCACTCGAACGGCGGGTCCGGCGCTCCGTGGTCGGGCAGCGCACCATGCGGCGTTTTTTTCTCGTACTGTGCTTGGTAGCGACGGGACTCATCATCAGCCGCATCTGGCCGGTATATGCCGTCCTCGGTTTGTGGGGTAGTGTGGGTTTTGTCGGCTGTCTGGCAGTCTACCCATTGATACTGATGATTCGTGCCCGGCACATCCACATCCCACTCTGGGTTGTGTGGGGTTTCGCCGGAGTGGGCACGGTTGCTCTCCTGTCCGTCTATTGGGTTATTTACCAGCGCCAAATCGATGGAGCGCTGTTATCGGATTTGCCATTCCACATGGACGATGCACGGCGCTTGATGCTCGGCAAGGTCTTGGTGCGCTATACGGTATGGGTGGCTGGGCACGCCGAAGTCACGACGCAATACGGGAATCGCCTCGTCAGCATCCCGCACCCGTGGTTCCACTGGTCGATTGGTGTAATTGCATGGCTCATGCGCGACCCGTATTATCACCGTGCGCTCCGAGTCACGTTGATGCTGTACCAACTCATCAGCATGGGTGTGTTGGCGTTTGTAATGCGCAGCATCACCGGCACACGCGTGCCATGGGCGTGGATTTGGTTGGTGTCGCTGCTTATCAGTGTCGTCTCAGCGGTGTATCTGCCCGACGTCAATCCGATGATCTATCGCGGCCAAGGATCGGTGACGATATTCCACAACGCGACGACCATAGTCGCCAAACCCCTCAGCTGGATTGCCTTGCTAGCCGCTGTGGCGCTCATCAGCACCCGGCCCCACCAACGTCCGTGGCTGATGGTCGCCTTCGCACTGCTGAGTATGCTTGCGGCAACACTCGCCAAACCCAATGGATCGTTGGCAATTGTTCCTGCCCTGTGGATTATCGTGGCATTCCAATGGGTTGCAGGCACGCGCATCGCACACCGGATCGGATGGCTGTTGCTCCCAACAATCGCGGCACTCGCGGTACTTTTGCAGCAGTCGACAGTACGGAGCAATGGCGGCAGTGATTTTGGCATCTCGTGGCTGACCGTTGCGTCGTTGAGTAGCCCAATGCCGTGGCTATCGGTCCTGCAGTTAACTGCGTTCCCATTGTTAACGCTCCTCCTCACGCCTGCCATCTGGCGCAATCGTGTCATGCAGATGGCTGTATTGGCGTTTGCAATAGCCGTGTTTCAGTATTTTCTGTTTATCGAGCCGGCTAATGTCAGCGCAAACAACTTCGCATGGGGGATGCGTATCATCGTGCCGGTGCTCTATGCTGGTGCGTTGGCAGTCCTCCTCCGTGATGCACGGTCCCCACAAACCAGTACGTTGCGCACCCACCTCTTGGCGCTGATCTTGACCACACACGTCCTCTCGGGCGTCCTCTACCTCGTTCAACTGCTCACGACTTCATCGTATCTCTAGGTACTACACTACTCCGCAATCGCGCTATGGTGCGGTATACTGTCAGAGATATACATGCGAACGAGAGCGATCATGAACGAATCAATCCCGAGCCTCGCCCCTTCGAATCGCGCCGTCCAGGTGCTGACCATAGCTGCATTGGTGTTGGTGACGGTCGAGCCGGCCATCCCCATCAGCACACAACTCGTCGCTGTCGCTGCGCTCTTGGCTGCCACGCTGGCCTGGGTCTATACGGCACCGCTCCGCTGGCCCTCGGTCGCGCTGTTGGTATCTACCGTGCCGTTATTGCTCTGGCCCGGCCAACCGTTCGGACAAATCGCCGTGCTCATCAGTGCCAGCATGGTGATGGTGCGGAGCTTTATCCCTTCGCCTGATGTCAGCATGCTCGGCGGCAAACGCGAATCGGCCCGCAATCGCTACCGTTCGTTAGCAATCGCGACGACCGTTGCATTGGCCGTGGTGTCGCTCTTGGGCAGTGTCGGCGCGTTGACGTGCACGACGTTACCATTCTGCGGCGAGAACGGCGTCATCGCCCAGCTCCAAAACAGCCACCGCGTCTTTTCCGTGATCGCTGCCATCTTCACCGCTATCCTCGTTCTCCAGACGCTCCAGTGCTATCAACTGCCAGCACCACGTGTGCTCGCGTATGCGTTGGGTACCATGGTGCTCGCACAAGTCGTTATCGGCATCTTTGTCAGCACATCGGTAATCCAGGCTGTTATCCATTCGGTACTGAGCTCGTTTTCGATCCTGAGTTCCGCACTGTTAGCCGCTCTTTCTTACCACAACGCCTGGACCAAACAGACCGCCGAAGCACCCACCGCCACCACAGGCAGCGACGACATCGTCGGCCCATATACCTGGAAGGAAAAAGTCAAAGACTATGTCAGCCTGACCAAACCAGGCGTGATTTCGCTTTTGATTTTGACCACGATCACGAGCATGTACATAACCCCCGCCGGCAAGCCGGAACTGGCACTGGTCATTTGGACCACCATCGGTGGCTGGCTGATGGCGGCAGCGTCGCACTCCTATAACTGCTATCTCGATCGCGATATCGATGTCCTGATGGGTCGCACCGGGCGCCGACCCATCCCCAGCGGCCGTATCCCTGGTTGGCATGCCCTTGTCCTCGGGACGATTTTGATGGTCGTCGCTGCCGTCATCCTGGTCATCTTCGCTAACTGGTTGGCTGCCGCACTAGCATTTGCTGGGTTGGTCTACTATGTGCTCATCTACACGATGTGGCTCAAACGCAGTAGCGTCAGCAACATTGTCATCGGTGGCGGCGCCGGCGCGTTCCCACCGCTCGTCGGCTGGGCAGCCGCAACGGGCAGTCTGACGTTGCCGTCACTCTTTTTGTTTGCGATTATCTTCTACTGGACACCGCCACACTTCTGGGCACTGGCCATCATCCGCTCGAAGGACTACGCCCGAGCCGGCGTCCCTATGCTCCCCGTCGTTGCTGGCGACAACGAGACGCGCTGGCAAATTGTGCTCTACACCATCCTCATGTTTGTGGTGACCATTATGCCTACCCCGCTCCAGATGTTGGGGATGGCATACCTTGTCATGGCCAGTGTGCTCGGTGCGATTTTCGGCTACTACGCCGTGAATCTCTACCGCCAGGGCACAACCGCATCTGCCTGGGGCCTTTATCGCTTCTCGTTACTCTATTTGGCGTTGTTGTTTGGTGCGATGGTGGTCGATCGCGCGTATTTCAGTTA
>JBJONV010000096.1:0-15568 GCA_046051665.1 Chloroflexota bacterium
GCATACGCAACACAGCCATCCGATGCTCTGTCGAGTGCGCTTGCACAAGCATATCACCAACTCGCATTCCAAACGCTTGCCGACCAAGTACGACAAAGTGTCCGTGCCGTCCGTGGCAACCAATGGATGTTTCGTATGGGTCACCCAGCCGACTTCCCACTTCGAATACAACCCGCACTCCTGCAACGCGATGCCTCTGGGATGTTTCCATACCTGTTTGAATCTACCCCCGTGCGCATGGATCTCTCGCATAGTGCGTGGAGCGATATCTTCTTTTTGGGGATGGATTATCCAGCGGGTGCACAAGTTCTCAATATTTCAGTTGATTTGGGTGTGCGCGGACGCGACGACAAGACAAAACCACCAGTCGAGGCCTATCTCCGTGTTATCGATGAGCCACTGTTGCGACTAACGAGTGTCGATTTGGGCAGTACCGCAGATATCCATCATGTCGCAGAGGTTTTCGATTTTGGCCGTGATTATCTGGGGCTTCTCAAAGCAGCAGTCATCGCTGCAGGGATTGTTCCGCCAGGTATGGAACATTCCAATACGTCGCTTGCAGATCTATTGGCCAAGCTTGTAGGCGTCGGTAATGGTCTCGAGCTCATTTCGTCGGTCAATGACATACCCAAAGGTTCGCGACTTGCGGTGTCGACGAATTTGTTAGCCGCACTTATCAGCGTCTGTATGCGTGCAACGGGACAGACGGCGAACCTTGTAGATGGGCTGGACGAAGACGAACGGCGACTCGTCGCTGCGCGTGCCATCCTCGGAGAATGGTTGGCCGGGTCGGGTGGCGGTTGGCAAGATTCCGGGGGAGTATGGCCTGGTATCAAATTCATCGAAGGGGTCGCGGCAACTCCTGATGACCCCGAATTCGGCATCAGCCATGGACGCCTCCTTCCACGGCATACCGTCCTCGATACCGATGCTGTCTCCGCACAGACGCGACAGAAGCTCCAAGATAGCCTCGTGCTCGTCCATGGCGGAATGGCACAGAACGTCGGTCCAATCCTCGAAATGGTCACCGAGAAATATTTGTTGCGTGAACGCGCAGAATGGAATGCACGACAAGATGCAATCCGGTACATGGAAGATGTACGACAAGCGCTCCACGAGGGCGACATACAGCGACTCGGGGCAATTACCACCGCAAACTTTTATGGCCCCATCCAAACGATCATTCCATGGGCAACTACGCGGTACACCGAAGGACTGATCCGGGCAGTACGGGAACGTTTTGGCGATGCATTTTGGGGTTTCTGGATGCTTGGTGGGATGTCGGGCGGTGGTATGGGCTTCATTGTGGACCCAGCGGTCAAAGGTGCCGCTCAGGTTGCCCTACAAGAAATCATGGATCGCGAACGCGAAGCATTGCAACATGCACTCCCGTTTGCCATGAATCCAGTTGTGTACGACTTTGCAGTGAATGAACGTGGGACATGGGCGACGCTCTGCAACAGTCAACACCACATCCTTCCGACTGGGTACTACGCGCTCCATATGCCACGCTTGCTCCGCACTGATCCACAGCGTATTAACCAAACCAGGCGTATCGAGCTCGATCGATTTGGTGCAGCGTGTTTAACCAATCCAGAGCTTGCGCGAGTCGTGCCGATGCTCTTTGATCAGATGCTTCCACATATCACTCCCACCGCTGAGCTTGGTGCGTCACTCCGTGATGGGTTGGTCGCACATGGATTTGATCGAGAACTCCACGAACAAATCCGGGCTGACATGCACAGTGGTCGGATTGGTCTGATGCAAAATCGTCTGCCTGCCAGCGTCTCGATCCGTGATGTGCTTCCATCAGATGTCGCTGATGCCACGGGGATTGGCTACGAGAGTGCGCTACGACTCGGTGAAGCCGCACTGCAGGCAGGCGAAGTCGCCGTCATCTCGCTTGCTGGTGGCGCGGGAAGCCGATGGACCCAAGGTGCCGGTGTGGTCAAACCCCTCCATCCGTTTGCACAATTCGGCGGGACGCATAGAACGTTTGTTGAGGTCCACTTAGCCAAAAGCCGAAGGACTGCACAGCGCTATGGTATCGCTCCGCAGCACGTCTTTACGACGAGCTACTTGACCCATCAACCAATCCATGCCGCGTATCTGCGTCCCACTGCAAATGGTCGTCCCTTTGCGTACCCCGGATCGGTGTTACTGTCTCATGGCAGGTCGGTAGGGTTGCGCTTTGTTCCGATGACGCGCGATTTGCGCTTCGCATGGGAGGAAGTTCCGCATCAATTGCTCGATGAGCAAGCCCAGAAAATGCGTGAAAGTGTGCATGCCGCACTCCTCCAATGGGCAATCAGTAACGGTGAGGGCTCGGATTATACCGATAATGTCGCGCTTCAGTGTATGCATCCGATAGGGCACTGGTTCGAACTCCCCAATATGTTTCGTAACGGGGTCTTTGCGCAGTTACTGCAGTCGAATCCACGACTGAAATATCTGATGCTCCACAACATCGATACGCTCGGTGCGTCGCTCGATCCGGTCCTCCTCGGTATGCACATCCAGAGTCAAAAAGCCTTGTCGTTTGAGGTAACCGCTCGCCGCCTCGATGACCGTGGCGGTGGTCTTGCTCGTGTGGATAATCAGGTGCGGCTTGTCGAGGGCCTTGCTATGCCGCGCATTGAAGCCGAGTTTCAATTGCGCTTCTACAATACCCTCACGAATTGGATCGACGTCGATAAGCTGTTGGACCTTTTCGAATTAACACGTGATGATATATTGGCACGTCCGGATCGCGTCAGTGCAGCAGTCCGTGCGATGGCGCAGCGCATGCCCACCTACGTCACCATCAAAGATGTAAAAAAACGTTGGGGCAATGGCCAAGAAGACATCTATCCCGTTGCGCAGTTCGAAAAACTGTGGGGAGACATGACCGCATTGCCAGACACACAAGCAGGTTTTTTCCATGTAACACGCATCCGCGGCCAGCAACTCAAAGACCAAGCGCAACTCGATGGCTGGTCACGTGATGGCAGTGCAGCAGCAATCGATGCGCTCTGCGCTTGGCCAGAGGAATAAACAAATGACAGACACCATCGTGTTTTGGGATGAGCTTACACAAATGCAGCGTGCCACGCTCGCCACCGTATACCCCACCCTTCCTCCCTGGCTTCAGGTGCGCCGGGCGCGTGCCAGTACGATACTGACGCTCTGGCAACACGAACGCCCGGTTGGGTATTCCGTGATGACGCACGATAGACTTCGTATCGCAACTGCCGTCGTTGACGTCGCCACGATACGCATACAACACCTCGAATCTACCGTTGATCCTGCATACAACGTAGAACTTGCGATGACACAAGCAGGTGCCGCCCTCGAAGAAGGTATCGGTATCGTCCTGGTGCAAGGGCATGTGTCGCAATGGGCTCCATACGGGTTTGCTCCTATTTCACTCGAAGCGCATACGACATGGCCCGTCCCGTCCGTCGCTTCGCAACCACAACCAGGGACGATCGAAGTCGGTCCGACAGATGCGAATCTCTCCGCCACACTTGCAGACA
Source organism: Chloroflexota bacterium (assembly GCA_046051665.1). Classification (GTDB taxonomy): domain Bacteria; phylum Chloroflexota; class Chloroflexia; order Chloroflexales; family Roseiflexaceae; genus UBA965. The sequence goes on from JBJONV010000096.1 coordinate 3,516, forward strand.
TCAGCCGTGCCCGACCGACGGGTGCCGTCGACTGCATTGATTGGGACGAGCCACAGCCCCAAACGTGGCTTGTACTGCGGAGCCGTGATCACCAAATCAGAGCTGCAGCACAGATTGATGTTGTCGATAGCCGTGTCGTCTGCCGTTCTGCTGTCGCATCAGACGATGGCGCTGCGAATGACCTTGTCGATGCGCTCTGTGCCACGTACGATGCCACGACACTCGATATCCGTGTGGCACCATCCCATTCGGTTGCGCGTATGGCTTTGTATAGCGGTGCACAAATGCAAATTACTGCAGCACAGCCATACGGTGTGCTCGCCGGCATCATCGATTTACCGACCATGTTGCACGCACTTGTCCCTGCCTTTACTGCGCGTATTGCTGCCTCGACATATCGTGATTGGATCGGTGGCGTGCGCATCGAGATAAGCGATGAGCGCGCAATGATTATGCTCAACGCAGGGGTTGTGACCATTATCGATGGCACACGCGAAGCCGCAGTCCGACTGCGGTCGGTCGAACTCAGCGCACTGTCACAACTTTGTTTTGGTTATCGTTCTGTGAGTGCGTTACGCCGTGCAGGCCTGCTCGCCTGCGACGACACAGAGCTTGCAATCTGCGAACTCTTGTTCCCGAGTCTCTCACCGGTCGTTCCACCGTTCCGTCGCCGATAACCAGCTCTGTAATCTACGGAGCAAAAGGTCAAGAGATGTCTACAGTAACGGTACACGACGCAATACGACTCGCCCTTCCCATCGGGACAACGATCGTCGCCGGTGCGAGTGGACTCCAACGTACCATTACGTGGCCGGTGGTGGCACGTGCGGTCGCGCCGTTGTTTACTGATTTACGGGGGCATGAATTTGCATTGATCTCGACACGTGCGCTGCGCGATGTCGATCCGCCGTTGTCGTTGACGATGCTCATCGAACGTCTCGGATCAGTCCCTATCGCCGCCCTTGCTGTGGTCGGCACCATCGATGCAGCTGCAATTGCACGCGCAGATCAGCTCGCTATTCCGCTTCTGCAACTTACCGAAGATGTCGATATCCGTGATGTTGAACGGGAACTCCAACGGCTTGTGAGTGATTTTGAGGCGCAAACGGATCGAAGGGCTGCACAAATTGCCCTCGAGATGGGTGAACTCGCACTGACCGGCGCAGGGATTCCGGCAATGGTGAATGTATTAGCGAATCGCACTGGTCGAATGGTCTCGCTGTACACCGCCAAAGGTGAACTTTACTGCGCCGATACACATCGAAGTGCCAATGTCATCGTGCCCGATTATGCTCCCAAAATCGGGAGGGTACACGTGCATGGGTATGATTTTTGGTGCGAAGCACTGCGTGCCGGCGAACAGACGTTGGGATACATCGTCATCATCGGTGTTGGGTTGACCGAATCAGACAGAGCAACCATCAAACGAGCCACCATGGCACTTGCTCTGGAATACACCAAGTCACAGGCTCTCAGCGCTGTCGAGGCCCGTTTTCGCGGCAACTTCGTCGAACAAGTGTTATCCGGCCAGTTATCGGACACATTGACCGTCCAACAACGGGCCCGAGAATTTGGCTATGACCTAAAAAGCCCTCAACGCGCCACACTGGTCTTTTGTGAAGAACATCTGTTGCGTACCCTGCAGACGCAATTCAGCAAATCTGTTGAATCTGCTGCACTGACGATTCCCTGGATCGAACACGAGGCAGGGATTCTTTGCTTCCTCCCCGAAGAAATCACGCCAGCACCCCCAAAATCGCTGATAACGCAGCTGACGGCTTCTTTACGCACCAAGTTCCCTACCATACGCGTGGTACAAGGCCGCGCAGTTGTCCGAACCGAAGAATGGAAGCAGTCTGTGCACGACGCAGAACAAGTCTACAAACTCCCCAATGCAGGCAAAACGGAACCAACCACGTTTGAAAGCATAGGCGTCTACCAACTGTTGCTCCCTATGGTGCAACACCAAGACGCGTATGCATTTTATCGTCGCCATCTCGGTGTGTTGCTGGATTATGATCGCGACCAAAATGCAGAACTCATGCAAACGCTCATCGTCTACTTTGACGCATCAGGGAACCTCGCACGGACTGCCGAAGCACTGCATGTGCACCGCAACACATTGCTTTACCGCCTGACACGCATCAGCCAAATCTGTAAAATCGACCTGGAGGACCCTGAGACACGCCTGTCGATTTGGATTTCAGTAAAATTCCACGCACTCTTTTCAAACACGCACTAGTCCATCTGCAGCACCAGAGGAGCATCTCATGGAACATTCACGCGTCGCACTTGTCACCGGAGCATCGAGTGGAATCGGTTGGTATACTGCGCGGGCTCTCGCGCAGCGGGGTGATACCGTCATCCTCGTCGGACGTGATACCCAACGCTGTGCCGCAGCGCGTGATCGCATCCTCGCCGATGTCCCCGAAGCACAGATCGATGTCCGACTCGCAGATTTTGCGTCACTCGAACAGGTCCGACAATTGGCGACTGGCGTCATTGCTGAGTATCCCCAACTCGATGTCCTCGTCAATAACGCAGGCGGCTTCTACTCTACCCGCCAACGTTCTGTTGATGGCTTCGAGTTGACATGGGCTACCAATCACCTTGCCCCCTTCCTGCTGACTAATATGCTCATCCCGTTACTGCGTTCTTCTGCGCCGGCTCGGATAATTACTGTATCTTCCGCAGCGCATGTCAGTACCGGTATCAATTTCGATGATCTCAACGGCGAACGTTCCTACAGTGGTCTTCGTGCGTACGCACAGTCCAAACTCGCTAACATCCTGTTTACGTATGAGCTCGCCCATCGTCTCGCGGATTCTGATGTTACCGCCAACGCGCTGCATCCTGGGTTTGTGGCGACTGGATTCGGGAGTAACAACACCGATTTGTTTATGAAGCTCAACGCCATCCTGCAACGACTGTTTGCAATTACCCCGGAGCAAGGCGCTCAGACAAACATCTTTCTTGCCACCGATCCGAGTGTTGCGCAGACCACGGGCAGATACTTCTCCAACTCCAAAGCAACTGCATCTTCGAAAGCTTCATATGACGTGACGTCCCGACGGAGACTGTGGGCCATCAGCAGCACCCAAACTGGGTTATGACATTGATTGACTGTATGCTATAACGCTTTACCATGGTCTTTCTCATGCAGCGACAATGTGACGAGTTTGTATTCCGTTCGTGTTCCGTTTGGTACCTTTGTCTCAATGTGTTCGTACCATTGCTCGCATAGCTTCACAGACGTAAATGCTTTGGAAGCACGGAAGCTGAACACAAAAAAACCGCTACTCGCAGAGAGGGCGGTTTTTCTACCTCTCGGTGTTTAGACCGGAGGCTGGTCGTCGCGTTTTTTGTCGTCTGCCAACGTCGACGCCAATTTGCGCAATTCGTCGTTCAAACTCCCCAATTTGTTGACCACTTTTGCGTGTGCATCCGTGACCGTCGGGTTTTCGAGGGCTTTTTCAACGAATTGTTTCCCTTTTTCTGTGACTTCAACAACTGTTTCGTTGGAACCAATTCCTTGCAGCTTGACAATGAGTTCATTCACGCCAGTCTGCAAATCGGTCTGCATCTGCTGGGCTTTGTTGCTGGCCAAAAAGGCTCGTGCGACTGCTTCCAACTGAGTGCCCAGAGAACGTAATTCTTCGAGCAGCGATCCGTTGTTCGTAGAAGTGTTTTCCACGGGAGTGGATTGGTTTTGTTCTGGATGTGTCATGGGGATACTCCTTCGTGTTATGTTGCCGTTGTCTAGACGCGTGTATACGTCTCTTTGTTGCATCGACAGATAATCTGTCTGATTGCGCCCTCATTTGTTGTTCATATGCACACTTGCAATCTCTACGAACCTTGGTATAATAAATCTTGATAAATCATAGTTAATTACTCGTATATGACGGAGGATGAGATGGCTCGAATTTACGCAAACGTAACAGAATTAATCGGCAATACACCATTGGTACGTGTGCGATCATCAGGTGCGACCGTGTTGGCCAAGTTGGAGTGGTTCAATCCCGGTGGAAGTGTCAAGGATCGTATCGGGTTCGCGATGATCGAGGCTGCCGAACAAGCTGGGTTAATCGCTCCCGGCAAGACGGTCATCATCGAACCAACCAGCGGCAACACCGGTATCGGGCTTGCGATGGTAGCAGCTGCCAAAGGTTACCAGATGATTTTGACCATGCCCGAATCGATGAGTATTGAACGACGCAAACTGCTCAAAGGATTCGGTGCACAAGTGGTGCTGACCCCTGCGAGCGAGGGGATGCGTGGCGCAATCGCCCGTGCCGAAGCAATTGCAGCTGAAACAACTGGTGGATGGATTCCCCAGCAATTCACCAACATTGCAAATCCAGCTGTACACCGCCGCACCACAGCGCAAGAAATCTGGAACGACACCGATGGCAAAATCGATATTTTCGTGGCAGGCGTCGGTACGGGCGGCACGGTTACTGGTGTAGGCGAAGTGCTCCGCGAATTCAATCCCAACATTCAAGTTGTCGCTGTGGAACCCGAAGCATCACCGGTTTTGTCTGGTGGGCAGCCTGGCCCACACAAAATCCAAGGTATCGGCGCCGGATTTGTCCCTGGGGTGTTGAATACAGGCGTCTACAGTGAAGTCATCAAAGTCAGTAACGACGATGCATTTGCTGCCGCACGACGACTCGCCAAGGAAGAAGGTTTGATGGTTGGGATAAGCTCGGGTGCAGCAACGCACGCAGCCCTCCAGCTTGCAGCACGTCCCGAAAATGCCAACAAAACCATTGTATTCATCTCGGCGAGTAACGGTGAACGCTATTTGAGCACGGCACTTTTTCCCGACGAAGCATAGTTCTTTTCCTGAGACGCGCAAGCCTATCCATGGCTTGCGCGTTTTGTGTTTTAATAAAGCGAATAGTTTAGTCAACAGGTGCTTTCTTGACGGCTTCATCGGCAGAATACTATGCAGAGTTGCAACAGGCAGCAGATGCCGCAGCATTCGACGAATCGCGTGGCAGTCCATGGAATCGGCCTATTCTCAACCGCATCTGTGATTATGTGGCACTCATCGTCACACCGCTGAATATGCGTATCCGCGGCATCTCGTTACAAGCGGTGGGTCCGCAGCGTGTCGTCGTAAAAGTAGCAGGGTTACAAAACGTTTCGATTATCTTTGCACCGGTCGAGCAACTCGCCGGTGAAGTTTTTCTGCGCCGTATCGCAGCTCAGAAGCATCTTCCGTTCCCCCACATCATCAAGAGTGACGTCAGTTTTGCCGTCGTACCGACCGGCTATGTCATCTCGACATATATCTCAGGGTCGACGCTCGATACCATTACCGACGATACACTCCAGCGTGTTGGCGCTCGTCAAATCGGGCGCGCGATGCGGACGTTGCATGGAGTTTCGGCGCCGGCTTTCGGTGCTCCGCAGCCCAACGGCAATTGGAAGAATCTGACGTGGCCTGTTGTGCTCCGTGAATGGTTTACAACCAAAGGGAGTATCGATTTGTTGGCAGACACGGTCGGGCCACATCTAGGAAAACGATTTTGGGATACGTGGTTGCGCCAGCCGTTCCTCGCGCTCACGGATGCCATGGTTATCCATGGTGACATTCATCCAAAACATGCACATGTCTCGGTCAGTAGTCACGTGCAATTGGATGGTATCGACGCGGCCGGGTTGATTGTAGCTGGTGATCCGATGCTCGATGTTGCAATGAGTATGCGTGCAGGATTCCATGCGGAGTTTCGTCTCGGCTTCAATGAAGGGTACACTGCCACCGTTCCGTTAACCAGTGCGGAAGTAGTCAGAGTCAAACATTATTTGATGACATTCCGTGTCATCGATGCGCTCGATGATCCGACACTCGATCGTGAGTCATTCGCTACCAGCGTCCAGCACGCGATTGCGTCATTGACACATTAACGTTGTGACGAAAACTGATTCGGTTGGGTGATAGGGCGATGCAAGTCGATGTCGTGGAACGAACTCGGGTCGTCATTCGGTTCCAAATGTGTTGTGACATGCAGGTTCGGGATGGCGTGGGTCAGCTCGATCTCGATTGCTTCGAGCAGTTCATGGCCGCGCTGCACACTCCAATCGCCCGGCACCAACACATGAAACGTGACAAATTTGCGTGAGCCAGAACGCCGCGTTCGAATGGCATGGAAATCAATGGTATCACCGCGATATTTTGTAATTATTGCCATCACACGATCGTGATCAACAGGCAACAAACTCGCATCGAGCAATCCATCGGCGGAACGTTTGACCAAATCCCAACCCGTCCGAATGATGTTGAGCCCTACGAATAACGCAAATAGTGGATCAAACCATGATATCGACGTGATCACTGCCAACACAAGCCCCCCGGATACCGCGATGGAAGTCACGACATCACTCATGATGTGGTGTGCATCAGCCTCGAGTGCGGTCGAATCGTGTTGTTTGGCGGCGCGCAGTAACCAGCGAGCCAACACATAGTTGATAACCGACGTACCAAGTGCAATCGCAATCCCGATGGGAGACGCGTCGATTGGTTGTGGTTCAATGAAGCGTTGGAGTGACGTCACGATGATGACAACTGCTGCCACGAGGACGAGTGCACCTTCGAAGCCGGAACTGAAGTATTCCGCTTTGTCATGCCCATGCGCATGATCGTCATCGGGTGGGAGTTCCGACACAGCGAGCGCCCACATCGTCGCAGACGCACCGAGCACATTCACGACCGATTCGAGTGCATCAGATAACAAACTCACCGAACCGGTCAGGTAATACGCAGCGATTTTGAGAAAAATGACAACAAATGCGACGAATAAAGAGATCCAGGCATAACGCCGTAATTGCATCGTATACCTACAGTGTGGTGGTAGGGTCCATGTCGATTATAGCATGGTGAAGCGATTTGGTGCGATTTAGTGCGGTGCGGAGATTTGGACCAACCACCAAAAGCTGCCAATGATACCGATCGCGCACTTTATGGAAGAACGCCGGCGTCGGTCCAATTGTACGCACATCAGGATGATGTTCCGCCAGCATTGCCGCAATGGTGAGCGACTCAGTTTGTGCTTGCGATGCGCACACGGCTTCTGTGCGGTTCACCCAGACCAGTTTTGCCAGACGCTGGAACGGTGGATATTGCATGTACTCGCGAAATGCGAGTTCGCGGGTATAGAATTCGGTGTCGTCGTAGCGTGCTGCGCATTGAATGGCATAATTCTCGGGAGTATAACTCTGGAACACCACTGATGCGTCGCCCGCCCGTCGACCTGCCCGACCCGCGACTTGCGTGAGCAGCTGATACGTACGTTCGGTAGCGCGGAAGTCTGGGAGATGCAACGCCAAATCAGCATTGACGACCCCGACCAACCGGATGCGCTCGAGGTCGAGTCCTTTAGCGATCATTTGCGTTCCAACGATGATTGCCGCTGGGTGTTGCTGGATTTCAGCCAACATGAGTGCGTGTGCTTTGGCAGTGCTCGTTGTGTCACGATCCCACTGCAGAATCGGTATACCGGGGAACAGCATCTGCAAAACGTGCACGACGCGTTGAGTGCCGCTGCCAATATCGAGGAATTCACGGTGAAAACATGCGTGACAATGATTTTCTTGGTGGCGTCGAAACCCACAGGTGTGACAAACAGCATGACTATTTGCAGCAGTTCCGTGACCTACCAGTGGTGTACTACAGCGCGGACACATTGCGACCGTCCCGCAGTTGCGGCAAATACGGCTCCCTGTGGCGCCGCGACGATTCAACAACAGCATCACATGTGCAGATTCTGCCAATGTAGCGACAATGCGTTCATGCAACACATCGCTTATCAGACCGTGTGCATCAACACACATTGTGCCGCGCATATCGACGATTCGTATCGGCGGGCGCTGATGGGCAACACCTTGCGTTCCTACCCGTTCACTCAGTTGAAGGTAGCGCACCGCACCGTTGTGTATGGCGTGCATGAGCTCAACAGAAGGAGTTGCACTCCCGAGGATAACCGGCACATGTGCAAACCGTGCGTAAATCATGGCCGTGTCGCGTGCATTGACATAAGGCGCACGGTCGGATTTATACGAAGAATCGTGTTCTTCGTCGATAATCACCAGGCCGAGCCGTGGGATTGGCACCGAAAGTGCTGAGCGCGGCCCGAGGATGATTTGCACCGTTCCATCCTGTGCACGTTGCCAGCCATGGTGGCGCTCGGCGAGTGATATGTCTCCATGCACCACACAGACGTTGTTAGGGAATCGTCGTTCAAAGCGGCCAGCAATCTGGGTCGTCAACGCAATCTCTGGTACCAGGACTAACACTTGTCGGCCAGCAGCGAGACAGGCATCAATGACCGCAAAGTAGACTTCTGTTTTGCCGCTCCCCGTTACCCCATGGAGCAAGAACGGTTCGTATGACTGCCGCTGCACACAGGGAAGGATCTGGGCCACGATTGCTTCTTGCGTGGCGGTCAGGGTGACGGGTCTGGTTCCTGACGGAGCTTGATCAGACGACTGGTTTGGCACCAGAATCCCGCGTTCGATAAATGGCTTGAGGGCGGTATAGCCGCCGTTGTCTGCAATCACCAGCGCATTGGGGGCTTGTTCCGCAAATGGTACTAGCAGTGCACGTCTTTTGGCTGATCGTGTCAGCCATGTTTCTTCGCGGTGCGCAGCAACAGCGTCGTACTGAACCGTAACGGGATGTTTCTTTTTGCGTTGTGGAGGAACAGGAAAATGGAGTGACCGCTGGACGTAGCCACGCTCGCTGAGGCGATAGAGCAGTTGCTTGAGACGTGCAACGGTGACCGTGAGTGTCGCAAGGAGCTCGTCGGTCGTGTGCGTCCCTGCGCGTCGCAGGTGGAATAAAACTCCCCGTTCGTCGACCGAAAGAGCGCCTAGATCGCACGTAATTCCTGCCTGGGTGGTACTCCAGAGGGTAGATGGCGCAGGGAACATCGTGCGCGAGACAAAAACGCTTAATGCGTGCTCTACGGTGGTGATGTAGTGTTGCGCGATCCAGCGGGCGAGTTCGATTTGTGTTTCTGTGAGGGCATATGGTGTGGGCACGGCTTCTGCAAGGGTCGGGTCAGCGGGGCATTGACGGCGCACGACCGTTACAACAACCGAAGTGACATAGGTTGAGCCCTTGGGGACCATCACAATGTGCCCGACGTGCACATCAGAAGAAGCATGCACTATGGAGCGGTGCACATTCCCCGAACTGCCGTATCCATGTGACTGGACATAGATGGTGTCAATCAGGTCATACTGTCGCGTGTTTTCGTCCACTTGATTATCCTGCATTAGGATGCCCTGAATGCTAGTATGGTAGCATATTTCTGCGGATTTTTGCGCTGTGCAGTACCTGCGGCGTTATCCATTTGCGCATCCTGCATTGCTTTGCTATAATCAACTCTTGGGAATCTTTCTTCTGCTCCACCATCTATACCTTGCGCAAGGGTACAGCACTGAGCGGGGCATCTCCAGAGGAGTAACAATGCGCGATCGCAAACGTGACTACGAGCTGTTATTCATTGTCTCACCCCTGCGTTCTTCCGAAGAAGAAATCGCAGCAACGGTCGAGCGTGTCTCACAGTCCATCGCTGCAGTGGGGGGTTCTTCGAACTCCGTGCAGCAGACTGCCCCTTGGGGCCGTCGCAAATTCGCCTACCCAATGCGTGAGTATGCTGAGGGTGAAGCCAGCCGTCGGGTCTTCAATGAAGGGTACTACGTCCTCGTGAACTGCACGTTGCCAACGATGCAGATTCGTGAGCTCGAGCGTGTGCTCAAGTTGAACGATTCCATTCTGCGCTACATGCTGACCAACGTCGAAGTACGACCAGCTGCAGCACCAGCGGCCGAAGCCGAAGCACCACAAGCATAATCTACGTATTCGAGAGGTGAACCATGACTGAAGATAATCGCCGAGCACCAGCCCAGCGCCGTAAGTTTGGCGGGCGCCGCAAAGTCTGCATTTTCTGTGTAGATCAAATCGGTACCGTCGACTACAAAGACTTGAAGCGCTTGCAGCGGTTTGTTTCGGAACGCGGCAAGATTTTGCCACGACGCCGATCCGGAACCTGTGCAAAGCACCAGCGCTCATTGACCGTTGCCATTAAGCGTGCACGCCAAATGGCATTGATGTCCTTTGTTGGTTCGACCACCCGCAGTTAAATAGCGTTCCCCCTAAATGCGGTGCGTACTACGCACCGCATTTGCTATTCCATGGTCTAACAAGAGAGGACGGGCATGACGCAATCCAAGCAAGAAGCCCGCGAACAAGCACGTCGTGTGGCACACATTCGTGATGATTCCCGCCGCGGCCGCGAAGAACGCCGCCGTCGGCTTGTACTGATCACGACATTTACCGCAATCATCATCTCTGTCGTCGCGGCCATTTCAGGCGTGCTGTACGACACGGTGTACATCCCTTCCAAGAGCGTCGCAAGTGCTGCTGGGCAGACATTAACGCGCTCTGGGTACGTCACCGAAAAGCGCCTCAATCTGGCGTCACAAATCGCCCAAAACATTCTGTTGGCGGCATTTGGTGGTCAGTTTGCAGAACGATTCCAGCAGCAAAATCCATTCCTCGAAACCGAAGTGGCTGCATTGTCTGTGGCAAACGAGCCGGACGGCTTGGTGGTGCAGCAATGGGTTGATCGGCAGTTGCTCATCAAGGCAGCGGCAGACGAATACCAGATCACGCAAGACGACGGGATGGCTGACCAAGCATTCATACACGACTACGGCCAGGTCTTTGGCGGTGCTCCCGATGTGAATGCGACCCCAGTTGCCACAGCGACGCCAGGTGGCAAAGAGCCGACCATGACTATTCGGCCGACGCAAGGACCACCGACTGCTTCACCTGATGCAGCAAAAGCAGGGACCTTGGTTGCACCGATTCTCGACCAGATCTACAAAAATTATGTTGACAGCCTTAAGTCTGTCGGCATGACGGGGAAGTTGACGCGAGAAGACTTCCAGCAGGCATTACGCTTGCAGTATGGTCGCCAGGTGTTGATCGAGGCCGTCAAAGCAAAACTCGTCCCTGCGGAAGGCTTTACTGCTTCGACGGAGCCAACCGGTTACTCGACGAGCCATATCTTGTTCCGCGTCGATGTGCCCGAAAAAGCTACAGACGCAGACATTCAGGCACTGTTCGAAGCCAAAAAGCCCAAAGCACTCGAAGTGCTGGAAAAAATCAAAGGCGGTGCCGATTTTGCTGAGACAGCTGCGGCCGAGTCCGAGGACTACACAAGCCGCAAAAAAGACGGCAAATTGGACACCTTTGATAAGACCGGTCGTTCGGTTGCAGGAACGACGTTTGCGCCAGAATTTGTTGCAGCGACCCTTGCACTGAAGGAAGGCGACGTTTCGGCAGAGCTTGTCAAGACGTCATTCGGCTGGCACATCATCAAACTCAATGCGATGACCATCCCTTCGGTCGAAGATCAACTCAGCACCGCACGCACGGCTGCATACGAAGCGTGGGCGCCTGGCTTGGCTGCCAAGTTCCCCGTAACATATGCGGTTCAACCAACCGAGACGGCTATTGCCGAGCCTACCACCGAAGCTCCTGTGGCTCCGACCGCAGCGCTCGCTGGGTACCCAACCGATACACCGGAACCCGGTAGCACGGCGACTGCCGAAGCCACCGCCTCGATGCCGACGACCACTCCAACCCCGACCAAACAGCCATAGTCCTCACGCCAGAGAGGCAACGCAGCAGCGTTGCCTCTCTGGCACACTGCTGCAACAAAAGGAGCATGCAATGCGCCGATGGAAACCGTTCCCCTCTGCGGGACGCTGGTTAGCTCTCGCCCTTGCGTTGGTCTTTACCGGCGGCAGTGTTTTTTTTGGCTGGCTCTGTATGCAGCGCTTTGCCGGGCTGCCTGCGACGTGGGTCATCGATCTCGACTTCTTTTTGCGTTTTCTTACCTTCCTGCTGATGATTTTCTTGGCTGGGACGGCATGGATGCGGTTTGTCCGAGTCGTGACACTCTGGTATGGCCTTGATCGGAACGTTGTCTACATAGGATCGCTGGGCAATCAAGAAATGGTGCCCCTCGAAG
>JBJONV010000097.1:0-18036 GCA_046051665.1 Chloroflexota bacterium
GAGGCTTCTTTGTAGCACTGCCCCGGGGTGAGGTGGAACGAGCCGGCGATTTTTTCGTCGAACAACGTGTCGCGCATCGGGTTGCTGATGTACGGATTGACACCGAACGACCATTCACCGAGGTAGCGAGCGCCTTCGTCCGAGTCGAGGATTTCGTTGAGTTTGGCGGTGTTGGCGCCGGCCTCGGCCTTGACGATTTTGCCTTGGTTGAATTCGAAGTGGACGTTGGTGAACAACGTGCCGCGATAGAGGGTTTCGCAGTTGTAGGTAATGTAGCCTTCAACGGATGTTTTGACGGGGCAGGTGTAGATTTCGCCGTCGGGGATGTTGCGTTCGCCGAAGCACGGCACCACGCCGATACCTTTGATGCTGAAGCGCAAATCGGTGCCAGGCCCTTTGATGTGGACCTGATCGGTGCGGCGCATCAGTGCCTCGAGGGGTTCCATGGCGCGTTGCATGGCGTCATAGTCGACACCGGCGCAGACATTGAAGTAGTAATCCTCAAAGGCTTCGGTGCTCATCCCGGCGGATTGTGCCATCGCGGGTGATGGCCAGCGGAGGACGACCCACTTTGTTTTGGGGACGCGTACCTGTGAGTGCACATGGTTCCACCAGTGGCGCTCGTAGAGGTCCATTTTGTCGCGCGGGACGTCGCTCATCTCGGAGGTATTGTTGGAGCCACGCATGCCGATGTAGCACTGTACCCCTTCCATGCGCTGGCGTTCTACGGCGCCGATGAGTTGCATTTGTTCGGCGCTGGCAGCCTGATACAGCGCGCGCAACACGGGTTGCTGGTAGGTGCTGACCAAGGGTTGACCGCCGACCGCAGCGACGGCTTTGACGAGGGCAACGGTCATGTCGGTGGGGATGTCGAAGGCCTCGATGAGGACCTTTTCGCCGGGTTGGACGCGCATCGAGTGGCGTACCAACAGTTCGGCAAGGCGTTGCATACGTGGATCGAGCATGAAAGTCTCTTTCTTCTTGACACGATTACCACAGTATACCAAGCACTGTTCGTCTGATGGATGTCGGACTGTCTGTTGGTGGTACACTGACCGGTAGGTCAGTTTGTTGGTCAAAGTGAGCATGACATGGACGAGAAAGCACGGAATCGGTTGTTGTTGGTTTTGTTCTTGGGCGTATTAATGGCGGCATTGGACATCGCGGTGACCGGTCCTGCGCTGCCGGCCATGCGGACGCAATTTGCAATGACGACGGCAACGGCGTCGTGGATTTTTGGTATTTACATTGTCGCGAACCTCGTATCGACCCCCTTGTTGGCGAAGGCATCAGATCGATACGGGCGACGGGCGAGCTTTTTGGCGAGTGTCGTGTTGTTCGGGGTCGGATCGGTGGTGGTCGCGAACGCCACCGATGTGACAGTGCTCTTGGTTGGGCGAGCGATTCAGGGTTTTGGTGCGGGTGGAATCTTCCCGGTGGCGAGTGCAGTGGTTGGTGATGTGTTCCCGGTAGAGCAGCGTGGTCGGGCACTGGGACTCATCGGTGCGGTGTTTGGAATTGCTTTTTTACTCGGTCCGATTATCGGGGGAGTCCTCTTGATGTTCGGGTGGCCGTGGTTGTTCTGGATTAATCTGCCCATTGTGGTGTTGATTATTGGCTTGGGATTGAGGTTGCTGCCGGCTACTGGCGGCAACACGAGCAAGCCGTTTGATGTGGCAGGCAGTCTGCTGATGAGTGCTATTTTGATAGCCTTGGCATATGGGCTGCAAGGAATCGGCAATGCCACAGTCGCTGTGTGGGCTATCGTCGGTGCGCTCGTTGCGTTGCCCGTCTTTGTGATTGTCGAGCGCAGAGCAGTCGATCCGGTCGTCACGATGGTGTTGTTTGGGCGACGGCAGATTGTGTTGGTACTGGCGTTGGCGTTTGGTTCTGGCATTGCCGAAGCGGTGACGCTGTATTTGCCATCGTTGTTGGTCAGTGCACACGAGATGACCCCGTCGGCAGCAAGCTTCCAACTGGTGCCACTGGTGCTGGCGATGGCGGTCGCGTCGCCGTTATCGGGACGGATGCTCGATCGCGTGGGTGCCAAGCCGGTCGTGTTGGTGGGGATGGCATTGATGGCAGCGGGTTTGGCGATCCTCGGGTTGTTTGCCAGTAGCATGCTGATGTTTTATGTGTTTTCGGTGTTGTTTGGTCTGGGTATCGCCGTTCTGTTGGGAGCGGCACTCCGCTACATGATGCTGGGTGAAACGGCCGAGAGTGAACGTGCTCCTGCGCAGGCACTGTTGACCATCACGATAAGCATCGGGCAGATGATTGGTGCGGCCATGCTCGGTGCCGTTGCATCGCTGGATGGGGCTTCGGTGACGGGGTACGCGCAAGCGATGTTGCTGACTGCGATGGTGATGATCGTGCTATTTGTGGCAGGTTTGTTGCTCAAAAACGTCAAAGCACCTGCGCAGGGCATCGTCTCGTCAGGCCACTAGTCGCTCCCGTCTTGGTGACCCGTACTCCCACTGGGAGTACGGGTTTTGTGTGTCGTGCTATAGTGCTTGCACGACGTGTAAAAGGAACTACTGTGGAACGATTGTGGGCATGGGTATGCAGGGGAGCGTTGGTCATCGGTGTGTTGCTACTGGTGCATCCCGATGCAGCGCAACAGTACGTTGTTGACCCCCGAGACTACGCTGCGACGCGCCAAGATTGGCTGTTGCAGGGGCAGGTCAGCATCGTCGAAGACGTCGCTAGCCGGCCGTACCGTTGGCTCTTGGCGACCCCCAAAGACCCTGTCGCCGCACTCAACCGTAGCCTGGATCTGAGCCTGTTGCGTGCCACGGTTGTCCTGGCGCAATGGGTGGGTATGCCGGTGTGGCAGCGCACGACGGTGGTCTTGCAGCACGACGCTGCTACCACGGTGACTATCCGCGGTGCCACGAGGACGCTGGAATTCCCGGTCGGTCAACAGATACGGCGCTATTCGTTTGTGTTGCCATACGGGTTCCATCCCGTACAAGATCATATAGAGCCGCTTACCACAACTCGGTATGACGGGTATGGATTCAGCGGCAGTACGATACTCTCTCGGGCCGACGATGCGCGTCCCCGGATTGCCCGGTGGTACGGCACGGAAGTCCAGACATATCTGCCACCCATTCTGTTGGTCAGGATGTATGGCTTGTTGATCATGCCGCTTTTGGGTGCCTGGGTGTGGTCACGACGGCAACCCTGGTGGGTAGAGCTTGCGGTCGCCCTCTTGTTCCTCGCGCCGTGGCTGCAGGGACTCCTCACACCAGACCGCGTGAGTATCGAACCTGTCGTGACCATGGGCGTGGCGATCTTGAGTTGGCTCATCGTCACCCGCATTTCTGGACCGTTGCCCCCTGCCTTGCGTGTCGTGATTACGGCAACGGCACTGGGACTGACGGGGATGCATGCGTATGCGACGAGTTACTGGATGCAGGGCGTGGATTTGGCGGCCATCCCTTCGTTTGCTGCATTTGTGTCGTACGTTGGCCGCATGCGGATGGCGATGCCCATCCCGTTGCTGAGTATGGAATATCTGTTGGTACACAGTGGCGTACCAGGGGTCTACGCCATCGGTTACCTGACCATCTTGTGTCGGAGCGCGGTGGTGGTGGGATTGGTCTGTGCATTGCAGGAATACTGGACAACGCCGCGCCGTATCGGAGCGGGTGCATGTATTCTGTTGCTATGTGTGGCAGGGATTGGCTTCGTGTTCCGATTCTACGATCGCAATGTCTGGATGGTCTACGACGCATTGTTGGGGACGGCGTTGGTGCTGTTGGCGCGGGCGCTGGGGCAGATCGACGGGACGTATAAACGCTTTCTTTTGGTCGGCTTTCTGTTGGCATGGCTCGATAGTTTGCGCCCGTTCATGATGGTGCTGGTGCCACTTGTTTTGGGGTGGGTGGTGCTGACAACGCGCACCATCCCAGGCCGGGCGTCGTATGGCTGGCTCTTGGTGCCGTTATTGGGGAATGCTGTGTGGCATGTCTACCACATCGTGGTGTTGGACCAGTGGTCGTGGAGTAGCCATGCAGGGATGAATATTGCACGTGCCTGGATACCCGCCGAAGCGCTGACTGCGATGCGTCAAGCACCTGCCGATATGAACAGTAGCGGCTATCTCGCCGCCAGTAATACACTGACGGCGCAGACGATGGCGTGGATAGGCACGCATCCACTCGAAGCACTGCAGCGGGCTGGGCATTTGTTGTGGGCAATGGTGTCGATCCCGGTCGAAATGAGTCGGCTCAACGACGGCGGTGTGTA
This sequence comes from Chloroflexota bacterium, assembly GCA_046051665.1. Classification (GTDB taxonomy): domain Bacteria; phylum Chloroflexota; class Chloroflexia; order Chloroflexales; family Roseiflexaceae; genus UBA965. The sequence goes on from JBJONV010000097.1 coordinate 4,255, forward strand.
CACCGTCATCAGCCACCCCGCACCGGTGCTTGTCTGGGGGTATCGGGTATTGATGATGAGTGCGCTGGTGCTTCAGGTCCTGGTGATTGCCGCCGGAGTGCGGCGCGATGCTCCTGGTAGAGCGCGTTGGCACGAGGCAAGATGGTTGCATGCGCTGTTGGTTGTGTTGATTGTGGGGTTGAGCGCGTTGAGCGAATACGGTGAGCAGGCGCGTTTTGTGGCAGCGATGGTACCGGCGCTTGTGTACGGGACGTTCGCACCGCTGTGGTCGCTCCTACGTCGTATGCAGTCGCGGTGGAAAATCGTATAATAGAGATTAGTACCCTGCATCTTGTGATGCATCGTCCAACAAAGGAGTTGTCTATGACCGCATATGGAATTACCTTGTTTTTGCATTCATGGTTGCGCTGGGCAGTCGTCGTGACTGCGGTGATGGCACTCGTTCCATCAGTGGTGGGCTGGTTGAATGGCGCACATTGGACCGATGCCAAGACCAAGTGGGCGTCGTGGTTTGTCAACTCCACCAGCATTCAGTTGGTGTTGGGTTTGCTGTTGTACGGGGTATTTAGCCCAGTCATGCAAACGGCGTTTGCGAACTTCGGTGGAGCCATGAAGGATGGTGTGTTGCGCTTCTGGGCGGTCGAACACATGACGATGATGACAATCGCCGTTGCGTTGACACACATCGGCGCGGCGCGCATCAAGAAGGCATCGAGTGATGTAGGCAAGCACCGCGTCGCGACGATCTTTTTCGGATTGGCAATTCTGATTATTGTTGCGTCGATTCCGTGGCCCGGCGCCGGCGCAGACCCACGGCCGTTGTTCCGTTTGGCACTGCCCTAAATGACCATTGACCTGCGCGAGCGCATCTTGACCGAGGCTGCGATGCGCTTTGTTGCATCGGGGTATCATGCGGTCTCGATGCGCGAGATTGCGGAAGGAGTCGGTGCCTCGAAGGCGTCGATTTACTACCACTTCACCGACAAAGAATCACTCTTGTTGGCGATTATGGAGCACTCGCTCGTAGAACTGCAACGGATTGTGCGTCACGCGACGCAACATGCCGGGTCCATCGAAGAACAGCTGACACTCCTCGTTGCAGGGTTGCTCGATCTTGATGGGGTACAACGGGCAGCGATGCGCCTCGCAATGGTCGAATTGCAGCATCTGCGTGAGGCTGATCGGGCTGCGTTCGGGGTCCGCTATGAACAGCACTTCATCGGCCCGATTCGTGGTTTGCTGCGTGATGGGATTGCTGCCGGCACGGTCCGAGAGGTAGACGTCCGAATGACGACCTGGGCGTTCTTGGGCATGTTGTACCCGTTTTCGATGACATCGAGCCGGAATGGCGATGCTCGTAGTCAAAGCCAAGCGTTGGTCGCGTTGTTCCTCGGTGGGATTCGCGCCTAGCCACACACTGAGTGTCGGAAGTGCAACAATCGAGCGGCGAGCGGTTTTCGTTGCTCCATCAGCACTCCAGTGGTGCCCACACCACTGTCGGACATCCGAATGGACTGCGCCGCAGCGCGCACACAGACCACCCCGGTGCACGGCACCGGGGTGGTCTTTTCACGAAAAAAGAGCACATCAGTTTGGGGTTGGTAACGGGGCTGCAATTATGCGAGCGACGAGCTCGGCCGGCGATATATCGGCGAGGGTGCGTAAGCGCAGTGCGACCGGCGGCATCCAGGCGTCGACCAATGCGGGGATGGGGACTGCCACACAGCGCATGCCGGCATGATTGGCGGCGGTAACACCGTGTGCAGAGTCTTCGAAGACCAAACATTCTGCTGGGTTGGCATTGACGTTGGCTGCCACGGTGAGGAATATCTCGGGCGAGGGTTTGACGTGACTGACGTCGTTCGAGGTCACAATTGTCGCGAAGTGCTGTATGATGCCGTGTTCGGTGAGCCAGCGGTGGACCCATTCGCGGTTGCCGCTCGAGCCAACGGTCAGCGTGATGCCGTGCTCTTGGGCGTAGGCGAGCAAATCGACGACGCCGGGGCGCAACGCCTGCGCGCTACAGTGTTCGAGCAGACGGGCGTGGTTGTGTGCCTTCCAGTGGGTGCGATCGATGGCCCGGCCGAGGCGTGCTTCGAGGGCATCGAAGGGATTAAACCCACCGATGGTGCCAAGCCCTTTGCGCCATTCGGAGAGCTCGAGGACGACGTCGTGGGCCTTCCACATTTCGTCGACGACCACAAAATCTTGGGACTCGGTATCGAGAATGGTCCCATCAAAATCGAAAATAAACGTCCGAATCGACATGCGTTTCCTCGTCTTGGTATGATGCTGTATCGTACCATGACAGGCACTCAAAGCATACAGTCAGCGCAGGAGCACGCCATGAATCATCGCGACGGCGGAGTTATCGCAGTGACCGGTGGCGCCCACCGATTGGGGGCTGCCATTGTGCGCAGGGCGGCACAACAGCAGATGCGGGTGGCCATTCATTACCACCAGGCGCATACTGCTGCAGTCGCATTGGCGGCCGACATTGCGCAACAGGGTGGGGAAGTGCTCCTACACCGTGCGGATTTTGCTGTAGATGGCGCTGCGGCGGGTTTTGTCGATGCGGTGACTGCACACTATGGGCGCTTGGATGTGTTGGTCAACAATGCGGGGATATGGGGTCATACGCCGACCGAGACGGTCACGGCTACAGACTTCCGACGCTTCCAACGCATCAATGTTGAAGCGGCGTTCGAGGCAATCCAACGAGCAACGCCTTGGTTGGCGGCCCAATTCGGGGCAGTGATTAATATGTGTGATGCAGGGGTGTACCGGCCGTGGCGTCATTATGCGCCGTATTTGGCGAGCAAGGGTGCATTGGTGCAACTCACCCACACCATGGCGCTCGAATTGGCGCCGCAGATTCGCGTAAATGGGGTAGCGCCTGGGTTAGCATTGGTTCCAGACGATTGGGATGCCGAACGCATTGCCAAGGCGTGTGCGCAGATACCGTTACGCCGGCCTGGTACGGCAGACGACGTCGCAGAAGCGGTGTTGTACCTCGCCCGGGCACGCTATGTAACGGGGGTGGTTTTGCCGGTCGATGGGGGCGTGACGCAACGATAGCTATTTGGGGCGGACTTGGCCGGCGGGACGGCGTTCGCTGCTATCTTCTGTCGCTGCTTCGGTTTTCAGCCGTTCTTCGAGCTTGGCGATTGCTGCGTCGGTCAGGCGGGTGCCCCACAATGCCATACACATCGCGAAAAAGAAAATCATGACAATCTCGAACACCGTTGCAAACACAAACAGTGCCGAGCCCAATACCAGGACGACCAATGCGGGAGCCGCGACCGAAAACATGAGGCCGAGTGCATTGCGAAAGATACGGCCCAATGGTGCGTTGCCGAGAATCTCGTGGACGGGTAATAAGAACGCCAAGAGCGTCATCCACAGCAACGCGATATCTACAAAAAAGAACGATACGAAATAGGCATATCCAAACTCGGGTCGGTTGGCATAAAACCATATGTTGATCAAACAGGTGTAGAGCACGCCGGCCCATATATACATGACGACAATACGCTGGCGCAGGTTGGTGGGTACCCCACTCAAGAGTTGATCCCAACGGGTGGCTTTGCCATCAACGAAGCGCCGCGCCAGAGATGTCACGCCACCGCTTGCAATTGCGAACAGCAACGGTGCCAGTATGGCACAGACAATCGCCCCGGCATAGAGCCCTTCTTGAAAAAAAACGAGGGCGAAGTAGGGCAGTGGCAACGCGACCAGGCACCAGAGTGCATTGACGACGATGACTTTGAATAACTCTTCGAAAATATCGGTGCAGGCGGTCCAGAGGGTGCGAAATGCAATCATGAATACCTCACTGTGTACGCCGGGCTGCGATGATGGCAGTCAAGCGGCGAATCGTCTGTCGTTCGTCCCATGGCCAGGGAGCGGGTGCCAGCCAGGCGTCGATACTCGCAATCGGAGCGGTCTGCCGTGCTTGAATGGTCTGTCGTTGGCGCAGGAGGAGCGGGAGTTCACGGATATTGGAAAACCGTCCGGAAATGCCGGACCAGGCGCCCTGGAGGGCAAGTCCGACCATTGCGGCGAGTTCGTAGCGCACAATGCTAGTCCAATGGCGTCGCCAGAGTGCCCCAGGGAGGCATCGAATCAGCATGCGCCAGCGATTGCGACCGAGCAGATGGTGTTTGAAGGGCGACCCCTGACCACTCGTTGCCGAGTAGACGTGGAGCACGATTGCGTGTGGGCAACTCAGCGTCTGCCAGCCACGTAAGAGTGCGCGCCATGCAAGATCAACGTCTTCGAGATAATTGAAAAAGTCGTCTGGGAAGAACCCGATGTCGTCAATCATCGCACGACGGAGCAGCACTGCCCCACCACTTGCACCTGCCACGGCGAACTCCTTCTGTGGCAGGCTGCTGACTGGCTCGGTCATCCCATGATCGAGTGCAACCCCGTCACGGCGGAGCAGGATACCATTGGAGGCAATCAAATCGGGGGCATGGGCAAACACCAATGTCGCACTGATTGCGCCTACCTGGGCACTGGCACCTGTTGCGACGGTTCGCAGTGCGTCGACAGCGCCGGGCTCGACGTATGCATCATTGTTGAGGAGAAAAATCCATGGACGGGTACAGTGTGGGAGCGCGGCGTTGTTGCCCCCACTAAAACCCACGTTTGTCGGTAATGGAATGCACCGAATCGTGGGATGTGTGGTCGTGAGCCAGGCGACGCTGTTGTCTTGTGACCCATTGTCTACGACAACGACTTCGTCCGTGGGTTCGAGTTGCGGCAGGAGTGCATCGAGACAGCGGCTGAGGAGTGCAACACCGTTCCAATTCACGATAACAATCGAAAGTGGAGTGGTCATTGGTCGCCACTGAGCATGCGCCACCATCGGCGCCAATTCGCTTCGCTGACTGGCGCAGGGGCGCTTGGTGCAGGGATGACTGGGGCATTCGTCGAGAGTTGATCGGGGAAGGTAGGCATCATCACGGTGTCGCCTGGCCGTGCATAGCCGAGTTGCGCACGTGCGACCGACTCTGCATAATCGCGTGATTCGTAGTATGTCACACTGCGTTCGAGGATGGCGTTCTCTTCGCGCAGGCGGATAACATTTTGTTCGAGGGTGTCGCGGTATTGTTCCAGCTGTGTCTGCCGTACGACTTGCACGACGAAGTTATACACAAATAACACCGAAACCACCAACAAAATGATGGTGGTCGGTGTCATTCTGCGCCGTCCAACCGAGGCCCACTCCCGTAGCGATTGGCGCTTGCGGGAGCGTTCCCCAGCCGATCGTGTGCGCGTACGCTGAGACATACGAGCACCTGCCTTCGTTTAACTGTTCGGACGTGTCTTGGGCGCTTCGAGCAGCAGTGGCTCGTCTGCGTTGGCCGACATCGTGCTCTGGCCACGGAACAAACCGCCCGGCTCGATATGCAAGGCCGAGGTCATAATGTCACCCCAGACTTTCCCGCTGGGTGAAATTTCGAGCTGATCGACAACCGTGATGACACCACGGACGGCCCCAGAGACATGGCAATTTTGGGCTTTGATGGTCGAGATAACGCGGCCGGTCTCGCCGATAATCAAGTTGCCCAACACTTCAATATCGCCTTCGACGGTACCATCGATGCGCATGTTGCCATCGGACTTAATAGTACCTACAAAGCTGGTGTTGCTACCAATGACTGTTTCTGGCTTTGTGTTGGTAACCATTGCGACCGCGGGCTGCGGTTTTTTGTTTCCGAACATGGATTCCTCCGTCTGTGTGGCGGGATAATTCGGTATCAGAAGCGACATAAACCGTATACATAAAACATGATTCGGGTCTGTACTACAGGCCAGTATATGGTATTCCGTATGCATGGGCAAGCACAAAAGATATCAGAGAGATGACAAAAAACGCATATTTATGCTCCAATCTGATGCCCGGGTGCATGCATCCGTTCGAAACAGTCAGGATGACCGGGGTGGTTTTCCACCACGCGGGGTGGGTGTATCGCCATGCGGGTCAATCCACCCAAGGCTCCGCAGATACGCGCGATCGTGTTTGTCGAGTGTCGCCTGCGTGAGCATATCGGGGCGGCGTGCATACGTCCGCGCCAATCGTTGTTCACGGCGCCAGCGTGCGATTGCGGCGTGATTGCCGCTACGCAAGACATCTGGTACGGGTAGTTCGTTCCATACTGCAGGCCTGGTGTAGTGTGGGTATTCGAGCAAACTGTCACTGTGTGACTCCTCAGCCAGCGAATCTGCGCTGATGACACCGTCGAGAAGTCGGGCGACCGCATCGATAACGACCATGGCAGCCAGTTCTCCACCGGTCAATACGTAGTCGCCAATCGAGATTTCTTGGTGGACATAGCGTTCGCGGACGCGTTCGTCGATCCCCTCGTAGTGGCCGCAGATGAGCATGAGCCGCGGTTTGGTCGATAACTCGTGTGCGATTGCTTGGGTCAACGTGGTCCCATCAGGAGTCAGATAAATAACATGGGGCGCTTCGATGGCAGTAGCGCTTACATGTTCGATTGCATCGGCGAGTGGAGCGAGCTTCATGACCATGCCGGCGCCGCCGCCAAAAGGGGTATCGTCACACGTGCGATGTTTGTCGGTGGCATAGGCACGGATGTCATGCACGTGTGCATCGAGCCGCCCATCAGCCTGGGCACGCTTCAGAATGCTTTCGTTTAATGGCCCGTCAAACATGGCCGTGAACAACGTTAATACATCCACCCGCATAGCAAAATCCCAGCGCTGAAAAGCAGTTAGTAGGTATCAGTTAGTAATGAGTAGTTTGAGGCACATCGGAAAGTGAACGACAGTAGAGAGAGATAACATGCATCAATCGCCACGACATTCGCTCGTGCAAAAATCCATGCTTGATTCACTGCTGAACATACCGTACAATACCCACTAGCACATACGTGCTATGACGCATACACCACCACATTGTACACGAGCCACTCGAGAGATGGAGATTCGCGATGACCACACTGACAATCGGCGCAGCCGCTCCTACATTTACGTTGCTCGATGACGCGGGCAATACGGTAGATCTCGCAGCACTCCGTGGCCGCACGGTGGTGCTCTATTTTTATCCCAAAGACGACACCCCAGGGTGCACGACACAGGCATGCGGGTTCCGTGATCGCTACGCAGAGGTTACCGATGCCAATGCGATCGTGTACGGCATCAGCCCTGACTCTGTTGCATCGCACGCAAAGTTCAAGAAGAAGTTCGATTTGCCGTTCCCTCTGTTGGCAGATCCCGATCATGCAGTCTGTGAAGCGTACGGGGTCTGGAACGAAAAGAGCATGTATGGCAAAAAATACATGGGTGTGACCCGTAGCCATGTCGTGATTGGGCCAGACGGCAATATCGTCGACGTCCAGTTCAAAGTGTCCCCCGAAGAGAGTGTCAAACGTGCCATCGCCAGTGCAGTAGCGGCACGCTAACGAGAGTGAGCCATCCGATGACCCAACGTTTATTGACTGGCGAAAGTACCCGTCGCCTCCGCTGGATTGTGACGCTCCAAGGTGGACTCGACGCATTGTTCCGTAGTCGCCGCGACGTGCTGGTAGCCGGTGGCGTGCCGTGGTATCTGGCCCCCGAATCGCGCGATACCGCCACGCCTGACTTGTTTGTTGCCATTGGAGTGCAGCGGGGCGAACGCACTGCATACCGTCAATGGGAAGAATCCAACGTCGTGCCACAAGTGGTCTTCGATGTGATTGCACCGGGAACGAGTATGGTGAGTGCGACCCGTCGCCTCAAGTTTTATGAACGTGCTGGCGTCGAAGAATACTACATGTATGATCCTGATGCGGGTGAGGTCATTGGTTGGGTCCACAACGGTGTTGGCTTCGAGGAAGTCGCTGCCATCGATGGCTGGACCAGTCCTCGCCTCCAAATCGTTTTTCGCATGGAAGAAGGCGAACTCTTCCTGAGTCTCCCCAACGGCGAACGCTTCCGGAGCTACGTCGAACTCGCCGAACTGGCTGAGCGCGATCACGAACGTGCCCAGCAAGAACACGAGCGCGCCGAACAAGAACGTGCACGTGCCGATTATCATGCCGCACGAGAAAAGATGCTCATCGCTCGATTGCGTGCCCTCGGGTTCAATCCCGACGAAGTCACCGCAGACAACTTTGCCGAAAGCATTGATACGAGCGAGACACAATCCATCGGCTAATGCATTGCGTACGCAGCCACCAAAGACCGGTTCCGCAGGGCGGAACCGGTCTTGTTTATTGTTTGCCCGTTCGTTGTGCGTATGGCCGTGAAATGACCGGTCGATGGGTCAAGGCGCTTTCGATGGCTGCTTCTTCGATGAGGAATCCGGCCGGGCCGACGTGGAGCGCAATTCCGTGATCCTGTGCCCATAGGCAGACATCATGCGGACGGATGCGTAAGCGTTTGGCAGCTTGTTCCACGGGAATCATAGCGTGCCGCCGCAGGGTATGGTGGATCACCGCGTTGAGCCCTGGCCATTCGGGAGTGTGGTTCATCTGCATGCTCCTTCATCCATTCGTAGACGGTCTGACGATGGCAACGCCACTGCAATGGCCCACCAAAACAGGTACCAGGCAATGCACCTGCGCTCCGCAAGCGCACCAACCACGCAAACGGGACGGCATAGTAATCTGCGACATCGCTGATCGTCATAATCTCGGGGATGTGCAGGATACCTCCCTGTTGTCGTATGTGCGCCAATCCTTCGTGATAGAAGTCCGATGTCGGGATGGTCATGCAGTACCTCCTTTGCTCGTCCTGTCTGCCTGTTTGTTGGGGAATGATGACAATATAATGACAATTTGTGCGCGTGTCTATCCCCCGCTACATGGGTATTTTTATCCCCCCGAACGGTGCTTTTGGTGCAGAAAAAAGCCGCTGTGACCGGCGTCACAGCGGCGTCGTTGGAGGTGATTTACATCATCGACCCATCGTCGTCGTCGTGTTCGTCACCGTGTGCGGTCAAGATCATCAAGCCATTATCGTGGGGCATCATCGACATTGCCTTGACGCGCGGTGCTCCGCGCAGGACGGGGGTGTTGGCTGCGCACGGAGTGCCGAATTTGGGTTGTGCATAGGGCATGTGTGTCGTCCCACGAGCCAAGATATGGAGATAATTGGCGAGCTCACCTTCCCATGGCTGCCCGTGGTTCCATGCGACTGCCGACCGTGCATTGCAGTAGTGTGCGACGAATGCCCGGCGCATCCGGTCCTTGGAATAATTGGTATGTGAGCGGTGGAGCACATGGCCACCAAAGAAGACCACATCACCTGGGTCGGCTTCGACTTTAACTTCACGACCAGGATATTTGGCGGCGATTTTCGTCAGGCCGTTTTTCTTCTCGTCCGTATTGCTGGCACCATAGATTGGCTGCAAATCAGCGAGGATTTGATCCCCATTGGGTGATTGACCGTCGGTATCGGGATAAATCGGTTCGTTTTGTGAGCCGACGGTCATCCACAAGCAGCCGTTTTCTTCGTCTGCTCGGTCGACTGCGAGCCACGCACCGATGAGGGTATCGGGTTGTGATGGGATGTAATAGGCGTCTTGGTGGTAGCCTTGGCCAGGTTGGCCGGGTTGTTTAAAGAAGAGCATCGTCTGAAGCGCCAGGACATCGGGACCGATGAGTGCTTCGAGCACATCGAGGATGCGCGGATGGAGCAGGAAGCGCTCGTGGATTTCTGAGACGCGATGGAGCATGTGCACACGCAACCAGTACTGCAAGCGCTGTTCCGGCGTCAGGCTGTCTGGTGGCACTGGGACACCCGGGATGACTTCACGCCCCTCACGCAGGTTATCGGTGTGGGCACGCAGTTCTTCGATTTCGCGCTGCGAGACGAGGCCTTTGACGACGAGGTAACCGTCTTGGCGGAATCGGACGTATTCGTCCACACTGACGTGGTATGGCATTGCATGCCGAGCTACACTGCTTGTCATTTGATCCTCCATTGGATACGAATGGCACTATTGTACCTGAGCATATCGAATGGTATGTGGCTACTCCTCAGAAGATGTACGCACTCCTCACTCGTCACTACTCACTCCTGAGTTGTAATGTATTCGTAACGCGGAGCTGTGCGCAATTGCAGCGTGGACGTTTTTCAACGGGCACTCTGATACTGTGCATCGATAGCAAAAAAACCGCATCAGAATCACGAGAAAATTCTCCTATTTAACATAATAATTTAATTGTAATCGTTTTGTAATGTAAGCACCACACTGGCTCGTGCATAATGTGGAGGTATGGCGTTGCAAAGGGTTGTTCATGGTTTGACACTCCCCTTCTGCTATGCTATTATTCAACCTTGGCGGGCTATACGCTCGGAACAAGTGTGGTAATAGAAGCCAACGTGCCCTACTCTAAGGCGCAGCGCGTGCTGCGACCAGATGAAGGGCGACATATTTTTTTGTGTGCTGTTGGACTGAGGAGAAAGCAGAGAGCATGCCGACGATCAATCAGCTAGTTCGCAAGCCGCGCAAGCCGGTAGAGCGCAAGGTGAAGGCCCCCGCACTCCGCTTCAACTACAACGTGTTGAAGGGGAAGTTGACGCGAGGGAGCGGTTCACCGTTCAAGCGAGGCGTATGTACGCAGGTACGTACGATGACCCCCAAGAAGCCGAATTCGGCATTGCGCAAAATCGCGCGTGTCCGTTTGTCAAACGGCATGGAAGTAACGGCCTACATCCCAGGTGAGGGTCACAACTTGCAGGAGCACTCGGTCGTTTTGATCCGCGGTGGTCGTGTCAAGGACTTGCCAGGCGTGCGCTACCACATCGTTCGTGGGACATTGGACTCACAGGGTGTGTCGAACCGCAAGCAGGGTCGTTCCAAGTACGGCACCAAGAAGAACGCAGCCGCAGCCAAGAAGAAGTAGCACTCACCCGAGTGGGTAGTTTTAGGTTGAGAGGACGACTATGCCGCGACGTGGCAAGACAGACAAGCGTGAATTTTTGCCAGATAGCCGTTTTGGCAGTGCAATTGTTACGCAGATGATCAATAAAACGATGTTGCGCGGGAAGAAGAGTGTCGCCGAGTCAATTGTCTACGGTGCACTCGAGATGGCCGCCGATCGTGTCAAAAAGACCCCCATGGAAGTCGTTGAAGGTGCACTGCGCAATGCAGGCCCCGTCATCGAAGTAAAGCCACGACGTGTCGGTGGTGCCACCTACCAGGTGCCCGTCGAAGTCAAGGCCGAGCGCCGCTTGTCATTGGCAATCCGCTGGTTGTTGGCATCTGCCCGCTCACGCGGTGGCAAGCCAATGATCGAGCGATTGGCACTGGAGTTGGTCGATGCATTCAACAACACCGGTACGACGATCAAGAAGCGTGAAGACGTGCAGCGCATGGCCGAAGCAAACCGCGCGTTCTCGCATTACGGTCGCTTCTAAGTAGCAACTATTGTCGCTCGAGCGACACTTCAAGGAGTAGGTAAAGGCTATGCCTCGCGAAACACCGCTAAATCGCTACCGCAACATCGGCATTATCGCGCACATCGATGCCGGTAAGACGACGACGACGGAGCGCATTCTGTACTACACCGGACGCACCTATAAGGTCGGTGAAGTGCACGAAGGCACGGCAACCATGGACTGGATGGAGCAAGAGCGTGAGCGTGGTATCACGATTACTGCTGCTGCTACCACCGCCCAGTGGGAAGTCGCCGGAGTCAGCTATCGTATCAATATCATTGACACCCCAGGTCACGTGGACTTCACCGCCGAAGTAGAGCGCTCGTTGCGCGTGCTCGACGGTGGCGTCGTGGTCTTCGACGCCGTTGCCGGCGTGGAGCCACAATCCGAGACCGTGTGGCGCCAAGCAGACAAGTACAAGGTTCCTCGTATTTGTTTCGTCAATAAGATGGACCGCACGGGTGCAAACTTCGAGCGCACCGTCGATATGATTATCGACCGCCTCGGAGCCAAGCCTGTGTTGATTCAGTTGCCGATCGGTGCCGAAGACCGCTTCCGCGGTATTATCGACCTGATTGAATTCCAGGCCTGCATCTACGGTGACGACATGGGTCGCACCGAAAACTGGGGTGAAATCCCCGCAGAGTTCGTCGCTGCCGCTGAAAAGGCACGTTTGGCCTCCATCGAAGCCATCTGCGAAACCGACGATCATCTGACCGAGATGTACCTGAACGGCGAAACCCCAAGTGCCGAGCAACTCCGTGCAGCCTTGCGTACCGCCACCATCAAAGGCACGTTGGTACCAGTGTTGTGTGGCGCTGCATTGCGCAACAAGGGCGTGCAACGCATGCTCGATGCCGTTATCTACTACTTGCCATCACCACTCGACATCCCACCAATGAAGGGTACCGCCGTCGGCGTCGACCCCGATGCACCGGATGCTGAGTTCATTACCCGTCTGCCAGACGACAACGAGCCCTTCACGGCGCTCGTCTTCAAGATTCTGGCTGACCCCTTCGTCGGCAAGTTGGCGTACTTCCGCGTCTACTCGGGCAAGCTCGAAGCCGGTAATTACGTGTTGAACACAACCCGTAACAACCGCGAACGTGCTGGTCGATTGATTCAGATGCATGCCAATCACCGCGAAGACATCAAGGAAGTGTACGCAGGCGATATCGCCGCAGTCGTGGGTCCAAAACAAAGCTTCACCGGTGACACCATCTGTGATCCCGATCATCCGATCGTTTTGGAAACCATCCGCTTCCCCGAGCCGGTCATTCAGCTCGCCATCGAGCCCAAGACCAAAGCAGACCAAGACAAAATGGGTATTGCTTTGAGCAAGCTGGCCGAAGAAGATCCGACCTTCCGCGTCTTTACCGACCAGGAAACCGGTCAGACCATCATCGCCGGCATGGGTGAGTTGCACTTGGAAGTCATTGTCGACCGTATGCGTCGCGAATATAAGGTAGAAGCGAACCAAGGCAAGCCACAGGTCGCCTACCGCGAGTCGATTACGCAAGAAGCCGACATTGACAGCAAGTTTGTTCGACAGTCGGGTGGTAAAGGTCAGTATGGTCACGTCAAGTTGACCCTGACGCCGCTCGAGCGTGGTGCTGGATTCGAATTCGTCAATGGTATCGTTGGTGGTACCGTGCCGCGCGAATACATCCCCGCCGTCGAAGCAGGCGTGAAGGAAGCCATGGCTGGTGGTGTGTTGGCCGGGTATCAGGTGGTTGACATGCGTGTCACCCTGTACGACGGTTCATACCACGATGTCGACTCGTCCGAAATGGCCTTCAAAATTGCCGCATCCATGGGTATCAAAGATGGCGTGCGCAAGGCTGGTGGTCAACTCCTCGAGCCGGTCATGAAGGTCGAAGTCGTGACCCCAGAAGACTTCTTGGGTACCGTCTTGGGTGACCTCAACAGCCGCCGTGGCCAAGTCGAAGGTATGGAAGCACGCGGTAACGCACAGGTTGTACGCGCATATGTGCCGTTAGGCTCGATGTTCGGCTACACGACCGAATTGCGTTCCTCGACCCAGGGTCGTGCAACCTCTTCGATGGAATTCGCGCACTACCAGCCGATTCCTGATCATTTGGCACAGGAAATCATCACGAAACGGCGCGGATAAGTTTTCTCAGTTTGTAATACGTAACATTGTGGAGGCATGAGGGTCATGGCTAAACAGAAGTTTGAGCGTAACAAGCCACATATCAACGTCGGTACCATCGGTCACGTCGACCATGGCAAGACCACGTTGACGGCAGCCATCACCAAGGTGTTGGCATTGCGCGGCGCCGCAACCTACACGGCGTACGACCAGATCGACAACGCTCCCGAAGAGCGCGCCCGTGGTATCACGATTGCCATCCGGCA
>JBJONV010000098.1:0-16073 GCA_046051665.1 Chloroflexota bacterium
TCAACCCCTGTGCAAGATGCGTCGATTGAGCCCACAGGTGCCATTCGTGCCAGATCCGCGCCGTTGCGATCTGTGTGTAGCGCGACTGCACTTCCTGCGCATGGAGGCATGTTTCGGCTGCTACCGAAAATCCCAATACCGCCGCAAACCGCATCGTGCGCAACACCCGCAACGGATCATCTGCAAACGCATTCCCGATGTGCCGCAACACCCCGGCAGCACAATCAGCACGACCACCATACGGATCAACCAATGTCCCATCCGGCAACAGTGCCATTGCATTGATGGTCAAATCGCGACCGGCGGCGGCCATCACTACATCATCAGCACCGGCCACCGACAAATCGATGTGGACGTCGCCGTGGCGCAGCCGTACCACTCGGTGATCGGTCCCGACGGCTTCGCTCCCGAAGCACTGCTCGAGGTCGGCGACTGTCGGGACGACGACTTCGATATCGATGTCGTGGACATCCCGCCCCAGGACCAGATCACGCACTGCACCACCGACGACACGCCACTGCCACCCTGCCTCCAGCACCGGCTGCATGATTGGGCGCACCAGGCGGATGAGTTGTCGCATGCGCGCATCGGCATGGGTATCGGTCATCGGGGTTCTCATCTGTGCTTCAACATTCTCTTTGTATAATACGATGGTCAGCATCAAATACGAGAGGAGAATCAGATGAGCGCAGGAATTACCATGTACAGCACCGCCTGGTGTTCAGATTGCAAATTGGCCAAGCGCGTGTTTAACGAACTCAATATTTCGTACACCGAAATCGATATTGAACAAGTACCCGCCGCCCGTGACGAGGTGATTCGCCTCAACAACGGGAGCCAATCGGTACCAACCATTGTCTTCCCAGACGGGTCTATTTTGGTCGAGCCGTCTGCAGCAGTGCTCAAGGCAAAAGTCGCCAGCATGTAGTCGCACTACCATTGACCCCCGCTGCGTGGCAGCGGGGGTCTTTTGTATACCTACAACACCGGCAGTACTTCGATGATTTGATCGTGGCCCGGTCCAATCGACACCATCGAAACCTCGGCACCGACCAATTGCGCCACACGTTCGACGTAGGCCCGTGCGTTCGCCGGTAAATCTTGCCAACGGCGCACATCACTCGTCGGCGTTAACCATCCGGGCAATGTCTCGTAGACGGGTTCGACACGGTCGTATTCGTCGGTGTAGGTCGGCGGATGATCGATGACCAGGCCATCGAGCCGATAACCCACGCATATCTTGATTTCGTTGAGTTCGTCCAACACGTCTAGTTTGGTCAGCGCCAGACGATTGATGCCGTTCAACTGGGCTGCATAACGCGATGCAACCGCATCGAACCAACCCACACGGCGCAAACGTCCGGTGGTGGTACCCACTTCGGCCCAGGGTTTGCCCATTTGACGGAGTGCATCTGCTGCCTCGCCTTCGACCTCGCTGGGGAATGGCCCCGAGCCGACACGGCTGGTAAATGCTTTGTATACACCCAGCACGTGGTCCAGCGCACGCGGTGCAATCCCGGCGCCTTGGCAGGCGCCTGCGATGCCCGGCATCGACGACGTCACAAACGGGTACGTACCGTGATCGATGTCCAACATCACACCCTGCGCACCCTCGAGCAACATAGGCGTTTTGGCTGCCAATGCGGCCTGTACGACACCATAGATGTCACCAATATAGGGTGCCAACCGTTTCCCGTAGGCTGCATATTCGGTAATCAACGCCTCGAGGTCATAGCGCGTCTCGGCGCCGTAGTACCCTGCAAAGAGCTTGTTTTTGGTGGCGACAATCGGCGTCAACACGCGGCGGAGCACAGCGACATCACGCAAATCACCCATCCGGACACCACTGCGGGCGGTTTTGTCTGCATAGGCAGGGCCGATACCACGGCCCGTCGTGCCGATTTTGGCATCACCTCGTTGTAATTCGTCGAGGCGGTCTTGTTCGACGTGGTAGGGCATCACGACATGTGCGCGATCACTGATACGCAGATTTTCGACCACGATACCCCGGGCAATCAATCCATCGAGCTCGCCGATGAAGTGTTTGGGGTTTACGACGGTCCCGTTCCCGACGATGTTGACCGTGGCCGGCTCAAAAATACCAGCAGGCACGAGGTTCAGTTTAAATGTCCCATGGCGATTGACCACGGTATGCCCAGCGTTATTGCCGCCGCCGTAGCGGACCACGGTCGCAGCTCGCGCCGCCAAAATATCGATGATATGGCCTTTGCCTTCGTCGCCCCATTGTGCGCCGACTACCGCTACCACTGCCATGTAACAGTCCTTCCGTTGTGCGGGATGTGCGCTGTATGTCACACAAAATACACGCGCGCAACTGTATGTCTGTCCGCGTCGTGTAATGGTATTATAGAGGAACTACACTAAAGAGGGTATATGGACATTGCAACGCTGACGATTATTGTCCAGTTAATCTTTCTTGAGGGAATTTTGTCGATCGACAATGCGGCGGTGTTGGGTGCAATGGTCAACCATTTGCCCCATGACAAGCCTATTCCCTGGCCTCCACGATTACGGTTTTTGGCGGCATGGGGGCAACGTTCCCTCGGCAATCAACGTGATGCCGCCCTCAAAGTCGGACTCATCGGCGCGTACGTGGGTCGTGGTGCAATGCTGGTGCTCGCCGGTTGGATTATCCAGTTCCCATGGCTCCGCATCATCGGTGCAGCGTACCTCATTTATTTAGCAATCCGCCACTTTGGTGAGCAATACGACCATAGCGGTGAAGACGGACAAGTCGGCACCAATCGCCTCAACACGAGCGGATTCTGGGGTACCGTGTTGGCCCTCGAATTGGCCGACTTGGCGTTTAGTATCGATAATGTCATCGCCGCCGTGGCCCTTTCGAACCAACTCTGGGTCGTCATGCTCGGTGTGGCCATTGGTATTCTGGTGATGCGTTTTGCGGCACAGATCTTCAGCAGGCTGATTGCGTGGGAGCCAGCAGTTCAAACGGCTGCGTTCCTCTTGTTGTTGACCATCGGTACCGAATTATTGCTCCACGAATTCGCCCATATTACGTTCACCGAATTCGAACAATTCGTCATATCCCTTTCCGTGATGGGATTGACCATCCTGGTTGCACGCACTCCCGCCAAACCCTTCGTCGTGGCTCTTCTCAAACCCATTCGCTGGTGTTTTTATATGATTGCATCCGGCTTGGATGGCATCATGGACCTGCTCAAAAAACCATTCCACAAGTAATCCATCTACAACAAAAACACCGCGGGGTGCGCTGGTGCGCACCCCGCGGTGTTTTCTCATGCTACGCCATCTGGTTGTAGCCGGGGACGGTCAAGAATTCGACGAACTCAGGGTTGAGGACCAATTCGTCGAGGAGTGCCACCGCCTGGTCGAGGCGTGGTCCACCAAGGCGATCCTGCAACTTCTGGACTTCTTCGGTGCGGGTCATTTTGTAGAGGTATGCATCGACTGCACGGCCATCGTTGAGCTTGGCGCCGTGATGGACCCACTGCCAGATTTGTGAGCGCGAGATTTCGGCAGTAGCGACGTCTTCCATCAAGTAGTTGATGGCCACTGCACCACGCCCGCCGAACCACGCCTCGATGTACTGCAAGGCCACGCTAATGTTGCCACGCAGGCCAGCCTCGGTAATATCGCCGATGGGGATGGTCAACAAATCTTCGGCGCTGACCGTTACCTGGGGCACATAGGTAATCTGATTTTCGCTCGAGAATGCCTTCTTGAAGATCTCGTGCACCGGCTTCACCAACCCGGGATGCGCGACCCACGCGCCATCAAAACCCTGATCGGCCTCACGCTGCTTATCGTCAGCCAAGCGCTGCATCGAGCGCGTGTTGGCATTGACATCGTCCTTGCGAGGAATGATTGCCGACATCCCACCCATTGCATGGGCACCACGACGGTGGCAGGTAGCCACCAACAACTCGGCGGCTGATTTGAGGAAGTGGACGCCCATCGTTACCTGCGCACGATCCGGCAACACGAAGTCGTCACGATGGTTGAAGGCTTTGATGAAGCTATAAATATAGTCCCAGCGACCGTGATTCAAGCCGCTCGAATGGTCACGCAATTCGTACAAAATCTCGTGCATCTCGAACACGGCCAAAATATGTTCGATGAGCACGGTGGCACGAATGCTCCCCTGTGCGATACCCAATTTGTCCTGGGCATACACAAAAATCTCGTTCCAGAGGCGTGCCTCCAGATGGTTCTGCAGTTTGGGGAGGTAGACGTACGGCCCGCTGCCCCGCTTGAGCAGTTCTTTTGCGTTGTGGAACAAGTACAAACCCAAGTCAAAAATACCACCCGACACCGGCTTGCCATTGTAGGTGACATGCTTTTCGTCCAAATGCCAGCCACGCACGCGCACTGCCAATACGGCAGTCTGGTCATTGAGGCGGTAGACGGTGCCGTCTTTGGCGGTGAACGAAATGGTACGCCGGATGGCATCACGCAGATTAATTTGTCCCTGCACGATGTTGTCCCACAACGGGGCATTGGCGTCTTCGAAGTCGGCCATAAATACCTGCGCGCCCGAATTGAGTGCGTTGATGACCATCTTGCGATCGACGGGACCAGTGATTTCGGTACGACGATTACGGAAGTCAGCGGGAATCGGTGCGACCTTCCAATCACTGCTGCGAATATGCGCCGTTTCGGGGTTGAAGTCGGGCAACACACCCTTCTTCAGCTCTTCCCACCGGGTCACACGGCGCGCCAGCAAGGCGGCGCGTTTTTCTTCGAAGCGTTCGATTAAATCGCCCACAAAAGCCAACGCTTCACGCGTCAAAATCTCGTTGTATTCCGGCTTCAGTGGTCCGGTAATCACCAATCCCTCTGGCATGTGTCGTCCTTTCGGTGGCTCTTATTCGCTGACAATCGCCATATTCAGATGCTCGCCGAGATTGCGGAAGTCCGCAGTCCAGTCGAGCGCAGCCGCATCACCCTGATCTGCCTTGATTTTCTGCAACGGATAATCGCGTTGCCAGACCACATTATAGTAGTTTTGGACCATCCACATATCAACATCATACGCATTGGCGACATCAACGAGGCGCAAAACCGTGCGCAACAGCCCAATTTCGTGGGGCTGATCGACCAGTTGGCGGCCGACCCGTTCGAGTGCTTGCGACATCTGTAGTCGTACCATTTGGTCATCGAGCTGGACGCCCGTCATCGCTGCATCTTCGATAAGGCCCTTGACGCGGGTGCTATCGGGCAACGTGCTCGACAATGCCGTACGCACATCGGCGTGTAACGCTGCCGAGGCAGCGACCTGCAATTCTTCGGGTACGGGGAGGTTCATTTTCTGCAGGAAACGCATCAACGTCGTGTGTTCTGCATACATGTTGTGATAGCGTGCCACGACTTTGTCGACGACGTTCTCCAACATCATCTCGAGAATCGAACGCTGCTCCTCGCGGAAGATGGAATGCAACGAATAACGAAATGGTCCGAGTGCTTCGTCCATGATGTGCTTGACCGCAACTTGGTCGTTTTTGGCGACTGCCGGCACAATCTCGTGCATCAATGCATCGAGATTATCGGCATCAGGACGTACACCACCATGCATGATCTGGTCGTCAGTGAGGACGACACCATACTGGAATCGTTTGTGTTCACCCGTCAATAATGCAGTCACCTCGGTCGTCCCAATGGCAATGCGCATGGTTCCCAAGGTCCAACGATGCTGCGCAACGCGGGTGATACGGTGCAGGTAGACCACTTCGTCGTTATGGGCATCGTGAAAAACCGCCGTCAACGCATCGTGCGCACAGACATCTGCCAGCGTGAGCACCAATGGGGTCACTTCGCTCCGATACACACTTTCGAGCGTTACGCCGGTATTCGAGATGACCTGTTCGAGGTGTTCGTTGAAGCCCTCTTCGAGGTCCAGGTTAAGGGTCTGGGCACTCAACTGCATCGCGCGCGCCGCGTAGCGCATCACCTGTACGGTCTCGATGCCGGTCGGATCATTAAAAAACCACGCGCAACTGGTATAACTCTGCATCAGCTGACGCTGTAATTCCATCAACCCGAGGGCCGGCCAGCGTGTGCCCGTCCGTCCATAATGCTTCATGAAGCGATCCATACCGGTTTCGTCGGGCTGGTTGATGACGTCGATGTAAGCATCACGGGCTGCCCAGGGATCGCTGAAGTACTGACGTGCCTGTGATTCCCACGCGGCATTGACCGATTCGGCCAGGTAATCCATGGCAGCTCGCAAGGGACCACGCCAGCTCTGTGTCCAGCCGGGTTGACCACCGGTGTGGCAGCCACAATTACTGCGCCAGCGCTCGACACCATGGGCACAGCTCCACGAGCTGTTTTCGACGATCTGGGCTTCATGCGTCGGCGGGAAGAGTTCCAGGTATTCACCATAAACGGTTATTTTGGCGAGGTTGAGTTTTTCGATATTGGCGAGTGCAAAAGACAACGCCATTTCGCCGTGGCGATGGTGATGCCCGTATGTCTCGCCATCGGTTGCCACATGAGCGAGGCGCGGTTTCCCGTCCTCGGGCACATCGCGGAGCAGTGCGTTGGCCAGCGAATCACCGTTCTGGAGCAGATTTTGGAAGGCAATCGCCTGCGAGATGGCGCCGTTATAAAAGAAAATCGCAATGGTCCGCCCAGACGGGAGGTTGACCCGATACGGCATCGTCGTATCGATGCCATAGGTGGTCGGCTCCCACACCGACGTCCCCATGGGGCGCACAGCCGCAGCCTGATGCGGCGCTAGTACCGTGAATGCAATCCCGTGCTCGGCCAAGGCCTCGAGCGTATCGGTACACACGGCAGCTTCCGAGAGCCACATTCCCTCGGGTTTGCGACCATAATGATGCACAAAATCCGCCACACCCCAGGCGACCTGCGTGCGGCGATCACGTGCGCTGGCCAACGGCATGATGATGTGCCCATAGGATTGGGCGATGGCCGAGCCGTGCCCGCCGAAGCGTTGCCGACTGTCGTGGTCTGCGTCGATAATCGCGCGATAGGTGGTCGGATCAGATTGCTTGAGCCAGCGCATCAGCGTCGGGCCGATGTTGAAGCTCATGTGTGCGTAGTTGTTGAGAATCGCCCGGATGCGGCCACGCTCGTCGAGAATGCGCGCGGCGGTGTTGGGGGCATAACATTCCGCCGAAATGCGGGCATTCCAGTCATGGTACGGAGCGGCACTAGGTTGGACATCAATGGCATCGAGCCAGGGATTTTCACGCGGGGGTTGATAAAAATGTCCATGGACACAGACGTATCGGGTCACGAGATATCTTCCTGTAGAGCGGCGCTGATGCCCGTGCAGCAGCGGCGTTTTCGCATACTCAAACTACTGCTTGGGGGCGAGATAGACCGTTGCGAGTGGTGGAATGGTCAACACCACCGAAGCCGGCATATCGTGACACGGCACCGATTCGACGCGCAGATGCGTCATCGCACCACTGCCGCCCCATTGCGTGTCATCGCTATTCGACAACAGCTCCCATTCGCCGCCCACTGGCACACCGATGCGATAGTCGTGACGCGGGACCGGTGTGAAGTTACAGATCACCACCACGTTCCGTGCATCTGCACCGCCACGGCGCAACAACGCCACCACACTCTGATCTGCGTCGTCGCAGGCGATCCAATGGAAACCCCACGGGTCGAAGTCGAGTTCGTGCAACGCGCGTTCGTCGCGATGGAGCCGGTTCAAGTCGGCCAAATACTGTTGCAAACCGGCATGCATGGGTTCGTTGAGCAGGTACCAATCGAGCTCACGCTCGTAGGACCATTCGCGCCATTGCCCGATGTCACCGCCCATAAAGAGCAGTTTTTTGCCCGATTGCCCATACATATAGCCGTACAAGGTGCGCAGGTTGGCGAACTTTTGCCAATGATCACCGGGCATTTTGCTCAGCAACGAGCCTTTGCCATGGACCACCTCGTCGTGTGACAACGCCAAAGTGAACTGCTCGCTGAACGAATACAGCGACCGGAAGGTCAATTTGCTGTGATGGTACTTGCGATGGACCGGGTCTTCGGCCATGTATTTGAGCGTATCGTGCATCCAGCCCATATCCCACTTCATGTTGAAGCCGAGACCACCGATGTACGTCGGCCGCGAGACCATTGGCCA
Source organism: Chloroflexota bacterium (assembly GCA_046051665.1). Taxonomy (GTDB): domain Bacteria; phylum Chloroflexota; class Chloroflexia; order Chloroflexales; family Roseiflexaceae; genus UBA965. The sequence continues at coordinate 8,117 of JBJONV010000098.1, forward strand.
CGCTGTGGATTCTTCGGCAATCATCACAATCCCGGGGAAGCGTGCGTGCACTGCCTCATTCAGGCGACGGAGCAGCACAATCGCATCGATGTTTTCGCGGCCACCGAACGCATTGGGAATCCACTCGCCTTCTTTGCGTGAGTAGTCGAGATACAGCATCGATGCCACTGCATCGACGCGGATACCGTCGATGTGATACCGGTCGAACCACGACACCGCACTCGACACCAGAAAGCTGCGTACCTCATGGCGGCCGTAGTTAAAAATGTAACTGCCCCAATCGGGGTGGTACCCTTGGCGCGGGTCGGCATGCTCATAAATGGCCGTCCCATCGAATTGCGCCAACCCGTGGGCATCGACAGCAAAGTGTGATGGCACCCAGTCGAGGATGACGCCGATATCGTGTTGGTGCAGATAATCGACAAAGCCCATGAAGTCTGTCGGGCTCCCGTACCGGCTCGTCGGCGCATACAAGCCCACCGATTGGTAGCCCCACGACCCGTCGTAGGGGTACTCCATGATGGGCAAGAGCTCGACATGGGTATAGTTCATCATGGTGCAATAGTCGGCCAGTTTGCGCGCGACGTCGTAATAGCCCAGCCACGAGCCATCTGGGTTGCGCATCCAGGAGCCCAAATGCACCTCGTAGATGCTCATCGGCATCCCGTTGGTGTTGCGCGTCGCACGGGCGTGCATCCAGGCCGCATCGCCCCAGCGATGGGATTGCAGGTCGTTCACAATCGACGCAGTGTTGGGTCGGACTTCGCCGGCGGTCGCCAGCGGATCAGCTTTTTCGAGGATGTCGCCGGTCTGTGTTTCGATCGAGTATTTGTAGGCCGTGCCGATCGGCACCTGCGCAATGAACCCTGCCCAAATACCCGAAGAACCTTGTGCCCACAACATATTGCCGCCGCGTTGCCACCCATTGAAGTCAGCAATCACGGCGACACTACGGGCACTCGGTGCCCAGACTGCAAAGTGCACTCCCGCGACTCCGTTCTGGAGGCACGGGATGGCACCGAGTTTTTCGTGGAGGGCGAAGTGAGAACCTTCGTTGAATAAGTACAAATCGTCTTGTGTCAGGAGGGTATGGCCAGTCAGTTGTGTGGGCATACGCCCTCCTTTTTTGAGAGACACATCAACGAAGAATCATCAGCGACTCTTCACTGCATCGCGCACCGCTGCATAAAAGGGATCAGCGGTAGCGACTGCGTCCAAATCAGCCAGTCCTGCGACGTTTTTCGAATCTAACAACGTCTGCGCCCATCCACGCAAGAACTGTGCGCTCGTGAGTGTTTTGTCTTGGGTCAGGGCAGTAGAGGTCAATCGTACCACATTATCGACGACCAACTCACCGAATGTTGCTAAATCGCTCGGGAATGCGGGATTCTGCACATCGACGAGTGCAGCAGGCTGATAGCGCTTGAGCACTGCCGCCGCTGCATCGTAATCGCCATACAGCAACGCACTCATGAATGGTGAGGAATCATCCGACTGTGGTGCACGCAATGCCACGATGCGCTTGAGCAACGCTACGGTCCATGTATCTGCATCATTCGTTGGCGTGACGCCGTCGGTCAACGTGTCTGCGACGACATTCCAACGACCTGCTTCGGCTGCGGTGACGGCAGCTTGGATCGTCGCATCGTCGCTGGGCATGGGTTGCTTGCGGACAAATGCGTTCCCGTCCCATGCAGAGACTTCTTCGGCACCAGACTTCACACCACATGCATAACAAAAGACATAATAATCAGTTGCATCACCGACCGCATCGAGAGCGCCATCACCATTGACATCGACCATGGTGAGCGCGCCACCCGAAGCATCGGAGTTTGTCGTCAGCTCGAGTGTGAGCGTCGTGCCATCGAAAGAAAAAACATGCCCAAAACTGCTGTGCGCACCGACAAATCCCTCGACAGTCAGAAACGCTTTTCCTTCTGCATAGGTCGGGATGAGATTGAACCCGTAGATGTGCTGCCCATCCTTGAAGTCGTATTCGCTGATTTTCGTGATGCCGGAACTGGTTTTCTGATAGATGGAAAGCGGGTGGTACGAGGTATATCCTTCTGACGCGCCCTCCATACCCGTCACACCCATGGTCAAGCTGGCGAAGTATGGTCCATCGGTACCATCCATGATTTTGATGACTGCAGTTTCGCCTTGATTCGAGTAACTCAACCCCGATGCATCTGGCGTGGAGGTTGGTGCGAAGCCCGCCTCGGTCGTCGCTACAATCGCCGTCGCATCGGCGGCTTCGACATTACTCGGCGTCATCGTCGGTACCACAAACAGCGTTGGTACGGTCGTTGACGTCTCGGCCGATGCTGCGGGGGTGGCGGTGGGGACCAGAGCTGTCGCCGTCGCTTCGAGACTTCCATTGCTTGCCGTCGGCTGCGTCTCAACCGATGCGGAACCACATGCTACCAACACACTCACTACTGCCGCCACCAACACACTCCGCAGCCACATATCAGCCTCTTTTGCAGATGTCCAAAACCTGAATAGAGTTTACACGACGCAATCGAAAAAACCAACACACAGCAGGCTGATGCGTGACTTACTACGATATGACGTATCACCTCTCTGATGCATCATACATCTCTGAGCAAAGTATTGTCCAACTCCTCTGCGCGATGTGCTTTTTCGCATGGAAAAGCGGATTATGAAAATAACCAATCACCCGAAGTGACGCAGAACGTCAACAAACAGTCTCCCAAAATGAAAAACCCCTGACGGAGGTGCTTTTCACCAGAATCAAGGGTTTTCCGAGCGATATTATGGATTTTTTTGTAATGAATAATCAGGTAGCGCTAATACTCCATCGGCACGACCGATTAGACCCACACCGCAATCACCCAACCGAGCACATACAGCAACCCGAAGCGCATATGCAGGACGGCAGAGCCCCGTAAAACCGGATGCAGTTTTTCGGCTGCGACCTCGGTCGCGGCAGTCCGCATCAGACGCCACGCCAAGGGAGCCATCGCAAAGCACACCACCGTCGGCCACGGTGCCAGTCCCACGGCAATCAGCACCAGGACGCTGATAAATGCACCACCAACCAACACATAAAACTCCACGCGTGCACCCGCCCGTCCCAACATCGTGGCCAACGTGCGTTTGTTGTTGAGGATGTCGGTATCGATGTCGCGCAAGTTGTTGGCATGCAAAATCGCCGCCACCACAAACGCAACCGGCAGTGACGCCCAAATGGCCGGCCAGGCGATGACCGGTTGCTGTAGGTAGTACGAGCCCAACACCATGACTGGCCCCATAAAGATGAAGACCGCTATCTCGCCCAAGCCCACGTAGGCCAGTGCAAAAGGGCCAGCGGTATAAAAATAGCCGACCGCCACGCTACACAACCCGAGCCAAAAGATGAATGGACCGGTCTCGTAGACAAAATACAACCCGATGGCAGAGCCGACGGCAAAAGCAAGGATGCCGGCCCAAAAAATCTGCTGTGGCGTCATTTCGCCGCGGAGCAATGCTCCGCCGGTACCCTTCACCGCCGGGGTATCGGTTCCTTTTTTGTAGTCATAATAGTCATTCATCAGATTGGTACCGCCCTGAATGGCAATCGAGCCAATCAACGCAAGCGCCAGCCAGAGCCAGTTGAGCCCACCCTCCTGCGCAGCAATGGCACCGCCCAGGAGCACCGGGATGATGGCAGCGGTATAACTCCACGGGCGCACGGCACCCCACCATTTTTTGAGCAACGGCATACGTGACTCCTTGACGGTGTGGCGCCAGGGCACCACCAGCCGCTCGACTTCGTCTAATCCAATCGTCAGGATCCAGCCCAACGCAGCAATGACACACACCGACGCCATCATGTCGGCGATCGAGTACAACTCGTACGACTGCCAGATGCGATAGCCGATGCCGTTACTCGCACCCACAAACTCGACGCCGACGATGAGCGTCAACGCAAAGCCCATCGCCAGCTTCCACCCCTCGATAATCGCTGGCAAGCTGGCAGGGAATGCGACCGTGCGGAACAACGTCCGTTGATTGGCACCATACACACGACCCACCTCGAAGTAGCGTTGGTCGATTTGGAGCACCCCACCGATCGTGTGTATCACCACCATCAAAAACACACTGATTGCCACGGTAGCGATTTTGCTCAGCTCACCGATGCCCAACACCACAATCACCAATGGCAGCAAGGCGATTTTGGGTACCGGGTAGAGCATCGTCGCCAACGGGCGGACGAGCAGGTAGACGGTACGATTAAGACCGCTCCAAATGCCTAATAGGGTAGCGGGGATGGCACCGAGCAGGAACCCGAGTGCGATACGTTCACTACTAATGAGCACGTCTGCCGCCATCGTGCCATCGGCGAGCCCTTTGGCCAAAGCGACGACGACTTCACTCGGCGGTGGGATAAAAATACGATTGAGCAGACCGAATTGTACAGCCCCCTCCCAAAGCACCACAAGGAGGAGCGGCGACAACCATGACAACCAGCGGTTTTGGGGCATTAGTTCACCCCTTCGTGCATCTGCACATCGACTTCACGGCGTATCTGTGCCCAGATATCGCCAAATGCCTCATTGAACGCAGGTAATCCGCGCTTGTCGGCTATCGGCACATCGGGCAGGTTCGGCGTGATATCGGCAATGATACGACCTGGCCGAGCCGACAAGACGACCACACGGTCTGCCACAATGAGCGCTTCGTCTATTGAATGCGTCACAAACAGCATCGTGCCACACACACCTTGGCGGCGCAGGTCGCAGACCAACTCTTGCATAATCAGGCGCGTTTGGGCGTCGAGTGCAGCAAACGGTTCGTCGAACAACACGATATCTGGGCGGATGGCCAATGCCCGAGCGATGCCCACGCGTTGTTGCATGCCACCCGAAAGCTGATGCGGGTATGCGTCAATGAATCGTTGCAGCCCCATCCGATCAGCCCATTCGCGGGCGATGACACGACATTGTGTAGCCGGTGTACCACGCGTCATCAAGCCATAGCTGATGTTGTCGGCGACCGACATCCATGGGAACAACAGGCCGCTCTGGAAGACCATGGCCCGCGTGGCGCGTGGTGCCACGTACAAGGAACCAGTGCTCACCCGTTCGAGGCCAGCAATCGTACGCAGCAAGGTGGTTTTGCCACAGCCACTCGGACCGACGACAGCGACAGCGCTTTGATCGGCAATAGACAGCGAGATGTCGGTCAATGCCTTGACCCCGTTGGGGTAGGTCAACCCTGCCTGTGTAAAAACAATGGGATCTGCCTGCATAGCTACTGCTCTCTCAATACGAAACGCGCCGTCCTGCGACGCCGCGTTCCGAGGATGGAGTACCTGATTCGGCGTATTACTTGCCGGTTGCCCGTGCAACCAGGTCTGCATTGATGATGGTATTGATGTCCAGGTCTGTATCATACTCCAAGTACCCGCGCTCGCGGAAGTACGTCTGAAGCGTTTGCAGGTTTTCGACCGGAATCACGCCTTCGGCGTTGTAATGGGCTGGGGCGGCTTTTTCGACCACCGCAGCTGGGACTTTGGTGTACTTCTCGATAATGGCAGCGATTTCGGGTGTCATATAGTCACCCTGCAAGTCTGCGCAGGCCTTCAGGTACGCCCGCATGAACCCTTCAGACGTTTTGGTGTCGGCCAACATCGCCTCGCCCATGTAGAGGTATGTAGCATAGAAGCCATCGATGAAGTCGTTGGCCAAAATCGCTACCGTTCCATTTTGGATATTGATGGTAGCCAATGGCTCACCCAAAATCGCTGCATCAATGGAACCGTTTTCGAGAGCAGCAGGCACATCCTTGAAGCCAACGGTGACAAGTTCGATGTCGGCCATGGTCAACCCGTTCTTGGCCAATGCCTGACCAACCCAGTACTCGGTAGCCGCGCCGGTGGCATTGATGGCGACCTTTTTGCCTTTGAGGTCAGCGACGGATTTGAGCTCGTCGACACGCTTGGCACTAATGACCAAGGGGCTCGTCAATGGAGCAGATTCGTTATGCATCGGGGCCACAATCGAGAACTTGACGCCGCGGGCAGCAGCGTTGAACAAGCCCGCTCCGGCACCACCAAATGCGGCGTCGAAGTTGCCGGCTGCCATCTGTACCACGGGCTCGCTCCCGCCTTGGACCGGGGTGGATTCGATTTGGATGCCCTCGGCTGCGAAGTACCCACGCTCGATACCCACGTACAACGGTGCATAAATCATCACCGGCACAAAGCCCAAGCGGACGGTTTTCAGCTCGGCTGGTTCGGCTGGTGCGGCGGTGGGTTCGACCGCTGCCGGCTCGGCAGTGGCAACGACTTCTACGACGACGGTTGCTTCGGCAGGGGACGGAATCGGCTCTGTCGCGGGGGCTGTCGCAGCGCCACAGCTCGCCAGAATCATTGCTACCAACAAAATGGACAACATGCGTTTCATAGGGCGCACACTTTCATACAGACATTCACTCCAATGCCAAACATTGTAACAGAATTCACGACGTCGGGTATGGCATCGCACGGTATGATCAAATCCCCGGCTCGCTTTATGAGAAATCTGTTGCACGAATGACAGCGCCCCTCTACGGTCTCAACTATCGCCACACAAGTATTCCATGTAAAATGGAGTATTCATTTATGTGTGTTTTTATAACATTTGTATATTTATACATTTAGGAATCTTGCAATGTATCAGTACTTCCGTCTCCTGACCCGCACCGTGATTATCTTTGTGTGCGTTATCTGCACACCATTGGCTGCCCCGCACACAGCGACCGCGACTGCCAGGGCGTGTGCTGATCTCTCGAGCGGATCTGATTTGTCCGGTTGTGATTTTCGTGGGATTGATTGGCGTAATGCAGCACTGTGGAACCTCAACTTCACGGGTGCCAACCTCACCGGCGCCAAGCTGGATGGTGCAAATCTGAGCAACACAAACTTCACCGGTGCGAATTTGACGGGAGTATCCTTCACCGGCGCAACCGTCACTGATGTCATCTTCACTGGCGCCACACTGACCAATGTCTCTTCGGGAGGCCTGCTTGGTACCCCGACTGCGCTCCCAACCAATTGGGTCTATCGGAGCGGCTTCTTGCTTGGCCCCGGCGCCAACCTTACGAACGCTGCTCTCACAGGAGTAAATCTCGCCTCCATCGATTTGACGGGAGCCACATTGACCGGCGTTACATCCGGTGGCATCACCGGAACGCCAAGTAAACTCCCCACCGGGTGGAAGCTCATCGGCGGCTATCTTGTCGGGCCAGCCGCAAATCTAGCGAATGCCAATCTCGCACGGCTCAACCTGAGCAGCGCCAATTTGACCAACGTTCGTTCGGGCGGCATCACGGGGACACCCACGGCATTACCGACCAACTGGGCACTGATTGGTGGGTACTTGATTGGTCCGAACGCCGATTTGACCAATGCAAATCTGAGTGGATTGAACTTGGCGAGCGCAACGATGACCGGCGTCAAATCCAGTGGCGTCACCGGCACACCGCGCGCCCTCCCGGCAGGCTGGTCGTTACACGACGGCTTTTTGATGGGTCCTGGTGCAAATTTGTCGGGGGTAACGTTATCTTTTCTGACCCTCGGAAGTGTCAATCTGAGCGGTGCCAACCTGACCGGTGCCATTCTGGGCGATACGTCGTTGATTGGTGCCAATTTGACGAGCACCAATTTGACCAATGCCTTACTCATCAACACCAACCTAACCGACACCACGCTGACCAACGCAACCATGACGGGCGTCGCAGCAAGTGGCATCATCGGTACACCACGTACGTTGCCGACCAAATGGAACATACGCAGTGGATATTTGATTGGCCCCGGTGCAAATCTCGCCAACGCCTCGCTTTCAGGGGCAAATTTGACCAATGTCGATCTGACCGGTGCCGACCTGACGCTTGCGTTTTTGAACAACGCAAACTTGACCAATGCAATCTTCAAGAATGCAAACATCACGTTCGCGGTCATGGAAGGTGCAAC
>JBJONV010000099.1:0-3795 GCA_046051665.1 Chloroflexota bacterium
GTCAGCGCCGTCGTCCATGCCAATCCCAACGTCGTCGTCGTCCTTAGTAATGGTGCCCCGGTCGAAATGCCGTGGCACAATGCCGTCCCTGCCATCCTCGAGGCATACCTCGCTGGCCAAGCATCCGGCAGTGCCATCGCCGACGTGCTCACCGGCATCGTCAACCCAAGCGGCAAACTCGCAGAATCATTCCCACTTCAGTGGCAGGATCACCCTGCCCATCTGTCGTTCCCTGGTACACCGCACGATGTCGAATACCGCGAAAGTCTGTACGTCGGGTATCGCTACTACGACACCGCCGCGGTACCCGTCCTGTTCCCATTTGGGCATGGGCTGAGTTACACCACCTTTCACTACGACAATCTGCGCGTTCCAGACGAAAGTCTGAACCCCGACGACGGCGTGTCGTTGGCTTTCGATGTAACTAATACGGGAACACGGGCAGGTGCCGAAGTCGTCCAGATGTATGTGCACGATGTCACGAGCACGTTGTTTCGACCGGTCCATGAGCTCAAAGCATTCCGCAAAATTCACCTGAATCCGGGTGAACGCACCACGCTCATGTTTCATCTGCCCCGTCGGGCATTTGCCTGCTACGACGATCGTGTAGGGGAATGGCTTGTAGAATCCGGTAAATTCGAAGTGCGAGTCGGGGCTTCATCCCGCGATATCCGCTGCCGCGCAGTTGTCGATATCGCCTCGGCGGATGTCGTTGCACCACTCAACAATCCCGCCCTGACCCCGTATTATGATTTGGGGATGCAGGCGTTCACCGCCGCGGCGTTTCATGCACTCTTGGGATACGATCCGCAGCCGTCTGTCCCGCAACGTGGCTTCTACACCATAAATACACCGATTGTCGATATGCACGAATCCTTCCTCGGGCGACTCATCCACCGCATCCTCAAGCGTCAACTCCGAACCATGACACATGCCGATCCCGGTGGACCAACCGAGTTGTTATTCGCTGCCGCCGCCGAAGAAATCCCGTTGCGCCTCGCGATGACCTTTTCACGCGGGGTCATCACCCTCGACCATATCGAATGGCTACTGGCGCTCATCAACGGTCGTTTCGGGGAGGCGATGCGGCGCTTCCCAACGCTTTTTCGACGCAATCGTGGGTATACGCCACCGCACCACACAGACCACCATCCCACAGAGGTCGACGGGTAGCACACACCCATCCGGAGGAATGTATTGGACGCTCCTTTTCACCGTGCTTGGCAAACGCTCATCGACGGCTATGCCGGTACTCCCGCCATTCTGCCGTTCCGTACCATACTTGAATGTGCTCCCGCCACGGGACTGCGACTCGCTGACCCCGATGGTCGACAGTCCCCGATCGACGACTATTACGCGGCAATTCCAGATGACCAAGCACAGGTTCTGCTCTCAACCATCCGTGCCGTCCCACCAGCCCCCCGTGCATACCTGACCGTCGCAGCCCAGTCGGATCAGACGGATGCGGTTTTCCGCGCCCTTGGTTGTGTCTACGACTCTTCCGAATGCCTGATGGCGATGGAGTTGCGCGGTGTACCGATTCCGCCACCGCAGACGCCAGTCACCACCCTTACCGTCGCAGATATCAGCGCCGCCAATATGGCCGATCCCGAATCAATGCTTTGGTTGAGTGATGCCAACGTTGCTTCACCACAGATGACACATGTGGCGATTCGTGTGGGGGTGCATATCTACGCCCGTGCACGCACCCTGCGCTTGCCCGACGGCACAAGCTACATCAGCATGGTCTATACCGCACCACAGGTGCGCAGGCGTGGGTATGGTCGCGACATCATGCGAGCTCTTTTGGCTGCCGACCAAGCGGCGGGTATCCAGACTGCCGTGTTGATGTCTTCGCAGATGGGTATCCCCCTCTATCAATCACTCGGCTTTGTGCCGTTGTGTACGACCCACATTTACACTCTCTGATGACGCAATCGGTCACCACATGGTACAATCGTGCATCCCGTTGACGCACAATAGCGCACTCCCATGCGCAGGAGGACCCTTTATGACGAAATCTCGTCGCACGACGCCCGATGCGCGCCTGGCCAAACTCAGCCGTGCCGAAAAAATCCGCCTCCTCTCCGGTCAGAATTTTTGGGAAATGCACGCCGTCCCGTCCCTCGACTACCCCGCTATCACCCTCACCGACGGTCCCCACGGTGTGCGCAAACAAGTAAGCAGTACCGAGGTCAACCTCGACAACAATGTGCTTGCGACCTGCTTCCCCACGGCTTCGGCCCTCGCGAGTAGCTGGGACCGCGACCTTATCAACCGTGTAGGGACGGCCATTGGTGCCGAGGCCCGTGCCAAAAACGTCAGCGTCGTCCTCGGCCCTGGCGTCAATATCAAACGCTCGCCGCTCGGTGGTCGCAACTTCGAATACTTCTCCGAAGACCCGTACCTCTCGTCACAGATGGCAGCGGCCTACATCCATGGCGTCCAGTCTCAGGGCGTGGGCACCTCCATTAAGCATTTTGCTGCCAACAACCAAGAATATCGCCGCATGACCATCGATACACATGTCGACGAACGGGCATTGCGCGAGATTTACTTGGCCAGCTTCGAGCACGCTGTCATCGATGCAAAACCCTGGACCGTGATGTGTTCGTACAACAGTGTCAATGGCGAATTGGCCAGCCAACACGTGCGGCTCCTCACCGACATCTTGCGCACCGAATGGGGATTCGACGGCGTGGTGGTCTCAGACTGGGGTGCTGTGTACCAACGCCCGGCCAGCCTCAACGCAGGCCTCGATCTCGAGATGCCGGGGAACGGGAATGTACACGGCCCGTCCGTCGCCGAAGCGCTCTCAAACGGAACGCTCTCGGAAGCAATGCTCGATGAACGTGTCTCGAACCTGCTCGACCTCATCGAAAAATCACTTCCTGCATTCCACGACCCGCGCAGCTATGACGAACACGTGCATCACACCCTCGCCCGCGAAGCAGCAGCACATGGTGCCGTGTTGCTCAAAAACGACGGGGCTGTGTTGCCCATTGCGACGGCGCAAACCATCGCAGTCATCGGATCGTTTGCCAAAACGCCACGCTACCAGGGTGCCGGGAGTTCGATGATTAGCCCGCATCGGCTCGATACGTTCTTCGATGCCCTCGTCACACGCGTCGGTGCTGCCGGTACCGTCACCTATGCCGAAGGCTACACACCCCGCGCTGCAGCACCCGATGCGCAACGCATCGCCGATGCGGTTGCAGTGGCGCAGGCAGCAGATGTCGTCCTGCTGTGTGCCGGATTGCCCGATATCGAAGAGACCGAAGGCCTCGATCGTGCCCACATGCGCATGCCCGAGAGCCACAATGCGCTCATCGCCGCCGTGGTCGCTGTGAACCCACGTACGGTGGTCATCCTCAGCAACGGCGCCCCGGTCGAAATGCCGTGGCACGATGCCGTCCCCGCCATCCTCGAAGGGTACCTCGGTGGTCAGGCAGGCGGATCTGGCCTCGTCGATATCGTCTGTGGGGATGTCAATCCCTCCGGCAAACTCGCCGAGACAATCCCCTATACGGTCAGCGACCACCCCGGTCACGTCGACTTCCCCGGTACCCCGACCGATGTCGAATACCGCGAGAGTATCTATGTCGGCTACCGCTACTACAACACCGCCGCCACCGCCGTACGCTACCCATTCGGCTATGGGCTGAGCTACACAACGTTTGCATATGGCGACATCACCGTTGCCCCAGAGAGCGACGCTGCCGCAGACGACGTCCAGCTCACCATCCCCATTACCAACACCGGTACTGTCGCGGGTGCCGAAGTGGTGCAGCTGTA
>JBJONV010000100.1:0-11216 GCA_046051665.1 Chloroflexota bacterium
TGTCGAGGTAGCCAGTCACCGACAGGCGACAGTTGCCGAGTGGATCATCCCAATGGGCATCAAAACCGGCAGATACCAACACAAGTTCTGGCTTGAATCGTTCGAGGGCAGGGATGACCAGGTTCTGGTAGACATGGAGAAAAGCACTATCCCCGGATTGCGCTGGAATCGGGATGTTCAGCGTTGTCCCGTAGCCTGCACCGCTCCCAAAAGAGTCTCGGGCGCCACTACCCGGATAGAGTGGCCATCCATGCGTCGATACATACAGGACTTCTGGATCCTCGCGGAAGATATCATCGGTGCCATTCCCGTGGTGGACGTCGATATCTACTATGGCGATACGCCGTATTCCATGGGCGTGTTGGGCGTAGCGGGCAGCCACGGCAACATTATTGTAAAAGCAGAACCCCATCGACTGCGTCGCGGTTGCATGATGACCGGGTGGACGTGTGAGCGCAAAAGGGGTGTGACCGCCGACAATGGCGTCGATGGCATGACACGCTGCTGAGGCTGCGAGGTGCGCTGCATGTGCCGTCCCCGGCTGTATGTATGTATCACCATCGAGCATAGGTACGGTACGTGCTTGGATTGATTGTGTCTGTACCCAGTCGATGTGGCTTTGGGGATGTACAGCGTTGACGACATTCATCGGGACTGGGGTGACTTCCGCATATATCGGGGCACACGCAGTGTCGGTTGCTATCGCTGCCATGATGGCGTCGATACGACCCGCGTGTTCGGGATGCTGGTGTGAATGCGTCGCGTGTTGTGCAGCGGTAAAGAGTATCGTCGACATGCTAGGCGTTCTCTATAGCAATAGTTCAGTATATCACAGGGCTTTTCGCACGGTGCTTTGCGGTGCAGAATACCTGCAAAAAAAGGCCCGGTTGTGCCATTGAATAGAGTAAAATAAAGAGATACATGGTGCGCACACCATATAAAGGAAGATATGACACTGAGTTACGAAGAATTAGCGAATGCGCTCGAAGAAGGTTGGGCGGTCATCGGGCTGCATGAGCATGACGTCGCCGAACAAATCAACCCGACAACGCTCGAACGCAGCTTCAGGGCCGAGTTATTCCCCGAGCATGGGGATCCATTGACAGAGCACAACACTCCCCCTTGGGTCGAAGTGTCGTTTGTGTGGGGACCAGCGCACCAAATGCACAGTGGTCCACTTGTTTCGATACCGCTCGAACTCACCTGGGAATATACCATCACGGTGCCGCCTGCAGACAAACGAAGCGACGGCGAATTGATTCGGACGTTGCAATCGGCAATACAAACTGCACTGCGGAAGGTCTTCCACGAAGATGTCGGGCACGATGTGTTGGCACTCGAGGTACGGCGATCGTACAAAGCCCCCGAAGCACGCGAGTTGCGTTGCCTCGAAATCCATGCGCGGGGCAGTAGTGACATCTCGGATGTGTTGACGGGGCTTGGCCACGAACACATGCAGACGGTTATCCAAGAAGAATACGCGATGGTCAGTACCCTGTTGCAGACATTTACCGATACCTTTAGTCCGGGTTCTGTCGGTGGGTATCGTTCGGTCGAATCAGCTTAGGAGGCATCTGATGTCAGACATCCGACGCATCTGGTCGGTCCCGGCCATAGTGTTTGTGTGTGTGGTGGTCCTTGATCGGCTGACCAAAGCATGGATATATGCGAACCTCGGACCAATCGAAGGTACGAGTATTCCCGTAATCGAACCATGGTTGCGTTTGACCTATGTCAAAAACACCGGCGTCGCATTTGGATTATTCCAAGGAATCCCGCATTTTTTCACAATCATGAATATCATTATCAGCGCTGCGGCGATCTACATGTATCGCTACCAGATGGTGCATACGGTGTTGACCAAGCTGGCCATCGGTGGGATCGTAGGTGGTGCCATCGGCAACATCATCGATCGGGTACGCCAAGGATTTGTCACCGATTTTGTGCATGTCACCTGGTTCCCTGGGATTTTCAACGTCGCCGATAGTGCCATCACCGTTAGTGTGATTGCATTGGCGATTGCGTCGTTGCGTAATGAAGTAGAGTTAACACGTGACCAATCCTGAGGACGATCAAATCATACTGGTGGTTGAACGCGAATCTGCGGGTGAGCGGCTGGACAAGTACATTGCTGCGACACTCGACGATGTGACCCGTAGTGCAGTGCAACGCCTGATTGAACAAGGCGCAATTTTGCGGAACGATGCCCCGACGCGTGCAGCAGAACCACTCAAAGCGGGTGATCGCATCAGTGTGCGCATCCCAGAACCCGAAGACACCTCGTTGGTTGCTGAGGATATCCCCCTCACGGTAGTCTATGCCGACGCAGATATTGTGGTGATCGACAAACCCGCAGGAATGGTTGTCCATCCAGCTCCTGGCCATGCCCGGGGGACGCTCGTCAATGGGCTCCTCTTCCGATTCCCCGATATGGTCGTCGGAGGCGGTGTGCGCCCCGGTATCGTCCATCGTATTGATCGAGATACGAGCGGACTGCTTGTCGTAGCGCGCAACGATGCAGCGCTCCATGCCCTGCAAGAGCAGCAACAAGCACACACGATGCACAAAGAATATATCGCCTTGGTATCGGGCGGGATGTCTGCTCCCAGTGGGACCATCGATGCACCGATTGCCCGGCATCCCCGCGACCGTTTGCGGATGGCAGTGATTGCCGGCGGTCGTCCCGCCATTACGCACTGGGAAGTCATCGAGAAAATCGGGCAACTCTCGTTACTCAAAGTGATGCTCGAGACAGGTCGTACCCATCAGATTCGCGTCCATTGCCAGCACATCTATCATCCGATTATCGGTGATCAGATATATGGCGCCCAGATGAGCGGCATCAAACTCGAACGACAGTTTTTGCATGCCCATGCGCTTGGTTTTTTGCACCCACGCACCGGCGAAGCACTCCGTTTTACGAGCCCATTACCGGCAGACCTCCAACGGGTGTTGGATTATTACCACCGTATGCAACGCTGAGGCGTTGCCGTCGATGGCAGAGGAGCTCACAATGAAATTTGGATCACATGTATCAACCTCTGGTGGGCTCTATAAAGCCTTTGCCAATGCACAAGCAGCGGGCTGCGATGCGATGCAGATTTTTTCCAAGAACCAACAGCAGTGGAAGGCAAAACCACTCGGCGAGGACGAAATCAGCAAATTCCGTGCAGCGCATGCTGCGAGTGGCATAAACCCGTTGGTCGTGCACGATTCGTACCTCATCAACCTGGCGTCACCGGACGACGAATTACAGGCCAAATCACGGGCTGCATTCGCCGAAGAAATCCAGCGTTGTGGGTTGCTCGGGATTCCCTATCTGGTGACGCATCCAGGTGCACACGTGGGCTCTGGTGTCGAAGCCGGTATCGCACGGGTGGCAGCAGCACTCGATGCAATCCTTGCAGCAGATACCAATCCCGATGTGACGGTGTTGCTCGAAACAACTGCCGGCCAAGGAACGGTGCTCGGTCGCTCGTTCCAAGAAATCGCTCAGATTATCGCAGCCTGCCGATACCCGGAACGACTCGGGGTGTGTCTCGATACATGCCACATTTTGGTGGCTGGGTATGAATTCCGTACGCCCGAATCGTGTGCTGCGATGTTGGCAGAGTTCGATGCAACCATTGGATTGCAACGGCTCAAGATTATCCATGCGAACGATGCCCAGAAGGATCTCGGTTCCAAAACGGATCGGCATGCACATATCGGCGAGGGATTTGTGGGCAAGGATGGTTTTCGCAATCTGATGCGCAATTCGTATGTGCGCACCGTCCCATTCATTCTCGAGACGCCGAAGGACGATGATCCCGGCGATGATATTCGTAATCTCGCGTTGTTGCGCACATTGGCAGTGGAGGCAGAACATGCAGAGTGATCTCGATCGACTCATGGGTGAGCGGCAACTCGACGCGATTATCGTCGAAGGTCCTGACGGACTCGGTGCGGCCAATCCTGCATTTAACTACTTCGTGCGTGGTGCACATTTGACCGGTACCGTTATCAAGTTGCGTCATCAGCCTGCCATGCTGATCCACAGCGATTGGGAAGTCCTACAGGCGCAAGAAACAGGCTTGGTCTGTGTGTCTTCGAGTCGCTGGAATCTGCGCGATATCATGCAGCAGTTCCCCGATCGGCTCGCTGCACGGGTTGAACTGCGCCGGCAAATGTTGACTGACCTCGGGGTCAGCGGTCGTGTGGGTGTGTACGGAACCGTCCAGGCAGGGCCGTTTTTGGCTATGCAACGCGGTATCGAAGCCGCAATGCCCGGTCTGACGTTTGTCGCCGAACCCGACAAAGATCTGATCAGTGCTGCACGCTTGACCAAAGACGAGCACGAAATCGCGATGATGCGCGAAGTCGGCCGCAAGACCTGCGAAGTCGTCCAGGCAGCTGTCGACTACATCAGTGCCGCTGCTGCATCAGGGGATGCAGTCGTGGATGTGGTCACAGGAAAGCCGCTTACGATAGGGGATGTGCGAGCGGTGATTGACCGAGAGCTGGCTGCACGCGGGATGGTCGGCGAAGGAACGATTTTTGCCCAGGGTCGTGATGCAGGATTACCCCACGCCCGTGGCGAAGACACCATGGAATTGCGTCGTGGTCAGGCAATCGTATTCGACATCTTCCCCAAAGATGCCTCAGGGTACTATCACGATATGACGCGTACATTGGCGATCGATTACGCAAGTCCAGAGCTCCAACAGGCATACGACGATGTGATGGGTGCATTCACCGAGGTCGTCCAAGAATTCGAGCTTGGTGCACCGACCAAACCATATCAAACGATGGTGTGTGACTACTTCGAAGCACGTGGCCATGCCACCATTGGCAAAACATACCCCATTGAAGAAGGGTATATCCACTCTCTGGGGCATGGGTTAGGGTTGGAAGTGCACGAGGATTTTGGGTTTCCATCCCTCGCTGATCGTGGTGATGTGTTGGTGCCCGGTGCGGTATTCAGCGTCGAACCGGGTTTGTATTACCCCAGCAAGGGGTACGGCGTACGTATTGAAGATACGTATTGGTGTACCCCCGATGGCACATTCGAAAGCCTGACGGATTTTCCAAAGGATCTCGTCATCCACCTCAAAGGGAAACGTCAGTAATCCACGTGCTATACTTTGGTGAATCTGTACGATGGGACACGAGTCATGCGTATTTATAAAGCAAAAGCCCCCATGCGAATTGGTTTTTTTGGTGGGGGCACGGATGTCAGCCCCTATGCCGAAGACCACGGGGGGAAGGTCCTTAATTGCACCATCGATAAATATGTGCGCTGTATGCTGCGCCCGAGTAACGATGGCGCGTTGACCATTCGGTCGCTCGACCTCGAAGAGGTCAGTCGTAATACGACCGGCCACTGGGAAGGGACATTGAGCCTGCCGCAAGCAGTCCTCGATGCGGTCCCGCAAGCCAAAGGGGTTGAAGTAACCATGTTCTCGGACGTTCCGCCGGGGAGTGGATTAGGATCGTCTTCGGCATTGGTGGTCAGCATGTTGAAGTTGATGGGCGAGGCGTACAACTTCCCCATGACTCCCCACGAGCTCGCCGAAACGGCGTTTCGCATAGAACGCAAAGATCTGGGCATCCCCGGTGGTCGTCAGGATCAATATGCCGCGGCGTTTGGTGGGATGTCGGTCTATCATTTTTCTAAAACGGGGGTCATCGTCGAGCCGGTCCTGAGTGATCCAGCGGCCTTGCTCGAGCTCGAGAGCTGTTTGCTCATCGGCTATATTGGTAGCCGCAAGATGCTGACCCATCAGCTCGTGAACGATCAGGTGGACCGTCTCAAGCACGGCAATACATTACGCTATCACGACGAAACAAAAGCATTTGTCGATGAGTCGGTCAAACTGCTCCGAAACAAAAAAATCGCCGACTTTGGGCGATTGCTCCACGATGCATGGGAAGTCAAAAAAGCGTTTTCGCCGTTGATTGCACCACCCATCGTCGATGAAGTCTACGCCAAAGCGCGGAAAAACGGCGCATGGGGCGGCAAAATTACCGGTGCCGGTGGCGGTGGATTTATGGTGATTGCATGCCCATTCGAAAAGCGACTCGAGATGGAACGGGTGCTCACGGACGCGGGAATGCAGGTCCGTAACTTCTCGTTTACGACACAAGGTGTGCATGCGTGGAGCTACGAAAGCGAAGACGAAATCTAGGCGCAGACGTACGAAATGGTACAAACAACCCCCGAGTGGCGTTCCACTCGGGGGTATTGCATGCAACGCCGTTACTTTGTTTTGTTGTAGGTATTCATTGCTGCCGGCATTCCGTTGGTGATGATGGCTGTGAGGCAGTCAGAGGCACGGCCGAGTAGGTCTGGGAGTGCATCTGCTTCTTCGTCCTCGAACTTGCCCAGGACGTAGCCGAATGCTTCCCAACCTGCGGGTACCGCACCAATGCCGACCCGAACGCGGGGGAACTCCATCTGCCCCAAGAGTTGGACCACGGAACGCATGCCGTTGTGCGTCCCCGCACTGCCGCGCTCGCGGATACGTAATGCACCGAATGGTAAATCGAGGTCATCATAGACGACGATGATGTTCGCCGGTGGGACTTTGTACCAACTCGCTAATCCGCTGGCCGAGATTCCACTGCGATTCATATACGTCTGCGGCCACGCACAGATAACTTTGTGGCCGGCAATGGTGCCACTCGCGAGCTTGGCCTGGGCACGCGTACCATCCGGGCGGAGGTTGTGTCGCTGTGCGAAGACATCCAGTACTTCAAAGCCGATGTTGTGGCGTGAGCGGGTGTATTGTGCACCTGGATTGCCCAGGCCGATGATGAGCCAAGTATTCATGCTATCTACGATTCTATGCGACGAGAGGCAATACCGGCCGTCGCAGCAGGGATGTTATGAGCGATCCGTCCCGATGATGTCGGCGATGTGTGAGACTCCGTCACGGCGCATGAGAGCTGCCAGCCCCCAGGTCAATTGAGCGACCACAGCCGGGCCGCTGTAGACCATGGCGGTATAGATTTGAACAGCACTTGCACCCGCTTTGAGCCGCGCATACACATCTCCTGCAGACGAAATCCCGCCGACCGAAATAATCGGGACGCGGCGATCTGTCAGCTGCACTACGGTACGCAACGTCGCCATGCTCAGCGCATTGAGTGGTGCCCCACTGAGGCCGCCGACTTCGTCGCGGTGTGGACTGCTGAGCCCAGGCCGTGACACCGTTGTGTTGGTCGCAATAATCCCGCTGATGCCATACGTGAGGGCAGTTGTAATGACCTGTTCGAGTTGTTCGTGCGATTCGTCTGGTGATATTTTGAGAAAAATCGGTTTCTTCAGCACCTCATTGGCACTTCGGATAGCATCAAGGAGTTCTTGGAGCGCAGCTGTTTCGTGGAGTTGGCGCAACCCTGGCGTGTTGGGTGAAGAAATATTGAGTGCCACGTAATCGGCATAGGGTGCCAAAACTGTGAACGCGCTGACATAATCAGCAGTTGCATGTGAGAGTGCAGTGTCACGGTTTTTGCCGATGTTGATGCCAATGGGGAGGTCTCGGGGGCGTTGCGCAAGCCGACTGGCCACGACGTCCATCCCCGCACTGTTGAACCCCATGCGGTTGATGAGGCCGTGATCTGCCGATAGTCGGAACATCCGAGGTTTGGGATTGCCGTCTTGCGGCTTGGGCGTTACTGTACCGACTTCGATATGGCTAAAGCCCAGGCATGCCATGCCGTGGGTAACATCAGCATGCTTGTCGAAACCCGCTGCGAGGCCGACGGGATGGGCAAATGTCATACCTGCAACGGTTGTCTGCATGCCTCGTGTCGCGGGCTTATAGATGCCCTTGAGGATCGAAGGCATACCGGGCACATGCATCGCCGTATTCAAAGCACGGACGGTTCGTTCGTGTGCTTCTTCGGGGTCGAGCTGGAATAACGCAGATCGGAGCAGCGGGTAAAGCATCGGGTTCTCGCACTATAAACGTAGATTACATTGTAGCACTGCTTCGAGGCGATGCTGAAAAAAGCATGTCGAGACAGATTCTTGAGCAATATTGAAATTCGTTTTGACAAACCATACTGCGACAGTGTACTATTACGTTGTTGTCGGGGCGTGGCTCAGCCTGGTAGAGCGCTCGGTTTGGGACCGAGAGGTCGCGAGTTCAAATCTCTCCGCCCCGACCAAATCATCATCCAAGGTGAACAAATCGTCCACTCGTTAGAGTGGGCTTTTTTGTGTCACAAGAGCATGTACGTTGGCGTTCATTACACTTCGGCTAAATCCGCAGTACATCGGGTCGCTGTACACGCCGTGATGCATCTGCGTGTTTGTGAATTGGTGCGGTGGAACGCACCCGGATGCCGTAGCGTCAAGAGAGTCGGTATGTGCGCGATGGATCTACAAAACTTGACAGTTTTTTGAGACCTGTTTTATACTGCTTTTTACGCCGCGATAACATATTGCGGTACAGTATCGCGAAAAGCGATGAATGTGATTCGTGCGGCGAGCCGATTCGGTACGCCGCCTTCATATCGCCTGAAGAAGTCCGGGTCCATACGTCGGATTGACCTCAGGCATGCAGGTGACAACGTTCAGGCATGGCAAGAGCCAGATTAAGGAATTGATGAAATGACCCTTCTGAGTGCCGACATTGCGCTAGACGATGATGTCGAGTCGAATTCCCAAGAACCCGAAATCATCGAAACTGATTTGTCCGTTGGTGCTCTTCCTGATGCAGTTCAATACTATTTGCAGGCGATTGGTCGGACAGCGCTGTTGAATTCGCGCCGCGAGATAGAACTCGCACGGCGCATCGAAGTGTTGTTGTTCCTCGAGCATGCCAAAAAATCGCTCGTTGCGACAGAACGTGATGAGCAAACCTACGAAGTGGCAACCAATATGTTGTTGTCACTACTCGGTGCGATGCCTGCGATGCGGGTTGCGATGGGTTTTCTGCATGAATTAGTCGATCGTGAAGTCCAGGCGGTATGGGCCGTGCCGGTCGCGATCGAAACGTTCTATGCACTCAATGCGGGGATGCGTGCCGAGTACTTCCGCCGCCGCGAGGCACATGTCCGTGCCAAAGCAGGCGATGATGCACGCCTGAGCGATCCAGAATATGTCCGTGAGTTATGTGATGGCTTCGATACGCAGGTCAAGACTGTTGCCATTGCCTGGCAGTTGTTGCCGTTGTCAGTCGTTACCATGGTCGAACGCGATGCCCTGACGGACATAGAATCGGCGTTTTCTTCGGCGATTTTGTTGCGGAGCACCTTCCGCAACGCCGAGCAATCAGGAACGACGGCACGAGAAGAGCTTACCGAAGCGAATTTGCGCTTGGTCGTCAGTATTGCAAAAAAATACGTGGGTCGCGGATTGTCATTGCTCGACCTCATCCAAGAAGGTAACATCGGTTTGATGCGTGCTGTCGAAAAGTTTGACTGCTGGAAGGGCAACCGCTTTTCGACCTATGCAACCTGGTGGATACGCCAAGCTGTGACGCGTGCCATTGCGGAGCAAGGGCGTACGATTCGCTTACCCGTGCATATGGGTGAGTCATTCAGTCAAGTAAAACGCGTCGTCGATCGCCTATCGCAGACACTCGAACGCAATCCATCTCCGGAAGAAATCGCAAAAGCGTTGGAAATGCCCGTGGAACGTGTGGTACACATCCTCGAGTCTGCTCGGCAGCCCATCTCGCTCGAAACACCGGTGGGCGACGATAACGAACACACCCTCGGTGAGTTCCTCGAAGACGACATCATGCAGAGCCCCGGTGAATGGGCTGCGCGTCAGATGCTTCGCCAAGATTTGGTCACGGCGTTGAACAAGTTGACCGACCGTGAACGGCGTATTATCGATATGCGCTATGGCTTGGCTGACGGACGGCGCCGTACCCTCGAAGAAGTCGGCCAAGTTTTGGGGATGACCCGCGAACGTGCCCGCCAAATCGAATCGGAAGCGCTCCGACGGCTCCGCACCACCGATATTGGTCAGCACCTCAAGGATTATCTCGAATAGTCTGTTGCCCACTGCGTGAACGAGGTATGAGCCCCACGTGCACTGGTATTGCTACCAGTTAGCACATGGGGCTTTTGCTTTTTCCCTAAGGCGATGGGGAAGTGCTTTGTTAGAGCTCGTGTTTGAGCGCTGCGCCGACAAAGCTACTGAAGAGCGGATGCGGACGATTTGGTCGAGAAAGCAGCTCGGGATGGAATTGTGTGCCCACGAACCACGGGTGATCGCGAAGCTCGACGATTTCGACTAGGCGTTTGTCGGGTGACTGGCCGCTGATAATCATACCTGCGTCTTCGAGTTGTTTGCGGTATTTGTTGTTGAACTCGAATCGATGACGATGGCGTTCGGATACTTCGGGTTCACCGTACGAAATGCGTGCCCGGCTGCCATCGGTCAGTACGCACGGGTATGCCCCGAGGCGCATGGTTCCACCCTTTTCGGTGATGGTGAGCTGGTCGATCATGAAGTCGATGATTGGCGTGTTAGTGTGCGGATTGAATTCGGTGCTGTTGGCATCAGGATCACCCAAGACATGACGGGCAAAGGCAATCGTGGCACATTGCATGCCGAGGCACAGGCCGAAGTACGGGATGTTGTGGGTACGCGCATAATCGGCTGCGAGGATTTTGCCTTCGATGCCACGGTCACCAAAGCCGCCGGGTACCAGGATGCCACTGACTCCATTGAGTTGTTCTTCGATGGTGTCGCGGGTGAGTTTTTCGGAAGAAATCCAGCGCACGTCTACTTTGGTTTGATGGTGGATTCCTGCATGACCGAGTGCTTCGACGACACTCAGATATGCATCATGGAGTTCGACATATTTGCCTACCAGTGCAATGGTGACATGCGAAGTGGGAGTGTTGATGCGATTCACGAGTTGATTCCAACTCTGTAAATCGGGGACTTGGCTCCCGAGGCCGAAGCGCTTCATGATGAATTCGCCGAGGCCGTAGCTTTCGAGCATCAAGGGTACTGCATAAATCGTGCTGACCGTCTCGAGGGGAATGACAGCTTCGCGGTCGACATCGGCAAAGGATGCGATTTTGTCGCGGATTTCGTCGGTGATGGTGTGATCAGCACGACAACAGATGACATCTGCAGTAATCCCGACGCGGCGGAGTTCCATGACCGAATGCTGGGTAGGCTTCGTTTTGACTTCACCGGTTGCCCCGATGTGCGGCAGCAGGGTGACGTGGATGTAGAGAACGTTTTCACGACCGACATCTTT
>JBJONV010000101.1:0-2709 GCA_046051665.1 Chloroflexota bacterium
GCTTCACCGCACATCGTCAAGCGGGACGATGGAACATTCCTGGTAGACGGGACGACTGCGATCGACGAAGTCGTTGCCCGGACGCACTTGGTGGTCCACACCAACGAAAACGCACAGTTCGATACCATCGCCGGATATATTCTGAGCTTGCTGGGGCATATCCCTAGTGCAGGCGAATCTGTCGTCGCGCACGGGTGGAAGCTCGAAGTGATGGACATGGATGGGCTGCGTATCGACAAAGTATTGCTCAGCAGAGTCGAATAAATCTTTTCGGCCAGCTCGGGCGTATCAATAAGAGATAGTTATCATCAACACAGTCAGGGGTAGACATATGCGGGTCATCATCGCAGGTGCAGGTCCGGCCGGTTTTGCGACGGCTCATTGGCTCACCAAACAAGGCCATTCGGTCACCCTCCTCGAGAAGCGCTCGGTCCCGGGCGGCAAAGTATCCGCATGGCAAGATCCCGACGGCGACTGGGTCGAAAGTGGCTTGCATGTCTTCTTTGGTGCATACCACAACCTGCTCGGTTTTTTGGCCGAAGTCGGTCTCGAAGACAGCTTCGACTGGAAGCCAGCTGAAATGACGTTTGCACAGCCCGGCGGTGGCTATGCTTCGATAGAATTCGTGCAAGGTCTCCCTGCACCCTTCAACGGATTGTTTGGCGTTGCAAAAAGTAAACTCATGACATTTCGTGAAAAGCTCGCTATGGGTCGTGGTCTGATGAAACCAATATTTGGTTCGCAGGACTATATCGACAAGCAGGCAGACATCACTTATCGTGATTGGCATTTGGCGAATGGCATGGGACAAAGCACCATCGACAAAGTCATGGACGCGATGGCGTTAGCCCTGAACTTCCAAAAAGCAGACCAAGTATCGGCCAAATTGGTGTTGACTGCGTTGTTGCACTTTGCCAAAGAAACCGATGCTCCCAAAATGGGGTTAGTCAAAGGGTCCCCACATGAACGTATTTGGGTCCCACTCATCGCCCAATTGCGGGAACGTGGAGTCGACATCCGATTTGATGCAAAAGTCGATGAAATCTTGCATGATGCATCCACCAACCGCGTGACGGGCATTCGACTTGCAGACGGGCAGACCCTCGAAGCAGATGTGTATATCTCGGCGATGCCGGTCCATAGTCTGCGCAAAGTCATGAGCGATAGCATGCGCACACATGCTGTCCTTGATAACCTCAAGCACCTTCGTGGCATTCCAGTAATCACCGCCCAACTGTACTATGATCGTGTCGTCACCGACATCGACAACTTGATATTTTCGGCAGGGACGCACATCAGCGTCTATGCAGATCTCGCAACAGTATCGCCGGACTACCACAAAGGGACCGGCTCGATTATCGAACTGGTGGTTGCCCCCGCCGAAAAGCTTTTTCCTTTGAGTGATGAAGAAGTATTGGCACTTGTGGTCAAAGAATTCACCACCCTCCATCCCGAAGCAGCGCAGGCGACGCTCATCAAATCACACATCGTGCGCATCCCGAATTCGGTCTATGCGGCACGGCCAGGGGTCGAACGCTATCGCCCTGACCAAGCAACTCCCATCCCGAACTTCTTTTTGACAGGTGACTACACCAACCAAGAATTCATGGCATCGATCGAAGGGTCGATTCGCAGTGCTGTTCGTGTGGTCGATCGTGTTGCCGCAGCAGAACGCGCCGGGACCATCGTCGCAGCACCCGTCCAATAAACCGAGAGAGGATTTCGATGACTGTACCAGAGCGCGTGATCCATGGTCGCTACCGTGTGATTTATGCAATCGATGACACCGCCGGCGTCATCGTGTCGTGTTGTCGCGATGAACAAACAGCGGCACTCGTTACCGTCGCCGAATGGGCAAACATTTCTGCTGAGCAACGTGACGCGTTGGCAACAACGGCTAGCCACCTGCAGACATTGAACATCAGTGGATTGTGCCCGATTATCGCCATTCTCAACAACGAAAGCGGCTTCACCGCCGTTGCCCAAGCTCCGCATGCACATACCCTTGGTCAATCGCTCCGGATGCGGAATGGTGCGATGAGCGAAGCAGAAGTCGTCCAACAAACGCTACGCCTTTTACACATCCTGCAGGCATTCCATACCGCCAAACCTGCACTGTATCTCAATGTACCCACCCTTGCGGACATCCTCATTCCTGATGACGGGCAATGGGTCCTTTTGCCATTTGTTGCTCTGCGTCGCCTCGGCACAGAGGCGTCAGCGTACCGTGCTCCCGAGCTCGCACAAACACCGACTGCGACGCCTGCGAGTGACGTATACGGACTCGCCGCGCTCGCTTTTCACGCATCGACGGGTGTTCCTCCGCTTAGCATGGAACAAATTGCCCAGGGTGCGCGGTTTATCACACCTCGCACACATGTACCAAGCCTCAGTGATATGTGGGAAGCGGTACTGATCCGCGGGTTGCAAGACAAACCGTCGAATCGTTACCAACACGCATCCGAGATGCAGGCTGCACTCCAAACGATGGCTATCCTCGGGAGCAGTGCGACGTCGACCGAACAAACTCTGCCCGCTGCGCTCCCGTCACAGGGCACAGCCGAGTCTGCGGAAGGAACGATGCTCCCAAGCAATGTTCTCCCGACCGAGCCGCCAAAGGAAGCGGTGACGTCGGGTTCGAACATGCGTTTAGGGTGCCTCGTCGCACTCGCAGCCACGTTGACTATCGTAGCCATCATGCTCTGCGTG
>JBJONV010000102.1:0-3759 GCA_046051665.1 Chloroflexota bacterium
GTTCGCGTGGTTGCCAATCGGTCGGTTGGAGCATCTGGACGGTCGAAGGCGCGGGTTCGATGTGGGTATCGAGTGATTCGAGGATGCCGATGATGTTCTTCATATGCGAAGAAAACGTCGATAAACTCTGTTCGATGCTTTGTTCGTCGCCGATATCTGCAAAAATCCGCCCGAACACAGGCAGCGTCGAACCATCGTTAGCAGGGATGAACAAGCCCGATTGGGCCATCAATGCCAGCAACCCGGTGGTTTTGAGCGAGACGGTTTTGCCACCCGTATTGGGGCCCGTGATAAGCGTGATGCGCGTGTCGTGCGGCATTGTAATGTCGGTGGGGACTACTTTGGTGGGATCGATAAGCGGATGCCGGGCTTTGATAAGCACAATCGAGGGGTCTTGATTGCTGTGAACATCGATCATGATGGGTTCGACGGCCCTGAGATGCCCGGCGAAGCGCGCTTTGGCAATCGAAAAATCGAGCTCGGCCAGCGCCGTAATGCCCAAGCGGATGTAGGCGGCCTGGGTACCCACCATGTCAGACAGTTCAGCCAAAATCCGGGCGACTTCATCGGCCTCGTCGAGCTGGAGCTCGCGCAGTTTGTTGTTGAGTTCGACCACGACCAATGGTTCGATGTAGAGGGTGATGCCCTTGCCGGATTGGTCGTGGACGAGGCCTTTGACCATGCGCTTGTGGCTTGCTTTGACCGGTACAACGTAGCGGCCGTTGCGCACGGTGACGATGGCCTCTTGGAGGGCGTCGCTGTATTGACCAGACGAGACGATGTGTTGCAGGCGCTCTTGGACGCGCGCCATGGTGATGCGGATTTCGCTCCGTAGCGAGCCGAGTTTGGGACTGGCCGAATCGAGCACCTCGCCGTCGTTGTTGATCGAGCGGTCGATGCGGTCTTCGATGGCGGGCAGCACCGGTAGGCGCTGGATGGCGTCGTAGAGCAGAGGGATGCGTTTTTCTTCGACCGATGCAAAACTCTGTTTGAAGCGTCGTGCGGCACCCAGGGTGCGGGCGACCTCAAGCAAGGCACCGGCATCGAGGACGCCGCCACGCTCGGCCAGGCGCACGCTGTCGCGGATATCGCGGGCAGCGCCGATGCTCAAATCGGGGTAGGTATCGAGCAGGTAGCGCGCTTCACGCGTTTGTGCCAGCGCCATGCCGATGACATAGGCGTCGCACGACGGCACGAGCTGGGTAATCATCTGCTTGGATGCCGAAAAGCTGGCGTGTTGCGCCAGCATGCTCCGGATCGCCGGGAACTCGAGTGTCGTCAGGGTATGTTCTGGTATGTTCATTGGTTCGCTTGTTCAGGAAAAAGTTCGTAGATGTCACTAAAGACAAACGGCGCCACGATCGACACGACGGTCGGGGCAGTAGCCGCTGCCAATGGTTTGATTGTTTGAGAAGATTCCACCAGCGCGACCGACTGTGTCCCACCAAAAACACTGATGGTATCTGCTTCGGGCACTGCTTGGGTGATAAAGATAAACAAATGGGCGACGGTGCCCCAGACGATCAACGTATTGAGGAGCGATACGGCAATCCCTGCAACGCGATTGGTCGTCGATTGGATGTCGCCGGCAATGGATCGGAACGTGTACAACCCCATCGCCGTCAACAAGATGAAGGTCACGAGGAAGGTAGACAAGAAGGCGATGGCGTGGCTTTCGGCAAGATTGATATTGGCATACAGATGCAATAAATCGCCGAATGTCTGGAAGTACAAACCCGACAAAACGAGACAGATAAATGCCAACACGCCAAACACAACCATGCGCAGAATGCCATAGAAAAAACCAAATCCGAGTGCAATGAAGCACACGAGCAGTGTTGCAAAATCAAAAGGATTCATCGCCACCTCCGGCTACCTAAAACCTTTACGAGTATACCATAATCGCCTTCTCTACCGTCTGAATGCGCTATGTTACAATCTGTAGTGAAGCCATATCATCGTGTACGTGTCGGCATGTGACCGTTCTTGTGCAGGAGAGATGCTGCACGATAGATCAAAGAAACGAAAGAGGCGCTCATGCAATATCTCCGTTTGTTGGTTATTTTGATTGTGTTGGTATTGGGGTATTTGTGGTACACCGGCCAGCCCTCGGCCACGAGCGATACGACCGTTCCGACAATGGAGGTTGCCCCAACGGCGACATTGGCGCCTGCCGCCACGGCAACTCCTGTGGCTGATGCGTCAGCTAAACAGAAGGTAGTGACCATCACCGAGGCCGAAATCAATGAAAAATTAACCACACCCGCTGAAAGTGCAGCCAAAGTGGGCAAGGTCACATTCCTCAAGGATGATGTTGCTGTTGAGTTGATTGCTGGACCGCTCAAGGGAACGTTGCATTGCAATTTGGTGGCTGAAAATGGGTTGGTCATCATTAAAGACGCCAAGATGGATGGCTTCTTAGGTGGATTGGTTGCACAAATCGTCCCGCAGATGCAACAAGCCATCAACGACCAACTCAAAGGGGCGACGCCAATCGAGCAGATTCGGGTGCTCGATGGTGCGTTGGAAGTAACATTCGCAGCCGAGTAGGCGCATGGCCACGTGGTAAAATACTCATTAGTTGAGACGTCATTGATAATTGAGGAGCCGAACGGCATGTCAGGAGTGCACGACCAACTCTACAAAATCCGCCATTCTGCGGCGCATGTGATGGCGCAAGCAGTGCGCGAGATTTTCCCCACCGCCAGCATCGCCATCGGCCCCCCGATTGATGACGGCTTCTATTACGATTTCGATTTGCCGCGGGCATTGACGCCGGATGATCTGGCCGACATCGAATCACGCATGCGCCGCATCATCAATGGCAAACATCCCTTCGTGTACCGCGAAGTGACTGCCGCCGAGGCACGCCAGATTTTCGCCGATCAGGCTTACAAGCTCGAGCTTATCGACGGTTTGGCAGCAGGTCAGGACGAAAACGGGAGCGCCGCCAGCGGTAATTCCGTCGTGATCTCGACCTACAAGCAAGATACCTTCGAGGATTTGTGTCGTGGTCCGCACGTCGCCAACACCAAAGAAATCCCAGCTGACGGCTTCAAGTTGATGAGTGTCGCCGGAGCATATTGGCGCGGTGACGAAAAGCGTCCGCAGCTCCAGCGCATCTATGCGACCGCCTGGGAATCCAAAGCAGCACTCGAGCAGTACTTGTTCCAACTCGAAGAAGCCAAGCGCCGTGACCACCGCAAACTCGGTCGCGAACTGGGCTTGTTCTACTTCTCCGAAGACGTCGGCGCAGGTTTGCCGTTGTTCACCCCCAAGGGCGAAATGATCCGCTATCTGATGGAGTCGTACGTGCGTGAAGCACAGACGCGTCACGGCTATCAGCATGTCTGGACCGGCCATCTGGTCAAAGAGACGCTGTATCACAAGTCGGGTCACTACGACAACTACCGCGACTCGATGTTCCCACCGATGGTCGACGGCGATTCGGTGTTCCGCCTCAAACCGATGAACTGCCCGTCACACATGACGCTGTTCAAAGAAATGGGCCGCCATTCGTACCGCGAACTGCCCATGCGATTTGCGGAGTTCGCCACGTTGTACCGCTACGAAGACAGCGGTGCGCTGAGCGGCTTGACGCGCGTGCGTTCGTTGACCCAAGACGACTGCCACGTGTTCTGCACGCCCGACCAAATCCAAGAAGAATTCAGCCGCTGTTTGATGCTCATCAAAGAAGTGCTGACCACGTATACCTTGTCTGACTACCGCGTCCGTTTGTCGTTGCGTGGCAACGAAGGC
>JBJONV010000103.1:0-4299 GCA_046051665.1 Chloroflexota bacterium
ACCGACGTACGGTGCATGTATGCGCATGCGTCTCGTATCCGAATGCCTCATGGAGAGTGGCTGGTTAACTCAGCGCGAGTTCGTGCAGGGCTTTGACGGCGATGTCGCCATCGCTGGCGGCCACGACCATGCTGATGGAACATTCCGATGAACCTTGCGCGATGACCAAGATATTGACGCCTGCGTTGGCTAGTGCACCAAAGACACGTGCTGCCACGCCGGGCCGTTCGTGAATACCCACTCCCACCGCAGTCACAATAACCACGTTGTCGCGTGATTTGATACGATCGATGTCACCGCGTTCGATTTCGTGACGCAATGAATCTTCGAGTGCCCGAATCGCCGTCGTGCTCGAACTATTGGGAATGACGAAGCAGATACTCTGCTCCGAAGACGCTTGTGAAATCATCAGCACATTTGCGCCTGCTTGTGCGACAGCGCCGAATGTGCGAGCTGCGACACCTTGGACGCCGATCATGCCGCGACCCTCGACGGTCATCAAATTCATGTTGCGGATCACCGTCACCGCACGGATGGCGTGTGCAGTTGCTTCTGCAACGCTGGTGACGAGCGTGCCGGTATGGCTCGGATTGAAGGTGTTGCGGATACGGATGGGAATGCCACGTTCGATACATGGACGGATCGTTTTGGGATGGAGAACTTTTGCGCCAAAATAGGCGAGTTCGCTCATCTCGGCATACGAAAGACGATCGAGCACCTGGGCTGTCGCGACCAGACGTGGATCAGTTGTCATAACGCCGTCCACATCGGTATAAATATCCACCATTGCCGCATCGACTGCTTCGCCGAAGATTGCACCGCTGTAGTCACTCCCACCGCGGCCGAGTGTCGTCACCGCTCCTTTGTCGGTAGCACCGATGAATCCGGTCACAACGGGGACGATGCCTTGTGCAAAGAGTGGGAGCAAACGCGCGCGAATATTGTCGCGTGTTTGGGGATACAACGGCACTCCATTACCGAATTCCGCACTTGTTAGCACCAGTTCAGCAGCATTGACGGCAACTGATTTGACGCCATGTGCACGCAGTGCAGCCGACACTAGGTGGACACTCATGCGCTCGCCGATGCTGGCAATCGCATCGAGCGCACGTGGGGATGCTTCGCCGAGCACGCGCACCGACTGCGCGAGGAGTTCGAATTCGTCGAGGAGCGTCATGACTGCTGCTTCGACGGCAGCGACATCAGGGGATGCACCTGCTAATTCATGCAGGGTCGTTTTATGGCGCTGGCGCAATGTGTCTGCTGCTTCTTTGGCTTTGGCCAAATCGCCTGCAGCGGCGGTATGGGCACTATTGATGAGTACATCGGTGACGCCGCTCATTGCAGAGACGACAACGACGATATCCGACCATTCGGTCTTTTGTTGTGCAACGATGGCGCTGAGTTGATTGATTGCGTTGGTGCTGCCGACCGAGGTCCCACCGAACTTCATTGCGAGTACTGACATACTGTTCCTCTATAATCCAAGCCAAGCGGTAATCGTATCCAAATCTGCAGCGATAGGTTGTGGTGCGGCAAACTGATCAACAGCGGTGTTGGGGTCTTTGAGGCCATGCCCCGTTAATACTGCGACATAGGTGCCAGAGCGGTCGACTGCATTTTCTTCTACCATTTTGCGTAATCCAGCAACACCAGCGGCCGACGCCGGTTCGATGAAGACTCCTTCGAGTCGGGCAATTTCGCGCCACGAAGCGAGAATTTGTGCGTCACTCACAAACCCAATTGCGCCTTCGGATTCGTCGCGTGCTGCGACAGCTTGTGCCCAACTGGCAGGGTTCCCGATGCGAATGGCAGTTGCAATGGTTTCGGGGTAGGCAATCGGACTCCCTTGCACGATGGCAGCAGAACCCTCTGCTTCAAATCCCAGCATGCGGGGCAACTCGGTGATTTTGCCGGCGTCTTTGTATCGTTTGAATCCTGCCCAATATGCCGTAATATTGCCGGCATTGCCCACTGGCAAACATAAGCCATCGGGCGCTCGACCGAGCACATCGCAGATTTCGTAGGCGGCTGTGGCTTGCCCGTCGATGCGATATGGGTTGACCGAGTTGACCAAGGTGAGCGGGTGATGTTCCGAAATTTCACGCACGATGCGCAGGGCATCGTCGAAGTTGCCGTCGATGACGAGGAGACGTGCCCCATACATCAACGCCTGGGCGAGTTTGCCCAACGCGATTTTCCCTGATGGGACGACAACGACGGCATCGATCCCGGCACGTGCAGCATAGGCAGCTGCAGCTGCCGACGTGTTGCCGGTAGAGGCGCAGATGACCGTTTTCGACCCTGCTTCGACCGCTTTTGCAACTGCCATGACCATGCCACGATCCTTGAACGACCCGGTTGGATTCATACTCTCGAGTTTGAGATACAACTTGGCCACCCCGATCGATTTGGCGAGTGCAGGCGCCGGCAACAACGGTGTGTGCCCTTCGCTGAGCGAAAGCATCGGTGTTTTGTCGGTTATGGGCAAGAATTCACGATAATCTGCGAGTAACATCGCGACCTCTCATACAAAAACCCCCCTCCCGGTTTGGGAGGGGGGTAACATCAACGTCACCTATACAATCCACCTCACCAAATACTCGCGCTCACACGTGTCATGGTGTGAGTCAATGTAGTAGTGGTAGTGGTGGTAGTTGCACGGAGAAGTAATTTCATGAATACATAATAGCCGGTCTATGAGACGCTGTCAAACACTGTGCGCGCTGACGCAGACACTGACGTGTGGCTATAATACATGGACTGGCAGATGGGAGTAGTGCATGTACGAACAAACGATGGTTGCCATTGATGTCGAAGCAACCGGACTCAATCATATCGAAGACGAAGTCATCGAGGTCGCTGCTGTGCGCTTCCGCGGCGCAGAGGAGCTCGAACACTACACCACTCTCATCAAACCCAGCGGCGAGATTCCCTACAAAATTACGCGTTTGACCGGCATCACCAACGAAATGGTCAACGATGCCCCGAGCTTTGCCGACATCCGACCAGCACTCAAGGATTTTATCGGCGACGATCCGGTCCTCGGGCATTCGGTCGAGTACGATGTCAAGATGCTCGCTGGCTCGGGTATGCGCATCAAACAGGCTTCCATCGATACCTTCGAGTTCGCCACACTCATCGTACCGACGGTTGGGAGCTTTAAGTTGGCAGAACTCATTAAACGCCTCGACGTCCCACTCGAAGCGGTCGGCGATGCGCATCGTGCCTTGTACGACGCACGTATGGCTCATCGATTGTTTGTGAGACTCTATGACATGCTCTGTGCTCGCGATATGGCACTCGTCGAAGAAGTCGTCCGCATCACAAAATCGATGCCCCAATGGTCGTTACGCCCAGTTTTTGCGGCTGCTCTGGGTGACATCGCCAAAAGTAGCTTTGGACGCGCAACACCCAAACGCATCACGCGTTCCCTCGACGAATACCAGATCCTCGAACCGACCGATTCGAGCACACCTATCGCACCAGCCACCATCAATCGTGTGTTTGCGACGGACGGTGTGTTAGGTCGACTTTTTGATGGATATGAGCAGCGCGATCCCCAGGTTGCCATGGCACAGGCCGTCGCCAGTGCATTGAACGAGGCGCATCATGTCGTCGTCGAGGCAGGCACAGGGACAGGCAAAGGGATGGCATATCTCGTCCCGGCAGCATTGCATGCACTCGAACGTGGTCTACGAGTAGTCGTCAGCACCCACACGATTAATCTCCAAGACCAATTGTTCTTCAAAGACATTCCCGCGCTTACCCGGACGTTTGACGCCGATCGTGCCGATGGCAATACCAACATCCCCGATGTGCCCTTACAGTATGCGTTGCTCAAAGGTCGTTCGAACTACTTATGCAAACGGCGCCTCGAAGACATCAAATCGAGCGCTGGTACCAACGAAGATGAAACCCGCGCAATCCTCAAAATAGCCACGTGGGCAACGCAAACCCGCGCTGGTGACCGGAACGAGATTTCGTTGTTCGACAAAGAACAGGTCATTTGGGACCGTGCCCATGCCTCATTTGATTTGTGCAATGGGCCGGGGTGTCAGTTTTTCAACGAATGTTGGTTTTTCCATGCCCGCAAACAAGCCGAAGCCGCACATATTGTCGTGGTCAATCACGCACTGCTGTTGGCCGACATGGTCAGCGAAATGCCGGTCCTTCCGGCATATGACTACGTGGTCATCGACGAAGCGCACAACCTCGAAGAGGTGGCTACCGATCAGTTCGGCTGGGCATGCACCGCCAACGATATCGACGATTTTTATAACGCACTGATGCACGAAG
>JBJONV010000104.1:0-8677 GCA_046051665.1 Chloroflexota bacterium
GCCGACACCATGCGGATGGTGTTGCGTGATTCTTCTTTGGCGACGTACAGGACGTCACAACCATCGAGGACGGCGAGGTGGACTGTTTCGTTACAGGCACGCGATGTCGCACGCACGATCTCCCACCCGTCGCTGACCAAATCCGTGCTGGCGATATAGGCCGAGCCGAGCTCGAACAAGGCGGGTCCGAGACGGTAGGTGCGGTCACGAAGGCCTTCGCGCAGGTATCCACGCGCCACCATCGTCGTCAAAAGGCCGTGCGTGCTACTCTTGGGGAACGCCAATGCATCGCTGATTTGTGTCAGCGAAAGCCCGTCGGGATGATGCACCAGCAACCCAAATACGTCAAAAACGCGGGCCGCAGACTTGACCACCGGCGCTGCTTCGGCGTGGGGTTTTTTATCTATATGAATACTGTTCATATAGATAAATTTACACAATGATGAATGGATTGTCAACGCGTGGGTAAAAACGTGTGATGCGTAATACGGTTGAGCGGGGCTTTTTGCAAAAAGCCCCGCTCAACGATTCAGATCGCGCAATACCGTTAACTCGGGCTGCTTTGTTCCCACGGATGGACAAACGCTTCGGGCTCGACGCCGAGCGAATCGGCGATGCGATTGATGTAGTTGAAGTAACAAATCACCTGCGTCGCATCATGGATGATTTGGTCATCTGCACCAGCGGCACGGAGCACATCGAGGTCGGCCGGACTCATGATTTGTGGCGTCTTGGTGAGCTTTTCGGCGTATTCGAGGAGTGCCCGGTCCAGCTTGCCGACGCCTGCCTGGCGCCAGTCTGAGCAGATATGATGGACAAACAGATCGGCCTGGTGATCGTCGACTATCCCAAAATCTTTGACCTCAGCACGGAGGTCGTGCGCATGCGAGCGCCTTCAGTAGAGGCAGTGGTTGATGGAGGATGTGACGGTCGCCAGCATTT
Source organism: Chloroflexota bacterium (assembly GCA_046051665.1). GTDB lineage: Bacteria > Chloroflexota > Chloroflexia > Chloroflexales > Roseiflexaceae > UBA965. The sequence continues at coordinate 943 of JBJONV010000104.1, forward strand.
CGCGCTGGCCGCGTGACAACGGCGACGGGCCGTGCATCATCGCACCGTACATATCCATCGAAGCCTTCATGACCCGAGGATTTTGCGACATGATGCCCACGATGTTCCAAATACGACCAGCCCGCTTGATAGCGGCTTCGTATTCTTGTTTGAGGTAACCAGTGGCTTCCTCGAACGAAAAGACCTTGATCCACGGCATAGACACCTCGTTCGGATGAAGGATTGTGAATGAAGGATGATGAGCCAACCACCTGCCATGCATCTCTCGGTGCACCAGTGAATTGCGATTGTCTTCAACACCTCATCTGCATACATTATAAATGGAAGTCACCCCTCCCTCCAACCTGTAACCTGTAACCTGTAACCTGCTTTCCGCCGTGGTATGATGGTCAAAACACTCTACTACAGGATGTGGCAATGACTCGTATCGTCACCGTTGCAAATCTCAAAGGCGGCATCGGCAAAACGACCACCGTCATCAATATAGGCGCTGGGTTAGCCCTGCGCGGCGTCAAAGTCCTCCTCGTCGACACCGACCCGCAAGGCAACTTGTCGTCCTCCCTCGGGGTCACGGCCAAGCACACCCTGTATGAACTGATGATCGAAGCGATGGAACCGGCCCGCGTCATCGTACCGGCACGCCATAATTTGGACCTAGTCGTGGCCGACACGACGCTGTTGATGGCCCAGACGACCATGTCGCGTGGCAACGATTGGGGCAATACCCTCGGCAAAGCCCTGGCACAGGTCGAGGATTACTACGATCTGATTCTCATCGACTCGAGTGGCTCGTTGACTCCAATGAACGCCAATGCACTCGTGGCATCGCACGATATCATTGCGCCGACCACGGTCGAACCATTCTCGGTACGCGGCCTCGAGTTGCTCCATCAGCAGGTCAAAAACATGAAGGACAGCACGGACTCGATCCGCCTGATCGTCCCCACCATGTACGACCCACGCTCGCGCCAAGCGCTCGAACTGCTCGAGAAGTTGCAGCAGACCTACGGCAACAAAATCACGCAACCCATCCGTGTGAATGTCAAATTGTCGGAATCACCGATGCACGGCAAATCGATTTTCGAATACGACGACGAAAGCCGTGGCGCCGAAGACTACCGCATCTTGGTCGATCGCATCATCGAGGCGCTCCACATCATCCCCACCGGCGACGCCCGACCCAACATCCAGCAACGCCTCAAACCCGCCAGCGTCGCCGAATCGGGCGTCAGCATTAGCGCCGGTGCGGCAGCCTCGCGCCAACAACCGGTGTACGAGCTGCAAGTCTGCCCGCGTTGCGGCCGCGATGTGCGCTATGCCAGTGCTGCGGGGTATCGCATTATGATTTGTAATTCGTGTGGCTATACCAAGCAGATGTTGACGCGGAATCGGTAGGAATCCAAACCTGTAGCCTCACGGCATGCCGTGGGGCTACAGGCCGCAATCTATTCCATATCGAGACGAAACACTTGCCCTGTTTGGTAGTCACTGACATAGATCACCCCCTCAGCATCACGCCCAAACGATGAAATCTGCAGATCCGTATCTGCGATCATTTGTGCCCCAGATTGGGCATCCCACAGCCAAATTACCCCACTACAAAAGTCACCGTACAGTACCGCATCCTGACCCGTGCGTCGTGGGTGCGGTATCGTCTCGCCGCCGGTAATCGAACAGTTACCCGCTGTGTGGGCATATACCGCAACCGGATCAGTAAAGACCGGATTATCGCAATCAGGTGCACCTGCGTCCCGACATTCATTACCCTCGCGCAGTCGCCAGCCAAAGTTCGTCGTAGGCAAATCAGCGTATGACACGACATTCAATTCTTCGAGCTTTTTTTGACCGACATCGGCAATCCACATGGACTGGTCTGCCATAAACCCAAATCGCCACGGATTGCGCAACCCGATGGCAACAATCTCGGGCAACCAATCGGCCTGCACGGGTTGCCCCGCAGGAATCGTATACGGCACTTGGGCATCACGGACATCAATACGCAACACTTTGCCGAGGATGCTCTGTGTGTTTTGCGCGACATTTTGGGGATCGTTGCCCGAACCACCGTCGCCGGTTGCAATGTAGAGGTACTGATCAGGACCAAATGCAATAAACCCACCGTTGTGATTGGCATACGGTTGTGGAATGGTGATGACCAGAGACACCCCCGTGATGTCTGGCTGATTGTCGATAATCGGCATCCGCGACACGACCGTGGCACGATCAGATACCCGTGTATAACTCACAAAAAGCTCGGACTGGAACGGACTCACTGCCACAGTAAACAAACCCCGTTCCGAAGAATTTGCATCGACCATATCACGCATATCGAGCCAGACTGAGCCATCAGATAGTCGTCGTACCACACCGATTTGTTCGATTACCGCAGGCGTACCATCCGGCAGCGCGAAAACATGCCCGGGTCGATCCAGGTCTGAAAGCATCGGCGTCAATCGTATTTGAATTGGAATGGCGTTCGAAGGCGTGGTGTCAGTCGCAGTATTCACGACCGGCGTACTCGTGGGCACGGCCTCACCTACACCCTTTTCCCGCGTTGGAGCAATCGGTGCTACCTGTGTGGGAGCGGGTTGACATGCAGTCGCACCAATCAGTGCAAGGAGAAAAACGAGGTGTTTCAGTGTTGGCATCGCAGGGGTACATCTTTCGGTACACGGAAAATTCTTGAAAAACAACGTCGGCTCTGGAATCGGTTTTTTGGTCGCTGTCGGTTAAAGCGGCAGCGCACCGAGTCGCGCCCCCAGCTGCCCGACACAACGCGCGGCCAACGCATTGGCAAACTCCGCGGCAGCGCGCACATCCATCCCTGCCGTGCGCGCATACACAAAGCTACTACAAAATGTATCGCCCGCGCCGGTCACATCCACCACCGTCACCGGTACGCCGGGCACGCGGATGGTCTCTCCCGCCGCATACACGACACAGCCGTGCTCGGCCAGCGTGACGACCACCAGTTCGATACCGTACGACAATAACCGATTGGCCGCTTCGTGATCACCTAGCGCACCGCGATATTTGGCATACCCTACTTCATTGAAAAACACGATGTCGAGGTTTTGATAGCGCTCTTCGTCGCCATCGCCGATGTAGTCGACATCCACATCAAAGACGATTTTCGCCCCATGCTGCCGGCAGTAGCGGATGATGTCGCGGCTCGTCATTTGGCCACACCGGAGCAACGCTATCTCGCCAGGTGTGGTGTAGATGTAGGCTGCGTTGGCGAGGACAGCGAGCTGTTCGGACGTGATGTCGATGCGCACCAAGCCCATCCGCGGGATGAATATGGTATGTTCGTCGCCCACCAGAAAAATCATCGTTTTGGAGTCAGCCAGTGCGTCGTCGTAGACGACCAATGACGTATCCACCCCGCTTTTCTCGAGATCGGCAAGCAAAAACTGGGTAATCGCCCCACGATTCAATGCCCCTAGGAATTTGACTGGCATCCCGAGTCCCGCTGCCACGCACGCCGCATTGGCAATCATGCCGCCCGGCACCGCAGGGAGTGCATCCACTAATGCTTTGTCTTTGATGGTGGGCCAGGAGTCCGCCCGGTAGTATTCGTCGAGGGCGACGTCACCGACGTACACGGCATATGCTGGGGCCATGACTTTTCTCCTACATATGGGAATCGTGCGTCAATCGCTACACCGTGCGCTGCGGAGCGGCAGCTTATTTATTGGTCACTTTATAGACCTTGCCCTGGCTGTCGTAGGTAATCCATTCACCGACCACTTCGCCCAGCACAAAATGGCCCGAACGCTTGATGGTGCCATCGATGCGATACCACTCCCAGTAGCCATCCGGGAGGCCATTGACGAGTTTGCCCTTCGACCAGCGGGTCACGCCGTTGGCGTGATATTTGATGAGGAAGCCGTCGATGACTTCGGATTTTTTGGGTTTCATTTTCGGCGGCGCACACCATTCCACATTGTGTTGTTGGAGGGTCTCTTTGAGGATGCCGATGGCCTTTGGTCCCACGCCATGCAATGCAGCAAGCTCGGCTTCGGTGTGCGTCGCGACGTCTTCGAGGCAGGTGATGCCAGCGGCATGCAATGCGTTGGTTGCTGGCTTACCGATGGTGGTGGGGAGTGGTGTGTTCATGTCCATACTCGTACGCAGAATGACCCGTCCACTATACTCCAAGTTGAGGCGTACGCCGTGACATTCCGCAACGCCCACTGCACGCATCCTGTTTGTCGGGGTGCAAATCACATGGTGTGCGTCGTGATTCGTTTGAGCAGGGTCGTTGCGTGGATGGGGGAATGTGTCGAAAACCATAGTATCCTGAGTGCATGCCACGACCCGTGGAACGAGGAAGCATCCATGACCTACATCATCAGTGGCTGTACGCTCGTCGACGACATCATCTATGCCGATGGCCGATATATCGAAGGGCAATTAGGTGGATCGCTGTATGCACTGACCGGCATCAAGCCATACGACGACGATGTCCTTTTTGTCTCTACCGCGGGTCCCGATTTTGACACGTTTTTTGGCGATTACTACCGCAAAAACGCCCTGTCGATGGGCGGTATCCAGTCGGTGTTACCGCATACCCGTCATAACGTCCTTGCCTACGAAGCCAGTGGACGATGGCACGAATACTCGAAGCATGGATTCGACTTCGAACTGACCTGGGGTCGCACCGCGCTCATCCAAGCGGCATACCTCACCGCCCATGCATCCGCACAGACCCGCGGCATCTACCTCGAATCCGCCGTGCGTGAGCCCATCTGGCGTGATTTGGACCTCCTACGGAGTGCGGCGCCACACGCAAAAATCATGTGGGAACTCGCACCTCCCGACTGCGACACACCCAGCCTGCATGCCGCGATCCGCGCGCGGATCGCACAGGTCGATGTGTATTCACTCAACCTGCCGGAGTCGATGGCGCTCTTTGGCACCCACTCCGAGCACGAGTCGATTGCTGCCATTATCGCGCTCGGCACACCCTGTTTGTTCCGCGTCGGCACCCAGGGCGCCTATATGATCCAAGATGGCCGGGCGTGGTATGCGCCGGCATATGACCTCGATGCAACCGTCGACCCTACCGGCTGCGGCAACTGCGCTACCGGAACGGCGTTGTATGGCTATGCAGAGGGCTTGCATCCACTGCGTACCGTCATTTTGGCAAACCTCGCTGCAGCCCTCAATGCACGTCAATACGGTCCATACCCGGTCTTCACACGCACACTCCGGTCTGCATTATTCGCACGCTGCGACGCTGAATATGCCCGTTTATCAGGGGAGTAATCCATGTTTCTCGAGCTTTTTCGTCATAAAAAACCCATCATGGCCATGCTCCACCTCAAGGGCGATACACCTGAGCAGCGCTTGGAACGCGCCATCGTCGAAGCAGATATCTATGCGGCCTGCGGTGTCGACGCCATGATTGTCGAAGATTATTACGGCGATGCAGCGGATGTCGAACGTGTGTTGGCATACCTCAGCAAACAGCGCCCCGCATACCTGCTTGGCGTCAATGTGCTCGATAACTTTGCCACCAGTTACGAGCTCGCCGCGCAGTACGGTGCGAAGTTCATGCAGGTCGATTCGGTCTGCGGCCATTTGCACCCCGACGACGAAGCAGCCTATTTTGCGATGATCGATGGCTACCGGCGCAACGGATCGGTAGCGGTCATCGGTGGTGTGCGCTTCAAGTACCAGCCGTATCTGTCGGGCCGCAGTTTGGTGGACGATTTGACCATTGCAATGCGCTATTGTGACGCGATTGCGGTCACGGGTGCAGGCACAGGGGTCACGACCGATACCGACAAAATCCGCGAGTTCCGTTCCATCCTCGGGGCATTCCCGCTCGTCGTCGGTGCGGGGATGACGGTTCAGACCGCCGTCGAAAAACTGTCCCACGCCGATGCGGCCATCGTCGGCAGTACCTTCAAAGATACGCGCAAGGATTCCGGCGAGGTCAGCGCGCTGCATGTCCAGGCGTTTATGGATGTGGTGCGAGGAATACAGTGAGTAGGTATCAGGTATCAGGTATCAGTGAGGAGTGAGGAGTTCAGGTGCAATCCAATCCTAAGTTCACCGTATAATATGCCCATTCACTCCTCTTCCCAAAGCGATGTACGAGACGCGTTCGCGCATCAGACCATAACGGTGAAAACGATGACCAATGAAGCACTCGATGTCAGTTCACTGGAACGTGCGCTTTTCCGCCTCGAAGAAGGTTGGGAACGATATCAGCGCGACATCAGTGACGCCCAAATCCGTGATGGGTTGATACAGCGTTTCGAATTCACGTACGAAATCAGCCACAAAATGCTGAAACGTTTTCTTGAGCGTTCGTCACCCAATCCCGCCATCTATGACAGCATGAGTTTTGCAGATCTGATTCGATCAGGCAACGAACACGCGCTCCTCCTCGGTACATGGTCAGATTGGAAAACGTTCCGCAATATGCGCGCACGCACAAGCCACTCGTATAACGAAGATATCGCGCGCGAAGTGGTTGAGGGTATTGTTCCATTCATCACTGAAGCACGCTATTTACTCGCACAACTCAAAACACGACTGCCATGAACAACCCACATACATCCCACCGTCTCCTGCCAAAGCACTGGGAGATTGTGCGTGCGATTTTAGAAAAGCACGTCCCTCATCACGACGTATGGGCGTTTGGATCGCGTGTTGCAGGAAGTGCCAAGGAGTTTTCGGATCTCGACCTTGTCATCATCGGCGAAAAACCGCTTTCGATTGCAGTCCATGCAAACCTCGTAGATGATTTCTCCGAATCCGACCTCCCATACAAAGTTGATGTCATTGACTGGGCGACGACAGACGCATCGTTTCGTCAGATCATCCAACGCAATTGCATCGTCGTGCAGCATGCAGTCACCCGGTGACAACCCTAGCCCAGACGCAATGCGTTCACTCAGACGCTTCAAACGTCGGCTACATCGGTATCGAGATCAGCACACTGGTGACTCGGAGCTGGTCCAGCAGGAGTATTACTGAGCATGACGGCTACATACACGATTACGATCTCTGATTCACTCAGTGATGCTGCACAAGAGACCGTCTCGGCCGGGCATGCCGCATATGAACACGCACATGGCATTGATATCAAATTCCGCCGATGTGCCTTGCTATTGCAAGACGACAACGGCGTGCTCTGCGGGGCGCTCCAGGCGTTTACCGCGTATGCCGAAGTGTACGTCGAGGATCTGTGGGTAGCCGCAGCAATCCGTCGCCGCGGCTATGGCCGGCAGCTCCTTGCCCGCCTCGAGCACGAGTACACGGGCCGCGGCTACCACAACATCAATCTCGTCACCAACGCTTTTCAGGCGCCAGATTTCTATGCCAAATGCGGCTACACCGTCGAATTCGTGCGTGTCAATGCACACAACCCGCTGCTCACCAAGACGTTTTTTGTGAAGTATTTGCCTGAATATCCCAAAAAACATGCGTGATGGTTTGATCACTCATATGATCCCGCGTATGCATGCACGGGCTATGGGTTACCGTATCCGTACGTCGTCTGCCTGCGGACCTTTTTGTCCAGGCACTTCCACATAGTCGACGATTTGCCCTTCTTGTAAAATAGATGCGTCGACGATAGACCTGCGAAGGACAAACACGTCTGATCCTGACTCACTCTGTATAAAGCCAAATCCTTTGGCTGCGTTGTACCATTTCACGGTACCGGTTTGCCGGACCGAACCTTTGATTTTGACCTTTGGCGTGGTATCTGCTGCCA
>JBJONV010000105.1:0-16036 GCA_046051665.1 Chloroflexota bacterium
AGATGGTGTATTGGCCATCCAAGAACGTGGCAGGTGCAGTGGTGATAAAGAATTGTGAACCGTTGCCATTCACATCATTACCGGGGCGTGCCATCGCCAAGTAGCCGGGTTTGTCGAACGATACAGCGCTGGTGAATTCACCTTTGACGGTGTACCCTGGTCCGCCCATACCGGTACCGGTTGGATCACCACCCTGAGCCATGAAATCGGCAATGACGCGATGGAAGGTCACCCCGTCATAGAAGCCATCTTTGGCCAAAAAGACAAAGGAATTGACGGTTTCGGGGGCCAAATCAGGACGCAACTTGACGACAATATCGCCACGGGGAGTTTTGATGGTGGCGGTGTAATTCTTGCTGGGGTCAATGGTCATCGGCGGCGCAGACGCATACTGCTTACCCGTGGCTGCGGGCTCGTTTGCCGGTTCTTCGGCGGGCATTGGTTCAGGCGTCATGGCGACGGTCTCACTCCCGTCTGCAACCGGTTGTGGGGTGCTCCCCAAAGTAAGGGCGACGAGGACCAGCACTGCAATGACCAGGATTGCAGCAATGACCGCAGGAGTATTGCGTTGTGTGATGGAGGAGCGTTGTTTGGGTTTCTGCGACACGAAAGTACCTGCCTCGCTAGAAGGATTTTTTGTATTATACCTGATGCGCATTCGCGAATGTACGTATCTGCGTGAGAGCTCTTATAATACAAGGAGACGCAGAGCATGGAAAGACAGACCATGGACGAACAGTCCCAGACGCGTAGCCGCAAACTCGACCATGTCCGCATCGTCCTCGACGAAAACGTCGCCGCCAAAGGAATCACGACGGGCTTTGCCGCGTGGCGTTTGCCCCACGAAGCATTGCCCGAGCTCGATATGGCTGCCATCAGCCTTCAGACAGCGTTTTTGGGCAAAACGCTCCGCGCACCGCTGCTGATTAGTTCAATGACGGGCGGTGCCCATGATGTCGAAGCCATCAATACCGTACTCGCCGAAGCAGCCCAACACCTCGGCTTGGCGATGGGAGTCGGCTCGCAACGTGCCGCCATCGGCGATGACGCGCTGGCAGCGTCCTACCGCGTGCGGCACATCGCACCGGACATCGCACTGTATGCCAACCTCGGTGCGGTCCAACTCAACTACGGCTACGGCGTCGCTGAGTGTCTGCGGGCAGTCGACATGATTGGTGCCGATGCGTTGATTCTGCATCTCAATGCGCTCCAAGAAGCAGTCCAACCCGAAGGAAATACCGATTTTTCGGGACTTCTCCCCAAAATCAGCGCCGTATGCCGCGCACTCCAAGTGCCGGTCATCGTCAAAGAAGTCGGGAATGGCATCGGTGCACAGACCGCCCGGCGCCTCGTCGAGGCCGGAGTCGCCGCCATCGACGTCGCTGGTGCAGGGGGTACAAGCTGGTCTGAAGTCGAACGATTCCGCCATGCAGCGGGGGATCGCAGTGCACAGACCGCCGGCGCATTCGCTGACTGGGGCATCCCCACGACCACCGCCATACGGAATGTACGGTCTGCCCTGCCGACGGTCCCCATCATCGGATCGGGCGGGATTCGGAGTGGCGTCGATATCGCCAAAGCCATTGCACTCGGCGCAAACCTGGTGGGTACAGCAAAGCCTGCGTTGCTGGCTGCCGTCGATGCACGTGGCATAGACGCGGTCATTGCAGAGCTCCAGGGTTTCATCGACGAACTCCGTATCGCCATGTTTTGTAGTGGCTGTGCGGACATCGCAGCGTTGCAACGCACCCCACTGGAACGTACAGGCCACGATGGATAAGTTCCCACGATTGGCAGACATTCTCCAGCGCACTACTCAGATAGGGCTCAGCCCGACCCCGCGCTCGGTATTCGTACTCGACAAATCGACCCGTGATCGTATCGTCTTGCTCGATCCGACGTTGGCCCCCTGCTTCCGCAGGTACATCGGGAGCGAAGACATCCAACGATATGCCTGCGCACAGAGTAGTAAGTTTTTGCTGACGCTCCCTGCGGGCTGGACCGTCTCGACCTGCAATGCACACACTACCGGCGTCGACGCATGGCAAGCAATCGCCGATCGATACCCCGCTTTGGCACGGCATCTCGCGCTGCCCGTCGCAGATCGCCCCAAAAGCAATTCCTATTGGTGGGAACTCGACGCGGGGGCGGTTGTCCCACCGCGTGATCGTGCGGTCACGACCATGGAATGGAACCGATCGATACTCTGGTTTGCCCGTATGCCCAGTGGCGCGGCATCTGCATCAGCCTGGGTCGACAGCGATGCCGACTGGCTCTTGGGCTATCTCAACAGCATCCCCCTCCAGCGCCATATCCAAGCAGCCCGTGCAGCCAACCCACGTTGGAGCATGAGCGACATCGACGCACTCCCCGTGCCCGAAATCCTCGTCACCGATCCTGATCTGGCAGCCTTGTCCGCCCAGAATTACCTGCTCCATAATCAACGCCTCCGGCTCGTCGAGGATGGCCTGATGGCGCTGACACGCGCCTTTGCACCGCTCGGTGCAGTCCCCACACCGGCGTTGCAACGCTGGGTCGAACTCGATTTCGCAGGGCTTTGCAAAGCAGTCAGCAAAGCATTCAAAAACGATATTCCCACACGCGTCCACCCTGAATGGCAACAATGGCTCGCACTGAATCGCCAAGCATACAGTGACGTGAGTCAACAAATCAGTTTTGTGGATGGGGCATTGACCAAAGAAGTCGCCACCCAATTACCGTTGCCGCAGGGATAAGGGATGGAAATAGAACGTCTGTCGCTCCGCCACTTCCGCAACTACACCCGCCTCGATCTGCCGTTCGGGAGCGGGGCGACCTTGCTGTATGGCCCGAATGCTGCAGGCAAGACCTCCATCCTCGAGGCGATTGCATTACTCGCCCTGTCCAAATCGCCGCGCACCAGCGTCGACCGCGAACTCATTGGTTGGGAGACACCCCACACCGAACTCATCCCTGCGACCGCTCGCGTCAGTGCAGACATCCGTCGTCAAGACCGGAACACACACCTCGATATCATTATTCAAGCCCGGAGCGAACCACAGACGCAGGGCACGAGTGGCGGGAGCGCGACCAAAGTGTTGCGCGTCGACGGCAAACCCGTCCGCGCCAGCGATCTCATCGGCTTTGCGCGCATGGTGTTTTTTGCCCCGACCGACCTCGAACTCATCACCGGTGCACCCGCTGAACGGCGCCGTTGGATCGACGCGATGCTGTCGCAGCTCGATGGAACGTACCTGCGGACACTCAATCACTACCAAAAAGTCATCACGCAGCGCAACAGCCTGCTCCGTTTGTGGCGCGAACGTGGCGCTACCCCGCGCAACGCCGCCAGCGAATTGGCGTTTTGGGACGAACAACTAGCCCAAGCCGGCGCCTATATCATGGCGCAACGCCGGACTGCGTTGCACGAACTCAGTCGCATTGCCGCACAGACATATGCGGCAATTAGTGATCAGGCCACCCTGCTGGAGGCACGCTATGCGGCCAACATGACCAGCCCATGGGACAACCAGAGCGATGCCCACGAAGCCCTATTGAGCGCCTACACCAAGAGCCACACAGAAGATATGGCGCGGATGCAGACGACGGTCGGCCCTCATCGTGACGATATTGTGGTACATGACCGCGGCGTTGATTTGGGGAGTTTTGGGTCACGTGGCCAACAACGCAGCACTGTTTTGGCGCTCAAAATGGCCGAAGTAGCAGTCATGCATGCACGCAGCGGCGAGCGTCCCATCCTCTTGCTCGACGATGTCTTGTCGGAACTCGACGCATTGCGGCGCATGCATATTTTGGCACTCATCGCCGAGCCATCACAACAATCGATTTTGACTGCGACCGGTGTCGGTGATTTCACCGCGGATTTCCTCGCAACCGCGCACGTCCTGCGGGTGGATCACGGCCATGTGTCGGCGATGAGCTAATCAGCTAACGCATATCGTCGCCCCGGAGCCAGCCTTTACGGCGGAAAAATACCACAATTGTGGTGCTCGCAACGACCATCAATCCGATTGCAAATGGATACCCGTATGTCCAGGGGAGCTCGGGCATATGGGCGAAATTCATCCCATAAATACCGGCGATGAGCGAATTGACCATCAACACCACAGAAGCAATCGTCAATATCTTCATGACGTTGTTGAGTTTGTTGGATTGCACCGACAAATGCACATCCAAGATCGATGCGAGCATGTCGCGATGCAAGTCAATGGCATCGACGGTACGCAGCACGTGGTCGTAGACATCTTGCATTTTCATGATTGCTGTTTGATCGAGCGGCAACATGTCGCCACGCAGGAGGGCATTGAGTGCCTCGCGCGCGGGGGCGACATAGCGCCGTAATTCGAGCAATGTCCGCTTGAGATGGAGCACATTGCGGAGATCATTGCGGCTGGTATCCATGAGTATTGCGAGTTCGACCTTTTCGACGTAATCGCCGATGTCATCGATCAGGGGGAAGTAGCTGTCCACGATGATATCGAGGACACTGTGGAGCACATCGCCGTATTGCTCATTGCGTACATCGACGTGGCTCAGCCATCGGGAATGTGCAACCCGAATCAGCTCGATGTCACCGTCATGGATGGTGTACAGCTGGGTCGGTGTAACGAAGATGTAGATCGGTGATGGAATAAGTTCTAGATCTGATTCTGGGACAAAAATAAACGTGTAGAAGACAAAAAAGACCCCTTCTGCATAGCGTTCGATTTTGGTGCGCTGGCCACCATGCAAGATATCGTCGATGACCAATTCGTTGATGGCCAAGGCCTCGAGGTCGGCACGGTTTGGTGTGGTAATATCGCGCCAGAATGAGGAATCAAGAGCTGTCATAGGCGCCACATTTTCGCTCCATGGTACAATTCGACGAATCAGAAAAAGGGAGCATGATGAGTCAGTACGAATACGCAACACCCGAAAACTTCCTCGGGCTCGAAGGCGAGATTGCCACCTACGAAGGCGCACACGTCGTGGTGTTGCCCATCCCATACGAGGCAACGGTCAGCTTCGGCCAGGGTGCACGGAGCGGTCCCCGCGCCATCATCAACGCATCGCGTCAAGTTGAATTATACGACCGCGAGTTCGACAGCGAAATGGCCTACACATACGGTGTGCACACCCTGCCGGCACTCGCTCCGCATGGGGCTGGTCCGGCAGCCATGGTTGATGCCATCCATGCCTGTGCCCACGAGCATTTGTCGGCCGGCAAGTTGTTGGTCGGCCTCGGCGGGGAACATAGTATCTCGAGCGGGTTTGCACGCGCTATCCACGACATCCACGGTGACTTCGTTCTCGTACAAATCGATGCCCACAGTGATTTGCGTGACAGCTACGACGGCACCCCGTATAGCCATGCCAGCGTCGCCCGTCGGATTGCAGATCTTGGCGCGCCGATTCTCCAACTGGGGATTCGTTCGATCTGTCTCGAAGAGATGGATTACATCCGCGCAACACCCGATACCACGCGCGTCTGGTTCAATGACGACGTCCACGCAGGCGGGCATTTGCCCGAATTAGCTGCCCGTATCAATGGCAAAAAGGTCTTTTTGACCATCGATGTCGACGGCTTCGACCCGAGCATCATCCCTGCGACAGGTACGCCCGAACCGCACGGTTTGACCTGGGTGCAGGTCATGGACATTGTCAAAACGGTCTGCGCGCACAGTACCGTGGTGGCCTTTGATTGCGTCGAGCTTGCACCGATCCCCGGCATGCATTCCAGCGACTTCATCACCGCAAAACTCATTTACAAAGTCATGAATCACATCATGGCACGGCGGATTGCCTAGTCCATTCGCGCTGAACCGCGACAGCAGTGCTGTCGCGGTTTTTTGTGTTGATTGCATTGCTCCCTGGTTTGTCAACGAATTGACTCAACTCAACACAACCAAACATGTACATTCCTCGCTGACGAACACAGCCTGCTCGATGGACGTCGAGGAGATTCACGTACTGCTAAATGCATCTCTTTCGTCGAAAAACACGGCATTCTACAGGCACATATTGACGTTTTATCAAAAATTCACTACTATACACTCCTCTGGATTTTTCAAACATCATCGAACTCTACACTCCGCAGTGAGAGGAATTCCTATGAATCGTACAGGCACGTTGACGGATCGCCTGCGCCGTGCTCTATTGCACGTGATGCTCCTTTTGGGTTTGTTCAGTGCGTTACTACCCGCCGGGACAACTGCCCAGGCAGCCACGGCACAGGGCCGATTTGTGGTTGCGGCCCAACCAAAAGCGCGAACCGTCACAACCAGTGACGATTTTTTTTATGGACAACTGACCACCGAACGTGGCCGCACTATCGTCTTGAATTGGGCGGCTTCTGCAGCGCGAATGGGGTCGTATGATGTCTATAAAAGTGTTGGAACGAGTAGTGCCACGATGATTGGGACGACGTCCTTTGTTGCCAATGCATCAGCCCTCAACGGTGCATTTGTGACGGCACCAAGGCAACTCCTCGCCATTCGGCAGGCATTTAACACGACGGGGTTGTACACCGATACGGTCACGGTAAGTGAACTGTATGACCAATTAGCATCGGTCAATACCATCCTTGACAAACCCACCAAAACAATCACCGAAACTACGTTCGTCAATAAAGCACGCTTTGCAATCCAGCGCTTCCCTTTGCTTGCCGGTGCAGTGGGATTATCCTATCGCGATACCGATACCGCCAATCCACGTGCAACATTGACGTATACCATCCGGATTTCCAACACCATGACCAGTGTAGGCACCATCGTCGTGGCCCCGGACGGTACCACAACAAATATCCCGACACCGACGGGATTGCGTGAAGCCGGCGTGTATGACGGACCGAGTGACCTCGGCATCATTGGGACCTCGCGACCGATTACCGCACCGGAACGATACGATTCAGGTTTGGTGCAAAACGAAATCAATAATGACGGAACCGTCTATCTGACATGGACGAAGGGGTCCATTAGCAACGGGCGCATGGTCGCCGGATACAACGTCTATCGGATGGCGCCGACCACGTTGTTTTGGAGCAAACTCAATAGTGAGCTAGTCAGCGTCAATGAGTATCAACCCGTATCGCCGCCCAATATCACCATACCTGGCCCTACTCCCATCAGTGTTGCAGCCTACAAAGACGACCCGTATTTTTATGCGGACACACTCATCACAAGCCCAGCGCACTATCGCTCATGGATGTACAAGGTATGCCCGGTCGACATCGCCAACAAAGAAGGAACATGCTCGACAAGTGTGACAGCGGTCAAACGCGATTTGATTCCACCCACACCAGTGGATACCGTGTCCGTGAACACCGTGTACCCAGCGACCCCATCGGCAGGTCCGGCAAAAGTCGTCCTCACATGGCGCTACTTCGACCTCGACACGAGCGGGATCGGTGCCGCACCAACGTTTTATGTGACACGGGCGATTACCACTGGACTCAAAATGGCCGATTGGACGCCTGTCGCTACCATACCCGCCCCGCGGCGTAATTCCATAACGACCTATACCGATATGCCACCGGTCGGCAAGACGTATTGGTACCGCATCCAAGTGCGCGACAACGCCGGCAACTGGTCTAATCCGAGTCGACCAGTTAAGGCCGGAATCTTCGATCGCACGCCCCCCGCACAGCCCGTGATCGCCAACGATAACAAGGCACCATGTTTGTCGGCACTGCCGCCGCGGCTTGCAGTCCCGACGGACGTCAAGCAAGTCGTGTTGTATCGTAGTGTCGGTGGCGGCGCGTGGGTATTGGTCAAGCGGTTCCGACCTGCTATCGTCAAGCCCAATCCGTATGGGGTGGTATTGGCAGATACCTATGTACCGAACCAAACCAACGAACAGGTGCAATATCGCGTCGAATACGTCGACGCCAATGGGAATGCCAGCACCCCCAAAATCTTCTGTGTTCGCACCGGATCGCCCAACGGCGTCGCAACGCCGCGATTCGACGTCGATGTATCGACGACCGAAAACCGCACGTCACAAGTAACCGTTGATTTTGGTTCTCCTGCTACGGTTATCTCGCGGTCGGTAGTCATCGCCCGGCCTTCGAGTACCGGCGTCACCAGCATCGTCACCACGACCCTCACGAGCGGCGCAGCGCAGACCTATGCATTCCCCATCGAGATGGGCGAGTCGTTGCGAGTCGGCGCATTTGGCAGTGCATTGACGATGACGACCGACATCTCATCGACACTCAATAGTCGCTGGATACGTAACGTCAACAACTTCCTCAATTTGGATACCACGCCCGCGCCCGAGACCTTCCTCGACGCACCGCGCAACATGGCCGCGCTCGGGAGTATGGCTGTTACCTGGGGCGCGGCGAATGCCGAATACTGTACCGACCGCAACCCACAACCACGCAAAGTATGTGTCTTCCTCGACAGCAAAATGTACCTCAAGTCGGAAAAACCGCCGCTGGTGGCGCTGTTCCGTCGGGTCAGTCCCGCATCGCTTGGACTCGCTACTGCCGATGTGCCGTGGCTCCAAGTGACACCGATTACCAGTTGGACCAACAAATCCAGCAAGTGGGTTATCGAAGACACCACACTCATTGATCCCACGCGCGCCTACGAATATGTGGCCATTGCCCATAGTGCCCGTTCGTACGAAGTCATCGGCTACTTTGATACGACACCGCTCAGCGCATACACCAGTCGGGGAGTCGCCACCGTGGATGTCGGCACCCCGGTCGATACCACCGGCTGGGTCACGCGCCTACCCCGTGGCTGTTTCGCTGGGAGTAGCGCCGAGGAAGTCAGTGCTTCCATCAATAATGTGGATAAGCTCCCCAAAGGATTGTTTACCTTCGATCTTACCTCGGGGCTCCCCATCACGATGACCAATCAGCTCACGCTCGGGAATGATTGGACCTTCACGGTCGACAACGTCTATCGACCCAACGGGCGCGGCTGTGTCATACCCGATCCACTTACGACAGATGTGCAGCTGTATCTGGGTGGGACACTGCGCGCCGGCACCAATGTCATCAGTAGCAAACTCATCGTGGTCGGGACGCTCCAGGGTGATGGGACCCTGCGCGATAGCAAATTCAGCACAACATTCGCCCCGGGTGCAGCAACATCACAGGTAACGTCGTCTGTCACCAACGGTCTCCAAATCGATCTGAACGACATTGCATTTATCGCCGATGGGAGTGGTGTCGTGACCAATACGGTCGCCATGAGTGTGACCGTGCCGGCACATCTTTCGTTGGTGGTCGATACTATAGACCCGCTCTACAGCCTCAATCGGGCGTCGACGATGATCTTGTACAGCGACAATGTGTCCGGCTTATATAGCTCGACGGGCTTTCATGCTGATGTCGGCAGCAACAAAAGCTTCACGTTACCGGCAAGCAGTGGCGTCGAACAAATCATCGTAGCTGATGAGTACGCACCGTGGTTCTATCGGGTGGATGGGCGCGTGGTCATTCCGCACGACGCGAGTGCCGTCCTGCTCCGCAACGCAAGTGCCAAATCGAGGTTCAGTTACACGCAGCCAGCGGTCAGTAGCAAAGTCCCCGACAACAACAGTGGCTTTGCGGGCAATCGGAGCGATCCGACCCGTGACTACACCTATACCAGCACCTCACTCGGGGCAAACAGCGCTGGGATGATAGGAGCGCTCCAGTACACCGGACCACTCAATTATGTCACGTCATACCCGGCAGGGTTCGCCGTCGCAACCACTGGTGGGGTTACCATGCAAGTCGTTGGCAGTCGTATCAGCGCAGGTGCGACGTCGTTGGGGACGGTGCAATTTGATAGCTACACCCAAGACAGCGATACGAGTTTTGCCAAAGTAGGCGGTGGGAAAGCCCTGCTCATACCATCGAGCTACCTCCCCATCGATCGCTCACTGACATATACGCCCGGTTCGACCAAAACAACGACGACGTTGGCACTTCCAGCTGGGCTTACCTATGGGAACGACGGGATTATCGTACAGTCGGTGAAAACGACCGACACATTCCGCTGGCCAGGATTCACGCTCACCCCCGATGCAACCAAACTCGATTTGACCTTCTACGCAGCGCCTGCCCTGCCCGTTGGGATGAGTAGTTACGGCACTGGTCTGCCCAAACCGGTGCAATCCCCATGGGAGCAAATCGATCTCGGTGATGCGATGCACTCCGACCTCGACCCTGGCCTGAATCTAAACGGCACCAACGAAGTGAGCTACGGCTGTTATGGCACCGGAATCTTCAACGCCAACTTCGACGCATATCTGCGCTTGGGTGGCTTCAGCGAACACATGATTCTCGAGGGCATCGGTGGGGCAGCCATCAAAAACAATACAACCGGGTACGACGAAACACTCGAGAACTTCAGTGCGATTTTTGTGGACAATGTCGTCGTCGACCCCAGCGATATTTCGGCGACGTTGGTACTCCCGTTCCCCAGCTTGGTCGAAATCCCGCTCCAGATGACATCGTTCGATAGCAAAGGTTGCCCGGTCGGCGGCACCATCGGCGGTGGTAGCGGCAAAGACCTCAACCACGCCTATTGGAACTTCGACCAGCACGCGACGGGTTTCGCCTACGATGCCCAAAACCGCACCATCAACCGCTACGCCGTCCAGTGGCTCAAAACGCGTGGTCTGCCGGTGAATCCGGCGAATCTCATCACCGCGCGCGCCGCCTTGCCCAAGATGATTCTCCAGATTAGTGGCGACGTGATGCCGATGGCAGCACGTGATGCCGCAGGCAATGCCGCAGAACTCCCTGCGGTAACAGAATGGCTCCCCGACGGTGACTACGGCAATGTCATACTGAATGCCGGTCAAATGGTCTATGTCAGTGGCATGCCCTTCACACCGAACGACGTACTCCTCAATCACTACTACGGCATCATCCTCGACCCCACCTCCAAACCCGCCACCCTGGGATTTGGTCCGGCTGTCGGTCCCAACATCCCGACCAAACTCACCGACGGGAGCGGCAATCTCACATCCGATTCACTCGCTGCGTGTGCCGCCGTGCTCGCCGATCGGGTCGGGTGTGGCCTGCAAGTCCTCGACGGCAACACGGCCTTGTCTACCTTTGGCGAAACACAGAAGTGCGCTGCGAGTAGCGGTGTCACCTGTGTCAATGGTGCAGGGACGCCAGCATTTGCCGCACCGACACCACGTATCGTCGTCCCCGAAGCAGAGCTCCCCAGCGGCGCCGGAACGGTCGGCAGTGCCGGCGATAGTAGTGCCGCCGGCGACACGCTCTGGAACCCCGTCATCGCCCAGTGGGTCTGGGATAACGGCAGTACTCCGATCGACATCCCATTCCCCTTGATCTTTATCGCCAACCGCCAAGGTGGTGTACTGGCCGGTATGATGGTCAAACAATCCGTTCTCCCGGGACCTTCAGAACTCTTCAAAACCGATATTTCGCTCATCGTTAATGGCCGGCTCAGTGGCGGCGTATTTACCACTGATGTCGGGGTCTATTTGGGGTACAGTGCCAGCCAAGCAGCCTTCCGTGCCTTGGCGACACACCGCCCCAATAGCGATAACACCGGCTACAAATCATTCGCCGCCTGGGATGATGTCAAAACCGACATCAAAACATGGTCCAAAACCTTCGGCTACGGCACCTACGACGGCACCAACAATGACTCCGACCCAGTCGATTTGGCCCAAGATATGTGGACCGGTGATCATGGCGTGACCTGGGATACCGCAGGCACCCAAGGTTCCACCGCCGCCCGCAACGACTACCTCGATACCTTTGATTACCTCGAACCCAAGCTCGTCGCCGCCAAAGGAACCGAATCCTACGTCGATACGACCCAGGGCATTACGCCACTCAAACAAGGAACGATTCTCTCCAAAACCTGTACCACACTCGCCAACGGCCACGGCGCAGCCTCGTTCCAATTCAACACACTGGGCGAGCTCAAAATGACCGAGTTGGCATTCGGCTCGTACATGGATATCAAGCGGATGGGGGCGACAGCTTGCGGCACCGATGCCATGTTGCATGTCGATCGCATCTCGCTCAACCTCAACGGCGATGGCGAGATTATCATCCTGGCCAATCACATCCAGTCCGATGTCCTCAGCACTGACGTCTACTTCGACGTCCAACTCATCGTGGGCACCGCCAGCGGCAATCGTCGCCTCGAAGGCGGCATCAAGGTCTACAACATCACGTTGGCGTCGGTCGAATTCCAAAACATCGGCGTCGTCTTCGGGATCGGGGAGTACAGCTCCGTCAGCATCGGCTACTTCGGCTTTACCGGCTCGGGCAAATTCAAAAACGTCGGTGCCTCGGCGCAGTTCCTCATCGGGACACTCCCTGCGAGCTCAGCCGTACTCCGTGCCCAATACCCAACATTGATGACCAAACTCGCTGCCGACAAGGGTTCGAGCAACGTCTACAGTGGCTTGTACATTAGTGTCTCTATATCGGTCCCCATCTACAACAACGGCTGTACGCTCGAAGTCATCGCCACTGGCGAACTCCGTGGCTGGAAGCTCAAACTGGTCACATCGGGCAGTACCGAAGTCTACGGCGGCTATCTGAGTGCCCGGGTCTCGGCCGAGGTCGCCTGTTTGGTCAGTGCGACCGGACAGCTTTCGCTCGAAATCTCGCAGGTCGGGTCCGTCATGACCTTCAACGGACAAGCCTGGGTCGCTGGCGGGGTCGGCGACTGTGAACCGTCCACCTGGACCAGCTGGGGCGGTCGCTGGTGGGGCGACAAATGGTGTGCCCAAGCCGGCGCACAGGTCTTTGTGACCTACACCGACTCACCTTCTGACTGGGATGTGACCTACGACCTCGATGTCGAATCCCCCTGGTAATCCACACACCAGACCCCTCCCTGGCACACCGCTGGGGAGGGGTTTTTCGTTGCCGTGCACGTTATGGAGTCCTGGTGTACTCCGACCCAACCAACCACCACACCACACGCGTTGTGACTCGTTTTTCCTTATTTTTGAGAAAAAGGGTTCCATGTGGCGCACGTGAATTGCCGCCGACCAGTTCGTTCATGCACTGCAGCGGGTGCCAGAGCAACGGAAATGCGAGGCGCCCAGTACACCCCTCACCTCCCCGACCCCGTGCGCGCTGACAGTCACTCACGCCGAGTGGGCCGTATCAATTCATCCAACACACCCTGCGGCATGACGCGTTGCAGTACTTTCCCAACACTGCAGGTGTTGTGTTTTTTCTTCGATGGAACAGTGAGCACCCATGCCCAGATGATTCCATTCGATGTAGGTGGGTTTAGGAATGTAGGGTTTGTTCTCGTAATTCGAATTCTTCCTTGATACAATCGAAGTGTGTCGAACATAGCTCGTCTGGAGGCCAGCATGGACTGGATAGACCGTACACTGTTCCCCTTGCAGCAAACAATCTATCGCCACTCCGAAGGGAATATGGCGTATGTTGATGTCGGACAAGGCCCGGTCATTGTGTGTGTCCACGGGACACCGACATGGTCGATTCTCTGGCGCCATGCAATACATCAGCTGAGTCAACACAACCGTGTTATTGCACTCGACCATCTCGGCTTTGGCGCTTCCGACAAACCGGTCGAGGGTGATTACACCCTCAACGGCCATGCACGTCGATTCCAAGACTTTATCACAGACCTCGGTCTCGACCAGATCACCCTCGTCGTCCATGATTACGGTGGTCCCATCGGACTCGCCGATGCCATCGCACACCCGGGGCGTTACTGCGGAATCGTCCTGTTGAACACCTTCCTATGGCCGTTTCGTGGTGCGTTTACTATCCCACGCGCTGCCAAACTCCTCCACAGCCCTTTGGGACGGTATCTGTACCTCACACACAATGTATCACCACGCTGGCTTCTTCCGAACGTGTTCGGAGACAAAAACAAGCTCACTCCTGCGGTGCACCTGCAGTACCAAGCACCGTTCCCAGATCCGCACCTCCGTCACGCATTGTGGGCCTGTGTCGAAGAATTAGAGCATGCCACTCCGTGGCTTCAACAGCTTTGGGAGCAACGCCACATGCTCACGAACATTCCTGCAGCGATTGTCTGGGGCATGAGCGATCCCGTCTACGGTGCGCATTTTTTGCGTCAGTGGCAACAGCTCTTCCCCAATGCACCGGTAACACCTCTCGCGCAGGTGGGGCATTTTGTCCAAGAAGAATCACCACAGCACTATGTTGACGCTATCAATCGGCTCATCGAAGAGCACAGGACGTCGTACGCACGTTTGTAACCGGACGTGTGCAGAAACGAACATCCACTCCGGACTCCTGCGCGACATGTGGAGGTGTCCTTACTGTCGAATCAGACCAGAATGCTGTTCAACCCAGACATTCCCTGTCTGCCTTTTATCAGTCACGCCGAGTGAGCAGCGCCAAATCCTCCACAACACCCTGCGTCATCACACGTTGCATCAACGCCAAAAGATCAGCAACGGGCATCGGCGCCTCCTGCCGATGCCAATGCACCATCACCCCAATCATGCCCGAGAGAACATACTCGATGAGGTATTCGCGTTGCATCTGCACATCCGCCGGGTGGTGCGCATACAACGCAAGTAGTGCCGGCTTGACGCGCTGCTTGAGTTTGCCCGCAAAGCGCGGATCGCCTTGCTCCCCCAATAGCACCGTGTAGTACGGTGCGTAGCGCTGATACCATCCCCAGAATTGCTCGAGCGGCATCCCCACCTGTGGCGCTGCCCCCACAAACGGCGGAAGAGTCTCGATGGTGGGGATAATCATCTCTTCGAGCGCTTCGAGCACCGCAGGGACATCACGGAAGTATTCATAAAACGTGCTCCGGTTGTACCCGGCGCGCATCACAATGTCACGCACGGTAATCGGTGCACCGGGATTTTGGCGGTACAACGCCCAAAATGCATCGATGATGTTTTGCTTCGTTTGTGCCGTAATCGCCTGTCGTTTGCTCATGCAACATCCTCTCGCCTAAATCCCACACCACAGCCCTGATTGTTGGTTGCGACCACACTTTTCCCTGTGTAGAGTGAAATCATACAACACGGTGTTGGATTTTGTGAGAGTGAGGGACGTGATGATAACGATTTTGTGTGCGGGTTCACGCGGTGACTTCCAACCATACATTGCCTTGGCACAGGAGCTTCAGGCACAGGGGATGGCGGTGCGCATCGCCGGCAATCACAGCTTCGCGGGATTTGTGCAGGGGTACGGTGTCGACTTCGTTGGGATCACAGCCGACATCTCGACCATGAATGTCGACCCAAAGCTGCTCCGCGAGGCGGGCAATGCGGATAACCCACTCAAAATGCTGTTAGCCTTCAACAAAATGAAGGAATACGGTATTTACATGGTCAGCGACTTTTTTGCTGCGTGTGAAGGGAGTGATATCATCCTGTACCATCCGGGCTGCACGATTGGGTATTTTGCCGCGCAACTGTTCGGCATTCCGGCGGTATTGGCGAGTCCATTCCCGATGCACCGTACGAATGCGCATCCGTCGGTGGTGTTGTATGGGCAAGTATCGGCCAACCGATTGACCATCCCGTTGAGCTACAGCCTCATCCAGGCGATGTTGTGGATGGCCAGCAAGGATTCGATCAAGGGGTTTTGGAAGCAACGCTATGGGCAGTTGCCGGCGGACTTCGGCATGCCGTTCGAACGACACAACAATGCCCGCCAGCCCGCCCTCGTCTCGTGTAGTAATCATGTGTTTGCACGACCCTCCGATTGGAACGCACACATCCACCAGCACGGCTATTGGGAGGTACGCGAGCCCGAAACATACATCCCGAGCCCGTCGTTGGCAGAGTTCCTCGATCACCCCGATGCGCCGATCTATGTCGGCTTCGGGAGCATGACCGGCATCAATCAGTACCCAGGCCTGGCCGAGCTAGTGGTAGCGGCAATTGTCCAGAGCGGGCGCCGGGCAATTATCCACGGCATCGGGCAGGAGCTCACATTGCCAGCGTCGATCCTGCGGGTAGATGCAGTCCCGCACACGTGGCTCTTCCCGCGCATGGCAGCGGTCTGTCACCACGGTGGCGCGGGGACGACGGCGGCGGGCTTGCGTGCGGGAGTCCCCAACATCGTCGTGCCCTTTGCCAA
>JBJONV010000106.1:0-8613 GCA_046051665.1 Chloroflexota bacterium
TATGTCGTTCGATGACCTGTACGTCACGCTGTGCATCGACCGATGCGCCGAAAATGACTTTTTGGAACAAATCAGGTGACACCAATCCCGAACATGAATACGTCGCCAATAATCCACCCGGCCGCAATAACTTCATCGCCAACAAGTTGATGTCTTTGTAGCCGTGTGTTGCGCGGTCGACCTGTGCTTGGCTGTGTGCAAATTTGGGTGGGTCGAGGATGATCATATCAAAGCGGCGTTCCTCGTCGCGGTATTTGCGCAACAGTTTGAAGACATCGGCTTCGACGATTTCAAGCGGTGTAGAACCAGCGCCGTTGAGTTTCATGTCTTGTTGGAGTGCATCGAGGGCGAGTGCGCTCCCGTCGACTGCGGTAATCGAGCGTGCCCCACCGAGAGCTGCCGCAACACTGAAGCCGCCGGTATAACAGAAGCAGTCGAGGACGTCAGCACCGTTGGCATAGGCGGCAACCGAGATACGATTGAGCGCTTGGTCGAGATAGCCGCCGGTTTTCTGGCCGTTATCGAGGTCCAAGGTCTCGCGCAGACCGGTAGGATGGCTGATAATCATCGTCTCGGGTGGGGCTTCACCCCACAGGACGCCGTGGCTCGATGAAAGTCCTTCGAGCATGCGCATCTCGGGATCGCTGCGGTCGAAGATGCCTTTGGGATGCATCAAATCGATGATTGCCTGGACGATGTCGTCACGCCGCTGGTCGATGCCACGCGTCAGCAACTGGACCGACACATAATCGCCGTAGCGGTCGATAATCAGACCCGGGATGAGGTCTGATTCACCATGGACGATACGCATGGCATTGGCGTCGTTGTAGGCGGGGTGTTTGAGGCGCATGCTGAGCGCATTTGCAATGCGTCGGCGAAAGTAGAGACTGTCGATGGGTTCATCGTACTTCCACGTCATGATACGGGCGCGGATTTGCGATTGGGGGCTCCAGAGACCACGGGCAAGCCACTCACCGTCGTGACTGTAGATTTCGACTTCGTCGGCATCTGCAGTTGCACTACGGGCAATGGCACCCGAAAAAATCCATGGATGGCGGTTATGTACGGGCCGTTCCCGGCCGGGTTTGAGCTCTATCGATGACATCGGTCGTCTTTCGTTGCGGGACTCCGATGATTTCATCGGTAGTTTATTGTACCCTAGCACCGGTACGAGGTACGCACCTTAGCGGAGATGTGGCGGGCACCAATCAGTGAACAGGCTTATGAGGTTATCAATCGTTGCGTCGACCTGTGCATCAGCTGGGGTCTGCTGGAGCATGGTCAAAAAAAACACCAGATAATCAAAGAATTGCCGATATGCCGCATATTGGAGCCGGACTTCGTTTGGCTCGTAGGTAGGGATAACCTGCTGATACCCTGCAATGAACTCGGGATAATGCTCAAAAACCCAGATATCGCGTTCGGGTTCAGAGCGGCCGATGTAATCCCAATCAATCAGATGAAGAGACAGCGGATCGTTGGCGACAACGTTCCCGCCCGCATCGCCATGGGTGTATACCAGCGGTTGGTGTGGCAGGAGGCGAAATGCTTGTCGAAAATGGCGCATGCGCTGCCGATAGTGCAAATATGCAACATGCCATGGTGCCAATCGTTCAGCAATAACCGCACGCCACGGCGCACTCCCCGTGCCGGCAAATGCATGGGTTGCGAGTGTATCGAGCAATGCGATGTGTTCGAAGTCCGCGATGTGCCGTGTCGGAACGTGTGGGGCGTAGGGAATGCTATGGAGCGTTGCAATAAGCATGCCGAATGCAGAGATATCGTATGCTTCGGTCGACGAGGCGTCGATCATCTGACTCACTGCAACGATACATTCCCCGTATCGTGCCACGCCGGCGCCGGTGCGAGTGGCTATCGGGGCATTGATGCGTTCGCCGAGGTGTGTCGCCAGGTATGCGTGTGCTGCTGCACTGTTGGCGAGGTGTGCTTTGAACAACGGGGCATGCACGACTTTGACAAACACGTTTGGCCCATCCGCAGTGGTGGCGATGTGCGTCTGTGCGACGAGTCCCCGCGGTGCATCGGTCATTGACGTGACGGTGAATGGATATGTCTGCGAGAGGAATGTCTGCAGGTCCATTTTTTTCCTTATAAAAAACGCTGGAATACTTGATTACCGTACATGCGACCGCGGTCAGTCAGGCGAATCCCCGTTGCATCGGCAACAAGCAATCCCTTTTTGATGGTATCGTCCAGGACGGTGCCGTGTGTCTGACGGATATCGAAGCCCGTGCGGTCGATGACGTGAGCAAAACTAATCCCCATATTGAGGCGCAAGCCCATCATCATCGTCTCGGCCAGAACGTCGGTCGGCGACAGTGCTGTCGTCTCGCGCAGGGGAGAGTTGAACATCCCCGCTCGAGAGATATAGTCTTCGACACCGAGGACATCGACAAAGCGCCTGCCATCGAGATGCCCGTGTGCACCAGCCCCCGCAGCATGATATGCAGCGTTCAACCAATATGCGACGTTGTGGAGTCCCGCATGGCGCGGGAGTCCGCCGGGGCCGGTGCGTTGTCCACGTGCCCAATTCGAGATTTCGTACTGGTCATAGCCGCGTGCGCCGAGGAATTCCATGGTGTGCTCATACATTGCTCCGGTGATGTCATCGTCGGGCACACTCAGACGACCCCCCTGCACTTGGGCATAGAGCGGGGTCGATTCTTCGAGGATGAGCGAATAAATGGCGAAGTGGTCGACATCCCAGGTAGCTGCTTGTGCCAATGTGTCGTGCCAGTCGGCAGGCGTCTGCCCGGGAAGGCCAAAGATAAAATCAAGATTCACTGAATCGAAGCCGACTGCACGGGCGTCTTCGTAGCTGGCACGCGCCTCAGCGGCAGTATGAATGCGTCCCAGCATGCGCAACAACGGGTCGTTGAGGCTCTGTACGCCCATGCTAATGCGATTGACGCCCATGCCTCGAAGCTGGCGCAAGTAGTCTTTGCCGAGGACGGTGCCCGGGTTGCACTCTACCGTGATCTCGGCACCTGCAAAGGGTACGACAGCGCTGGCTGCTTGCAAAATCTGCTCCATGTGATCGAGCGGGAGCATGCTGGGGGTGCCGCCGCCGAGAAAAATCGTCGGAGGCAGGTCAGCCCGGAGCAACGGATGGCCCGTAGGAGGGACGTTCAGCGGGTGTCGTTCTGGTGGTAAAGCGCGCAGTTCGTTCACGAGTGCCTGTGTATAGGCACCCATGCGATCTTCCATATTGGCATATGTATTAAAGTCGCAATAGGCGCAGCGACGATGACAAAACGGGATATGTATGTAGAGGTGACGTGCACCTGTCGAATCTGTTCGCCAATCCACGGCGGCTCCTCTTCACGATTGATTGGATCTGCGCGATAAATACACGCTATCGGGTATCATACCAGTAGGGTTTGATGATTGGGGAAGCGCATCGCCATGGTACCGAACTTCCGCGACCAATTAACGGTCGTCCTCCATAATCCACAGCGCCAGATTAATATTGCAGCCACCGTGCGGGCCATGATGAACATGGGGATTCACAATTTGCGATTGGTCACCCCGCGCGAATACGAACCCGACTTGATCGAACACGTAGCACATCGGAGTGCCGACGTCGTCGAAAAAATCGAAATCTACGATTCCCTCCCTGCAGCCCTCCACGACATCACCTGGGCTATCGGTACCACCGCACGCCATCGTGATACCCCGTTGCCGCCCCAAGAGATGCGCGCCGTGGCACCGTCCATCGTTGCCAAAGCCCACGAAGGACAGCGCATTGCGCTGGTCTTTGGGCCCGAAGACAACGGCTTGCAACAAACCGAGCTCGATCATTGCCAACAATTTGTGACTATCGCGACCGATCCGGATTATGCATCCCTGAATTTGGCGCAAGCGGTTTTGTTGGTCTGTTATGAACTCAATATGACAAACCCCCCCGAACGCGTCGACCAACGGATCATCTACCCACCTGCCACGGTGGGTTCGATTGATGCATTTGTGGTGTTGTTGGAGCAAGCACTGCGCGAGATTAACTTTTTTAAATCACCCAGCGCACCATCAAAAATCCGCTCGCTCCGGAGCATGACGCACCGGGCACAACCGAATGCAAGAGAGATTATGTTGCTGGCTGCGATAGCGCACGAGCTGATTTCGTATGTGAAAAAGCTCCGCTCGAAAATTCCAAATTGACATAAAGAATAATCAACGTGCTATCAATTCGGCTATAATACAGAGGTATTTACCGATTGATGTGGGGGGTTGCATGTCACCACTGGATCACCTTGTGAAGCAGGATCCTGCGATAGCGCGCATGCTGGTCGGCGAAGCGCGGCGGCAGCGGGATGGCCTCGAACTCATCGCCAGCGAAAACTATACCAGCCGTGCAGTGATGGAAGCACAAGGGTCAGTGTTGACCAACAAATATGCCGAAGGCTACCCCGGCAATCGCTATTATGGTGGTTGTGAATGGGTCGACCAGGTCGAAAACCTGGCTCGCGACCGTGTCAAAGAGGTATTTGGCGCCGAATACGCCAACGTCCAACCCCATTCGGGTACACAAGCCAATGCGGCGGTGTTTTTCACCTACCTCAACCCCGGCGATAAAGTGCTCGGGATGAACCTGGCGATGGGTGGGCATTTGACGCATGGTTCGCCCGTCAATTTCTCGGGCAAATTCTACAACTTCACCCAATACGGCATCGACCTCGAGACGGGGTTGATTGATTACGAGCACGTCATGGAAATGGCCGAACGCGAACGGCCGAAGTTGATTACCGTCGGTGCGAGCACGTATTCACGGTCGATCGACTACGCAAAATTCCGCGAAATTGCTGACAAAGTCGGGGCGTTTTTGTTTGCCGACATCGCGCATCCTGCAGGATTGATTGCTGCTGGTCATTTGCCTAGCCCAATCCCCTACGCCCACGTGGTAACGTCGACCACACACAAAACGCTGCGCGGACCTCGTGGCGGAATCATTTTGATGGGCAAAGACTTCGAGAATCCATTTGGGCAGAAGGCCGCCAAGAGTGGTCGTACCCTGATGATGTCGGAAGTGCTCGACAAAATGGTTATCCCCGGTGCACAAGGAGGCGCGTTGATGCATGTGGTGGCAGCCAAGGCAGTCGGCTTTGCCGAAAATCTGCGGCCGGACTTCAAGGACTATGCCGGTCAGGTCATCGTGAATGCACAGGCATTGGCAGCAGGCATGATGAAGCGTGGCTACCATGTGTTGTCGAATGGCACAGACAACCATCTGTTGATGATTGATTTGCGCCGGAACAAGCCAACGATTAGCGGTAAGGTCGCCCAAGAAGTCCTCGACGCAGCACACATCACCACAAACAAAAACATTGTGCCGAACGACGACCGCTCCCCATTGGTCACCTCCGGGATTCGTTTGGGCACCGCTGCCATGACCACCCGTGGCATGCGTGCCGAACACATGGATATTGTGGCTGGGTATATTGATCGCGTGTTGTCCAACATCGACAACGAGGCAGTCATCACCCAGGTGAAAAACGAAATCGTCGAGTTGTGCAAGGGCTTTCCTGTGCCAGCAGTCGGTGATTTTGTGGATATCGAGGTATAGCATGACGCAGCCACGTATTGGCATGATAGGCGCCGGGATGATGGGCGAGGCCATGATTGGTGGCCTCCTCAAAAACGGTATCCCGGCGAGCCACATATTTGCGGCAGAGCCCCGTGCCGACCGTCGCACTCAGATGCATGCACAGTACGGCATCACGATGGTAGCATCCAACCGCGAAGCCATTGCTGCAGTGGATGTGGTGGTATTTGCCATCAAACCACAGATTATTGCAGGTGTATTGACTGAACTGCGCGGACATATTCCTGCTGGTGCACTGGTACTGTCGATTATGGCTGGTGTGACCATTGCCACGCTCCGTGATGGCCTACAGCATCAGGCAATTGTGCGTGCGATGCCCAATACCCCTGCCATGATCGGGGCGGGGATGTCGGGATGGACTGCGGTCGATGTCAGTGAGGTCCAACGTGGCTGGGCAAAAGCCGTCCTCGAATCGTTTGGACACGCAGTGTATGTCGATACCGAGCACTACATCAACCAAGTCACCGCCTTGTCGGGGAGCGGTCCGGGCTATGTGTTTTTGATGCTCGAGGCACTGACCGATGCAGGGGTGAATGTTGGATTGGCGCGTCCGTTGGCCAAGCAACTCGCCGAACAAACCATGCTGGGGTCACTGCAGTATGCCATTGCTAGTAGCAAACATCCCGCCGAGTTGCGTAACGACGTGACGTCGCCGGCAGGAACGACCGCCGCTGGATTAGTCGCCATGGAAAAAGCCGGCTTGCGGAGCGCCATCAACGATGGTGTGCGAGCTGCATATGAACGCTCTGTCGAGCTAGGGAAGCCACAACATTGACCAACACGCCTCCTCTGGCTGCATGGCACGCCTCGTCCACTTCCGTGGCGGGGCGTGTTTTGACGGTCTACGCACGCACCGGTCTCCCTGCTGGGTTGACCTGTACACCCGCCGCCGAGCTCCTTGCAGAATTCAGTGCGACACACCCTGCCAAACGTGTGCTTCTCATTGATGTTGCGTTTGCACTGCCTGCGCTGACGGTCAGCGCAGAGACGCAGGTTTTTGTGGCCCAACGCCATGCAGGTATGTTGGTCGCAAGCCAACGGACCATCCAAAACGCCAAACGTACGGTCACCGAGTGGTTGCCGTATGGGGACGCGACGCAGGTTGCTCCGGGATCCATGGACCTCGTGCTCATCGAAGTATCGGCGACCCGTGATGCATGGTTGCGCCGTTTGTGTGAGGGGTATCGGGCGTTGGCGCCGGGTGGGATGTTGGTGGCTATTGGTCCCAACGACGCCGGCGGGAAGTCCATTGCACGAGATATCAAAGAGCTTATCGGTCCGTGCAACGAACGGTCCAAGGCGCATCAGCGCATGGTCATCGCAAAGAAGTCGGTCACTTCAGTGCCGTTGCCTGCGTGGGCACAAATGAGCGGGATTGCTCTCGACACCACGACGACGTTGACCCATGCGCAACGTGACTATCGCACGGCACCGGGGGTTTTTGCTAATGGACGGGTGGACGAAGGGACGGCATTTTTGCTGGAACACTTCCCACCATGCAAAAACCACCATGTCCTCGACCTCGGCGCGGGTATTGGGATCCTCGGTGGCTGGGCGTTGGATCACGGTGCGGTCCGGGTGGACATGGTCGATGTCGACGGTGCTGCGGCATACGCAATGGAGCAGACGTTTGCTGGGAACGGGTCTGTACACATCGCATGGGCAGATGTCATTGAGCCGTTACCGTGGACACAACGCTACGAACTCGTGATTGCCAATCCTCCGTTCCATAGCGGCAAACGCAACGATGACACGCTCATCAAACAATTCGTTGCAACCGCCGCGAAACAGGTCAGTGCACGGGGTGAATTCTGGTGTGTCGCGAATGGATTTTTGGCGTACCAGGCGGTGTTTGCGGAAGCATTCAGCGATGTGACAAAGGTCGCGAGTAATGGAAAGTTCACCATTTGGCGGGCCAAGACGGTAATTCGACCAGAGTAACTCGGTGTCAAAACACCCTGTCGCATATTGCGACAGGGTGTTTTTTATACATACAGATCAGTTACGACAGATAGACGAGTGTATCAGAACTCGTATCGACCTCACCGTGCGCAGTAAAAATCCTGCCGATGCCGCCTTTGCTCAGCACGTGGATACCGTTGCTAAAGATCCCATGGGTTACAAAAAGGTGAACCGCTACAGCGCCTCTTGCGTAGAGTGTCGCCGCGAGTGCCGTAAAGGTGCGACCACCGTCACAGATATCGTCAATGATCAATACGCGATGGCCGGTCGGATCTCCGTCAACGGAGCTGTGGGTGATGATGCCGGTGTGCTGGTCACGGACTTTGTGGCCGGTGAGCACGATACATCCCGTTTGATAGATGGTTGCGTATTTGCGCACCGCACCAGTATCGGGGTAGGCGATTGCTGTCGCCGCGGTGGTGCTGATGGCCGATTCGACCTGCGTGACGGGGTAGATGGCAGTGCACTGCGGGAGGGCTGTCAGAATAACGGCGGAGTGTGGGTCGTGTACGCGTATGGTTGAAAATCCACACAACCCGAGGACGCGGATGAACGTATGCAGGCCGTAGGTGGCATCATTGCTGATTGGTTTGTCTTGTCTGCCATAGGGCAGGTAGGTGAGTACGAGGTGTGTCGGTCGCGTTGCTTTGAGGTCGCAGAGTTGAAGCAGTGTGATGAGCTCGGCTTCGTGCGCAAAGGACCAGCAGATGTGCCACTCGTCGGCGTCGATAAGTGCCGGCGGGAGGTGCCACACCTGCTGGGTCCCGTCGGGGAAGACGGTTGGGGTGATGGGAACGGTGTTGATGGTAATCATCTGCATATCCTAGCAGAAGTGCAGGGGTTACCTTAGCGTGTCCACCCTTGGTCTATGCAGGTAAGCGTCGTCGAAAGCGCTATTTCGTCGGGTGCGATTGCATGCGTCGCGATGT
Source organism: Chloroflexota bacterium (assembly GCA_046051665.1). Classification (GTDB taxonomy): domain Bacteria; phylum Chloroflexota; class Chloroflexia; order Chloroflexales; family Roseiflexaceae; genus UBA965. The sequence goes on from JBJONV010000106.1 coordinate 8,512, forward strand.
ATGAAGCCACTAACGGGCTATAACCGGTCGCAAGCCAGTGTGCATAGAGTGTGTTGTTGCTATCGATATTGAGACCGCGAGAGCGGTAATACTGCCAGACGA
>JBJONV010000107.1:0-15646 GCA_046051665.1 Chloroflexota bacterium
ACCGCAACTGCGTTGGCACTCGGCGAAGGCAGCACCTGTGCACTGCTCGACAACGCAACAGTCGTCTGCTGGGGTTTTAACGTGTTCGGTCAGTTGGGCATTGGGACGACAGACACTATAGGTGATGCAAGCGGCGAAATGGGCGATGCGCTCCTCCCCGTTGATGTCGGTACGGGCCGGACGGTCAAGAGCATCGCAGCGCGTTCTTTGGGCTACTGCGCACTCTTGGATGATGACTCCATCAAATGTTGGGGCGACAACCGGGACGGCCAACTCGGCGTCGGCGACACCGACCATCGTGGCGATAGCAGTGGCGAGATGGGCGATTCGTTGGCACGTGTCCCGTTCAGTACCGATCTGACTCCCGTCGAACTCGCAGCCGACAAATACTCGACGTGCGCCCGCTTCGACGACGGCACGGTGCGCTGCTGGGGGTCGAATGGCTTCGGCGCATTGGGCATCGATGATGCCGTTAACCGTGGCGAATCCACCGGCCAAATCGCAGCCCTGAGCGCCATCAACCTCGGCAGTGGCCATACCGCCAAGCGCATCTATGGCGGCCTCGGGAACTCGTTCTGCGCACTCCTCGACGACAATGCACTCAAGTGCTGGGGCGACAACTCCGATGCCAATTTGGGCATTGGCGTCGGTGCTACCGACACCAACTGGGGCAATGCAACCGGCGAGATGGGCGATGTGCTACCCACGATTGATGTCGGCACGGGGACGACCGTCAGCGCACTCAGCATCGGCAGCGACTTCCGCTGCGCCATCCTCACCATCAGCACCGGGATCAAATGCTGGGGCGAGAATAGCAACGGCCAACTCGGTAGTGGCTCGACCACCGAAGACTACGGCGTCTACCCGGCCAGCGACATGGGCGACGCCCTCCCGTTTGTGCGCCTGGGCATCATCATCCCCAGCACGTCCACCCCGACCCCCACCAAAACGTTGACCCCGTCGCGCACCAAAAGCCCGACCAAGACCCTCAGCCCGACCCGGACGGCGACGCAGACACGCACCCCGACGCCATAGAACAGCAGTCGTTCGCAGTTTCGTTGGAAAAACACCCACACCGCACGCGCTACGGCGCGTGCGGTTTTGCTGTACGTCACCACCACATCGGCATCGCTAACCACCACATATGATTTTTGGATCGATTGCTGTACCGAAGGACTCTTACGATCTCGCATCGTATGTCTCCATAGTATCGCGTCTCCGTCGATGCAACAGGCATCCGAATACAGATACTTCGCTTCTGCATGTGACACTATTGTGCCGATTTAAAATATGGCATTGTTGTCCTCGGTATTCAGTGTATTTATTTATTACACTTCTGCATTGTTTTTGTCGTATATTTTTTTGTTAAAAATAGTTAAATACTCAATATACATATTTATTTTCTTGGTTCATACAGAGGTAATTCAAAAACCTATCTTGCACGGTCCACATGGAGAAAAAAGACTCCAGCACTACGGCATATCACATCCTTGAGCACATTGACCTAGGAGGGTCGAGAAATACCGTCTGCCGGAATCAGAATTATTGTCGCCGTATCTGTAGCAAAATTCTTCTTTGGATGGAGAATATGCATTTTTGCTGACAGAAAACACTCAGTCCGTCCGTAGAATATCTCTGTTACATTTACAAAATTAAAATTATAAAATACAAACAAATTATATTAATACAAAAACATATTTTTTAAACATGATAAATGCTCGGTAAACAGTGGAAAGTATGGTAACATATATTTATTTTAATGATTGGAAGAGTGCATGCGTCGTCTGCTTCGATTTGTGGTGTTTTGCGTGGTGACTGTGTGTGTGTGTGGCGCGTGGGTATGGCGCAGCGGGCTGCCGGCGGTAACTGCGCAATCGCGCTTGAGTCGCTCGACACAGCTTTCGGCAGGCGGTGACCACACCTGCGCACTCCTGACTTCAGGGGTATTGAAGTGCTGGGGCGCGAACGGGGCTGGTCAGTTAGGGTACGGCAATACCGCAGTGTATGGCGATAACGCAGCCGAAATGGGCGCAGCACTGCCTGCAGTCGATGTCAATCAATCCATCAAAGCCATCAGCAGTGGAGTTGCATTTACATGTGCAATTCGGGCCGATAACACGACAGTCTGCTGGGGTGAAAACGGTATAGGGCAGTTAGGCGTAGGAAATCAGAATAATGTCGGTGATTCTCCTGGCGAAATGGGAGCGGCATTACTGACTGTCGATTTCGGGACGAGTTATGCGACCTCGTTGAGTACTGCACGAAACCACAGTTGTGCCATCTTGGCTACTGGGGAAGTCAAATGTTGGGGCTTTAACGGCAATGGTCAACTGGGTGTCGATGGTCATCACGGCCAAATGAGCGGGCAGATGGGTGCAAATCTCCCGGCCGTCAATCTCGGTGCGGGACGAACTGCACGTGCAATCGCGACGGGGGAAGTGCACAGCTGCGCAATTCTCGACACCCATGCGGTCAAATGCTGGGGTGGCAATAGCTATGGGCAACTCGGATATGGCGACACAAGCTCTCGTGCGTACCCAGATTTGGGCGACACACTACAGACTGTTGATCTCGGCATTGGTCGCACTGCAACTGCGATTGCTGCAGGCGCACACGAAACATGTGTGATTTTGGATACGAGTGCACTCATATGTTGGGGATTCAATGCAAACGGACAGCTCGGTGTAAATTCGACCACAAATGTCGGCGATGATGCAGACGAAATGGGCGCGAGGTTACAACCGGTCTATCTTGGCGAGAGCCGGACCGCCCGTTCGGTGCATATGGCTACGCGAGGCGACATAGACTATACCTGTGCCGTACTCGATAATGCATCTCTCAAATGTTGGGGTGGGAATGACATGGGTCAACTCGGACAAGGCGATGACGTCAATCGCGGTGACGTCGCCGGAGGGATGGAATCTCTGGCTGCAGTAAACCTCGGCGTAAATCAAACGGTATCTCAGGTGAGTGTGGGTGCAGCGCACAATTGTGTGCTGTTGGTATCTACAAATATCAAATGCTTTGGGCATGCAAATAACGGGAAGTTGGGTGATGGGAGTGGCATACGTTGGGGGAGCGATCTCAGCTCACTCGGTGATGCAATCCCCATCGTCGATCTGGAAGATGCTGTGTCAACACCAACCGCATCCCCGACCGAATCGAATTCACCGACTGCAACAGCGTCCTCCACTGCAACAGCGTCCTCCACTGCAATAGCGTCCTCCACTGCAATAGCGTCCTCCACTGCAACAGCGTCCTCGACTGTGACAGCGTCCTCGACTGTGACAGCGTCCTCCACTGCGACAGTGTCCTCGACTCTCACGAAAACACCATCCAAAACCCTCACCCGCAGCAAGACTCCGACGCGCACCAAAACCAAAACCAAAACCAAAACGCCCACACGGTCAAAAACCCCGACGCAGACACCGGTGGGGTACGTCTCGCGCGTGCACTTAATCGCCAGCGGTGTACGACACACGTGTGCGTTGTTAGCGAACACCACCGTGAAGTGTTGGGGGTACAACGGTTCAGGAGAACTCGGTATCGGCGACACCACCACCCGTGGCGATACGGTCGGCGAAATGGGCAACGGCTTGGCGACAGTCAATCTCGGAACCGGTGTGTATGTCAAAAAGATGTATGCAGGGGGATTCCACACGTGTGTGTTGACGACAACAAACCAAATAAAGTGTTGGGGCAACAATGTATATGGGCAACTTGGACTCGGAGATACCAACAATCGTGGTGATGCACCGGGCGAAATGGGCGATGCACTCCCGTTTGTCGAACTCGGTACCAGCGGCAGTATCAGTCAACTCTCACTCGGCGATGGTTTCTCCTGTGCGTTGTTGGATACAGGAACGGTGTGGTGTTGGGGAAACAATGACTGGGGCCAATTGGGCATTGGTTCGACGACGAATACAGCGAATGCACTCGTACCAGTCGACCTCGGTACAGGTCGTACTGCCGTATCCATCGCTGCACGTTCGTACGGCGTTTGTGCCATCCTCGATGATGGATCCATCAAATGTTGGGGCGACAACCGTGCAGGCCAGATTGGCCTCGGTGATACGACAGAACGTGGGATTAATGCCGGAGAAATGGGCGACAACTTGCCGACGCTCCCATTTGCCGCATATTTGACACCCATTGAACTCGCGGGGGGTGCATACAGCACATGCGCACGCTTCGACGACGGTACCGTCCGGTGTTGGGGCCGCGGTGACAACGGTGCCTTGGGAACCGGCGCGAGCGACAATAGGGGCGACACAGCGGGTGCAGTCGCTGCCCTCGCTGCAATAGATCTCGGGAGCGGACACACGGTCAAGCGTCTATTTGGAAGCAACTATTCAGAATACTGTGCAATCCTCGACGACGATACACTCAAGTGTTGGGGAAACAACGAGGATGCAAATCTTGGTATAGGGATAAGCTCGGTTAACAGCGGATGGGGGAATGAACCAGGCGAAATGGGCGACTTCTTGCCAACCGTCGATCTTGGAACAGGGGTAACGGTCACATCAGTAAGCACCGGCGCTGCGTTCCGTTGTGCGATATTGAAAACAAGCACTGCCGTCAAATGTTGGGGAAGAAACACCAACGGTCAACTTGGGCTCGAATCCACCTACGCCGGCTGGGGCGAATACCCCGACGCTACGATGGGTGATTTCCTCCCCTATGTACGCCTCGGCAGCATCATACCCAGCACGTCCACACCGACCCCCACCAAAACATTGACCCCGTCGCGCACCAAAAGCCCGACCAAGACCCTCAGCCCGACCCGGACGGCGACGCAGACACGTACCCCGACGCCATAAATCAGCAGTCGTTCGCTGTTTCGGTGAAAAAAACCCGCACCGCACGCGCGCAGCGCGTGCGGTTTTGCGTTGCACGCCTCGCCCGACGGTACTCTGCTTCTGCGCTTGGTACAATACATGCATGCTATTTTGAATGAGAACATCGTGCCTGCAGATCGCACCGTCCTGACGCGTTACAACCTCGACGATGTCGTCGTCGCCTTTGCTGCCCAGCAACGGCCGCTGCGGCGCATCATCGTCCGCACTTTGGCATGGCTCCCGGCCCACCGCTTGGCACAGACGTTAGTCGACGCAGATGGATTGGCCGCTACCGCAGGCCTACCTGCCGCGTGTGCACTGCTCATCGAGCGCATTGCAGGGACATCCGACATCATCGGGGCAGCCCAGATCCCCGCAACCGGCGCCGTCGTGTGTGTGGCCAATCATCCGGGCTTGGTCGATGTCGCGGGGTTGTGTGTAGCTATCGGTAGGCAAGACATCCGCATCATCGCAGCAGAACGCCCGCTGTTACAGGCACTGCCGGGGTTCACGCAGCACCTGATCTCGGTCCCCGAGTCAGGCCCTGGGCGTGCACATGCGTTGCGCGCGGCAGTGCGTCATTTGCGGGCAGGCGGTGCGTTACTGACCTTCCCGGCGGGGCGCATCGAGCCGGATCCAGCGGTCCAAACAGATGCCCACGCGACCCTACCGCTCTGGTCCGACATGCCGGCGACCCTGCGCCGCGCAGTGCCTGGGGTACCGCTAGTGGCCATGTTGGCAAGCGGTGTCACATCGGCACGTGCCCTTTCCAACCCGCTCGTGCAACGAGTACCGGTGCGGCGCGATCGTGAATGGCTGGCAGCGACCTTACAGCTCATCATCCCCTGGTACAAGGCACGGGTGGTACGCATCCGCGTGGCGCAGGTCGCCGCACAAGAATCCGAACGGAATACGATGCATGCGCTGATTGTGGCAGAACGAAGAGCACGTGGCTTATCGCTCCCCGAAGCCTTGGAGGACAAATGAGTAGCATCGTCTGGATTCATGCCGATTGTCTGCGCCGTGAGTGTGCAGCCTTCCAACAATACCCCACCGCACCGGCGTTATTCGTATGGGACGACGTGGTGTTACGCGGCTACGGGTTGAGCCTCAAACGCATGGTGTTTTTGTATGAGTGCTTACTCGACCTCGATGTCGAGATACACCGCGGCGATGTCGCCAGTGAAGTGCGCGCATTTGCACAGACGCACGGTGCGACAACCATCATCACGATGGAAACACCGGCACCTCGATTTGCAACGATCGTGGCAGATCTGCGCACCACGCATCGGGTAGATGTGCATGCAGACGAACCATTCGCAGAAGTCTCGGATGGGGTCGATATCAAACGATTTTCACGATTTTGGGGGAGCATTCGGACGCAGGTGGTGCGCCAACCACAGCAGCGCGGTTTATTCGACGACCGGTGAACGTCCCGGCTCGTTCTCTCCGTGTACCAACGCTGGCAGCACTCCCTGCCGCGGGACCATTTTGCGCATCAAATGCCATTGGCGATTGCCCAGAATAACCCAACCGAACAACGATATTCGTTTGCCCACAATCAAAAAGCCCATATTTTGATACAACGCTATCGCTGCAGGATTCGCGGCACTGACAAACAAGCAGAGCGAACCAATGGCCAGGCGCTGTGCTTCGCTGACCGCATGCGAGAGCAGGGCGTTGGCAATTCCACGGCGCCGGTAGGCATGATGAACGGCCACATCGGAGATATAGATTTCGTTCGCGCTCATGTGATAGTCCACCAATGACAATGCAGTCAAGGCATAGAACGCCCGGAATACGCCGAGCGCACGGATGAACATCCACTCAACGGGAATCAAAGGGAGTGCCCGACTCGTGATCCGTGCCCGCATCGCAATGGTTGCCACAATCCGCTGGTCGACCTCTGCCACCCAGATCCCCGCTAAGCCAGCACTCCCCTGACGGCGCCAGATATCCTGCATCAAGGTAACCCCAGTAGCGTATTTGCGCGTGCCAAAAGCCGCCAAGAATTTGTCGTGGAAGGCATCACTATGGACCGCCACCAGTGCGTCGATGTCGCCTGCGTTGGCGCGCCGAATGGTGATGTCAGGACGTTCGACGCTCATGCATCGAACCGCAATGTGGTGCGACCGCCAGTCGGCGCCGGAGTGACCTGCGTCAACGTCTCGGAGCCGTAGAACCACCACCACAAGAATCGTGGGACACGCGTCATCCCGCCGCCCTGGCTCGCATGACACTTCCATGCAGCGATTTTGGCCGGGATGACATGGCGTGTATCGACAATCGTCGTAATCGGCGTGGCTTCTTCGGCGACGCGCACCATGTCGATATCGCCATTCCGTCCAAAGGCCCGGGGATTTTTGCCCAGCAGCCGCATCACACCGATAATCGTGCGCAGAAGGGTCGTCGAAAACGTCGAATAATACACCTGCGCGACCTGCCAATTGGCCTGCGCCAACGCTGCTAGCGTCGCGTGATGAATCGCGATATGGTCAGGGTGCCCATAACCGCCGTACGGCGGGAACGTAATGAGATATTGTGGTTGGACAGTATCGATAATGCTGGCAATGCGTTCGGCCACGTCAGCAACCGGGGCCATCACGAGTGCCTCGGGGTGGCTGTTGTCGGGCGTACCAGGCATATTGCTATCGCGATAATTGAGGAAGTGGACAGCGCCGAGATCAAGTGCTTCGGCGGCGGCGATTTGCTCAGCGGTACGCAACGCGCGGACATCTGCATGCCCCGCCAAAAAGTGCTCGTCAACCGTCCCGCACTCGCCACGCGTCGCACACACATAATGTACTTCGAGGCCGGCTGCGCGGGCTGCCAAGATGATACCGGCATTGCCAAATGCTTCATCGTCGGGATGCGCATAGACGACCAACAACCGCGTAGGGGCAGTAATGGGACGACGTTCGTAGTGTTCTGTTTGTGGACGAAAGACCGAAGCGGTCATGGGGTGCTCCTCGTATGAGTGGCATGTGACCGCGTGTGACTGAGCAAAAGCGGCACAGATGGAGTATGTGTATATCCACTACTATACCGCATTCCCGTGACACAATCTTGCCTTTTGTGGCCCACAATCAATGCTATAATGGAGTGCTATTACAGGAGTACGATGCTGATGACCGCACCAGCCCAACCGAGTATCGTTGACATCCTCAGTGACGCATATGCACGCCTCAATCGGAGTGCATGGATTGTCGCTATTCCATTATTGGTTAACCTGATGCTCTGGTATGGACCGACGGTGTCATTTGCACCGTTGTTCACACAGGCCGCACAACTCCTGCGTGAGATACAACCTGACACTGCACCGGAATCAACGGGTGAAGTGCGCCAAATCCGCGACCAAACGATCCTCGTTCTCGAAGAACTGGGGAGCGATGATATGCGTCAGCAACTCGGCTGGCTCAATGCGGTGCCGTACACCATCTATGGATTCCGTGCTGGTGGTGCGAGTGCAGAAGCACTCGGGGTACCGTTTGTGAACGCACAACCTGCCAAAATAGACCCTGCGACGACCTTCTGGGTCGAGGATGTCGGTGATTTTGTCGTCAGCTTCGCGGTGGTCAATGTCGTTGGTCTGGTGATGAGTGCACTCTACCTGCAACTGCTCGCCATGGCGGTACGGACGAGCACTCCTCCGCACGGGTTCGTGGCGCGTGTTGTTGTCACCATAGGCCGGTTGCTGTTGTATGCCTTGACAATGACTGCAATCGCGGTGGTGTTGTTGATTCCACTGTCGATTTTCACCTTTTTGTTGATAAGCCTCAACCCAGCATTCGGCGCCTTTGTGCTCCTTGCGGGGTCAGCCATCTGGTTATGGGCGGGGATCTACCTCGGTTTTACTCGTGAGTTGATGGTATTGAACGACTACGGTCCCTTCCAAGCAATTCGTGCCAGCATTTCACTGGTACGCGTATCGTTTTGGCGGGTGTTGTCCCTTGTTTCGATGATCTTGGTCGTGGTTGCTGGGGTGGGCATCATCTTTGCCGGCATGATTGGTACGACGCCCGGCCTGCTCGGTGCCATTATTGTCAGCGCGTATCTGATGAGCGGTTTGTCTCTGGCGCGCATGCGCTTCGTGCAGCTCCATCAGATAGCTGCCGCCCCACGAGTCCTCTAAATGCCTCACGTGCTGCGCCTGGGGAGCAATCCCCTTGTACACAGGAAAGATAGCTGAATGACTGACGCATCAATGCAAGGATCCACCTACGACGAGAGCCAGATTCAGGTGCTCGAAGGTATGGAAGCGGTGCGCAAGCGCCCAGGTATGTACATTGGACCAACTGACATCAACGGCCTCCACACCATGGTCCGTGAAGTGGTCGATAACTCCGTCGACGAAGTCATGGCCGGCCGTGCCACAAAGGTCATGGTCACGATCCACCAAGATGGATCGGTCACGGTCCGCGACGACGGTCAAGGGATCCCCGTCGGCATCCACCCCAAAATGGGCATCAGCACACTGACTGTGGTCATGACCGTACTCCATGCCGGCGGCAAGTTCGGCGGTACGGGGTACAAAGTGTCTTCCGGGTTGCATGGCGTCGGCGTCTCGGCCGTCAACGCACTTTCGTCGTACTGCAAAGTGACCGTCTATCGTGCCGGCCGCGAGTACTACCAAGAGTTCCGTTGCGGTGCACCAGTCAGTGACGTCATCGAGGTCGGTCCCACCGAAGAACACGGCACCGAAACGACGTTTATGCCCGATACCACGATTATTCAATCCATCGACTACAACTTCAAAACCCTCGCACAACGCTTCCGCGAGATGTCGTACCTCAACAAAGGGCTCCGCTTCCGCTTTGTCGACGAGCGCGACAACAACGAACTGAGCTTCTACTTCGAAGGTGGGATCGGGTCGTATGTGCGCCATCTCAACAAAGACCGCGTCACGTTGCACAAAAACCCCTTCTACGTCGAGCGCGTGTCGGATGATGTCGCCGTCGAAATCTCGTTGCAATATACCGAAGCCTACGATACCGACTCCATCTACTCCTTCGCCAACAACATCAACAATACCGACGGCGGCGCGCACGTCACAGGCTTCCGCAATGCGCTGACGCGTGTCATCAATGCCTACGCCCGCAGCAAGAATCTGCTCAAAGAAAACGAAGGCAATCTGACCGGCGACGACGTCCGTGAAGGTCTGACGGCGGTCATCAGCGTCAAATTGCGCGACCCGCAGTTCAGCTCACAAACCAAAGAAAAACTCGTCAGCCCGATTGCTGCGACCGCCGTCAATACCGTTTTTGGTGAAGCACTCCAGACCTGGCTCGAAGAAAATCCTGCCGAGGGCAAGCGCGTCATCGAAAAATGTATCTCGGCTGCACGGACCCGTCTGGCCGTCCAGAAGGTCCGCGAGACTGCCCGCAAAGGTCTGCTCGAAGGCTTTTCGTTGCCAGGTAAATTGGCCGACTGCTCCGACAATAACCCCGCCAATTGTGAACTCTTCATCGTCGAAGGTGACAGCGCCGGTGGTAGCGCAAAACAAGGCCGCGACCGCCGCTTCCAGGCCATTCTGCCGCTCCGTGGCAAGATTCTGAATGTCGAGAAGAGCCGTCTCGATCGCATGCTGTCGAACAACGAAGTGCGCGCGCTCATCACGGCGATTGGTGCCAGCGTCGGCGATCAGTTCGATGTCTCGAAAATTCGCTACCACCGCATCTTTTTGATGTCGGACGCTGACGTCGACGGGAGCCACATTCGCACATTGCTCCTGACCTTCTTCTTCCGCTATATGCGGCCGCTGATTACCAACGGCAACTTGTACATCGCGCAACCACCGTTGTTCCGCGTGCGCGTCGGCAAAAACGATCGCTACGTCTACACCGACCAGGATCGCGAAGCCTACACTGCGACGTTGACCCCGGCAGAACGCAATCGCGTCGAACTGCAGCGTTATAAAGGCCTGGGCGAAATGAACGCAGAACAACTCTGGGAAACAACGATGAATCCCGCCAATCGCGTCATTCTCAAGGTAACCATGGACGATGCCGTCGCCGCCGAAGAGACCTTTACGATGCTCATGGGCGACCTCGTGCCGCCCCGCAAACGCTTCATTCAGACCCACGCTCCTGAAGTGAAAAACCTCGATATTTAGTTCGGTAGCATCTACACGCCTTATCACAGCTCCGCTGCATACAGTGGAGCTGTGGTTCTTTTAATTAAAACAGATAAAACTTGCAAAAATGATTTTTCTCACTATACTACAGCATGTTGATTGTCAACAGCGAGCATGGATGCACGGAGGGCGAAGTGGAGCACGGAGCAAAGCAACTGTCGCGTTGGGTATTATTGCTTGGCGGGATGCTGGTGGGGGCGGTGTTGATCTGGCAAGCGGTGGTCGCAGCGGGAGTCCCCGACCCATTTGCTGCAGGGTTGCATCCCAATGCAGTCATTGTCAATACAAGTCTGATTGTTTTTCGTGAGGGACTCGAAGCAGTATTGGTATTGGCAGCGATAACGGCAAGTTTTGTGGGTGAACAGCGCCGCCACAACAAACCAATTATCTGGGGCGCACTCGTGGCGTTTGCAACCAGCATCGCCACGTGGTTCATCGTCGTGGCGATTATCGACGCAATCGATGCGCCATTGTTAGACATTCAAGCCGCCACCGGATTGCTGGCAATCGTCGTGTTGCTGGTCATCATGAATTGGTTTTTGCATACGGTCTACTGGACCGGGTGGATCGGGATGCACAATCAAAAAAAGCGCGACATCATGGCCGGTGGTGCGACTGGGGTGACAGCGGCCTTTGGTTTGATGCTGCTGGGTTTTAGCGCCGTCTACCGCGAAGGCTTCGAGATCGTCTTGTTCTTGCAAAATGTCCGCCTCGGCGTTGGACAGCAGACGGTCGTGGCAGGTGTCGTGATAGGACTATTCTTCACCGGCATCGTCGGTGCATTGACTTTTGCGACGCAGTACAAACTGCCATACAAACGCTTGCTCATCGTCACTGGTTTGCTTTTGGCGCTGGTATTGGTCGTAATGGTCGGCGAACAAGTCCAAGAGATGCAGCAGGCGCAGTGGATTGCAACCACCGTCGTACCGTTGCCAATCCCAGGCTGGGCCGGGATGTGGTTTGCTGTATTCCCCAATGTCGAAGGGCTGATTGCACAGGTGTGCGCGTTGGCCTTCGTGGTGGGTTCATACGTTGTGGCACGCTACTTCAAGGTATGGCGCCACACACACGTTCTCGCGTAGCACTGCGCTCCGTTAACGGAGTGTTCTGCTTTTTTCGCCCCTCAAAACTCGGTTTGACAAATGACGTGCGTGCGTCGTATACTTCAAAAAGAGTTTTGGGGGTGTAGCTCAGCTGGTAGAGCGCGACAATCGCACTGTCGAGGCCAGGAGTTCGAGCCTCCTCACCTCCACCAAGTTCATATAGTCTGGGGCAATAGCTCAGTTGGTAGAGCGCAACGCTGGCAGTGTTGAGGTCTGGGGTTCGACCCCCCATTGCTCCACCAGTCAATCACCGCAATCATACGATTGCGGTGATACTCTTTTGTGTGCGCCGAATTGCCCTATGATAGGGGTATCACATGACCGTACTCATGCAGGAGGCCTCCATGCACCCTCATCGGGAGTGGCTCGCCAAGCGAGCCCGTATCGCCCAGTTGATGACCGACGCCGGCTTGAACGGCCTGTTGTTGTCACGCAGTGCCAACGTCAGCTGGATGACCTGCGGCGGCCAAGCACATGTCGGCCTCAACAGCGAAACTGCGGTCGCCAACATCCTGTGCACACCCGAACGCGACTACCTCGTCGCCAGTGGCATCGAGATGCCGCGCATGCGCGCCGAAGAAATGTCCGACCTGCCGCTTACCCCACACGAATTCCCGTGGTTTGAGCCACAGCAACGCGATGCCTGGATCGATCACGTCTGTGGTGTCGGCACGTGGGCGAGCGATATGCCCGGAGCACGTTCGCAGGCAGCGGCACTCACCGCCCTGCGGGTGACCCTTGAACCCGAAGAAATAAGCCGTTACCGCAGCCTCGGCGCCGCAACAGGCCGTGCCATCGAAGCGGTGACCCGCGCAGTCCGTCCCGGAATGCGCGAGTTCGAAGTCGCCGGCCTGCTCGCAGCCCATGTCTATGCAATGGGCGCAGCACCCGTCGTGACCCTCGTGGCTGCGGACGAACGTCTGAGCCAGTTCCGCCACCCCATTCCCACCGAGAACCGGGTCAAAAACATTGCCATGGTAGTCGTCTGTGCCCGCAAGCACGGATTGATTGTGTCTGCCACCCGGCTCGTCGCATTCGGTGCGCTCGACGCCGTGACCGCCCAACGCGCCGCCGATTGTGCAGCGGTCGATGCCGCTGCCTGGCATGCCAGTGTGCCGGGTCAGTCATTGAGGAGCGCATTCCAGGCAATCATTGCCGCATATCATGCGCACGGTCATATCAATGAGTGGCACAAACACCATCAGGGTGGTGTGACCGGCTACGAAAACCGCGAAATCCAAGCTCGACCGGACAGCAGTCATATCATCGCTGTCAATCAGGCATTCGCCTGGAATCCGAGCATCACTGGTACCAAATCCGAAGACACCATGATTGTCACGGCCAATGGCCCCGAATCACTCTCGACCACGGGCGATTGGCCGATGCAGCAGATCGTCATCGGCCGGCATACCTATGAGCGTCCAGCCATTTTGATCGTATAGAAAAAATACGAAATGCCCCCGTCGGCGCACCGACGGGGGCATTTTTTGTGCGTGTTACGCGTTCAGCAGGTCTGCCACGATGAGCTTCTTCATCCCCATCATGACCTCGTTCGCGCGCTGCGCTTTGGCCGGGTCGGGATGCGATAACGCCTCAAACAATTGCTGTGGGACAACCTGCCAGGTTACCCCAAAACGGTCCACAATCCACCCACACGCTTGCTCGGTGCCACCGACACAGAATGCGTCGTAGTAGTGGTCTACTTCGGCTTGGTCTTTGCAGTGAATCATAAACGAGACCGCTGAATTCATGGTCATGTATGGTCCGCCATTGAGCGCCTGTAATTCGAGACCATTGAGCATCATTTTGAGGGTAAAGGTCGTCCCGTCTGGTTTTTGTTGATGCTCGGTAATCGATGAATTGGGGAACAAACTGAGGTAGAACTGGGCTGCCTCATAAGCATTATCGTTAAACCACAAAAAAGGCGTGATTGCAGGCATGGAGTCCTCCTCGACGAATACCTCACTATAGTAGCATAGCTTGTGTTGACCGACCGGTCAGTCTGTTTTGGGCACTAGAATGCCAAAAATCCCACCATCAGATGCACTAGAATACTATCAATGCAAAAGTAAAGAGGAACTCCATGCGAACCGCCCAACTCGTCCGGCTGAGTGCAATCCATGTCGCCGTTGCACTGACGCTGTTACCCATAAACAGTACACTCAATCGCATTATGATTACCGAATTAGGCTTATCAGCGACGTTGGTAGCACTGCTTGTGTCGGTACCATACGTGTTATCACCCATGCAGGTGTGGATTGGTACGTTGGGTGAGCGGCGCCCCATCTGGGGCTTCCACCGCACGCCATACATCATCATTGGACTGCTCTTGTGTGCATTTGGTGCAGCAGCATCACCACTGGCAGCGTTTGCGTTGTATGACGGGCTGTGGTGGGGAGTCCCGTTCGGGTTCGTGGCATTTGGTGCATGGGGGTTTGGGTTCAACTTCGCAACGGTGTCCTATTTGTCATTAGCGACAGAACTATCGAGCCCCTCCGAACGCTCCAAAACCGTCGGTGTCATGTGGTTTGTGCTTATTTTGAGCATGATTATCGGTGGGATTAGTTTTTCTCGCGCGATTGAACCCTATTCCCACGAACGTTTGATTACGGCATTCTACGAAATTGCCGCCCTCGCGCTCGGCATCGGCCTCTTGGGCGTTATCGGATTAGAGCGCCGTGGTGAGCACCGCAACCCCAGTGAGGAACGCCGGAGCACCCTCCAAACGCTCCGGGCGGTAGCCGGCAATCCGCAGGCGAAGCGTTTTTTCATCTATCTCGTGCTGTTGCTGGTAGGTTTGTTGGGCCAAGACGTCCTGCTAGAGCCCTATGCGGGCGACATCTTTGGCGTGGCACCTGCTGTTACCACGCGCTATACCTCGATCTGGGGGACGACGCTGTTGGTCGGATTATTAGTAACGAGTCCGTTGACCAAACGGTTCGGGATGAAAAACGTCGCCGGGCTCGGCGCTGTCATCGCCGCAGCAGGCTTGGCGATTATCGTCGCTGCCGGCGCCGTCCATCGGGTCGACTTCCTCATCCCTGGATTGGCGGTATTCGGATTTGGTTCGGGCATTTCGACTGCCGCTAATTTGGCACTGATGCTCGATATGACCGTCGCCGGCCAAGTCGGCGTCTTTATTGGTGCATGGGGCGTCGCCGACGCACTCGCCCGCTTCGGCGGCACGCTACTGAGCGGCATCCTCCGCGATGTGATTGGTTTTGCGATGGGCAGTACCTATGCAGGGTATGCCGTGGTCTTCGGCATCGAGATTGCGCTCTTTGGCGTCTCACTCATCCTGCTCCGCAACATCGAAGTCGGTGCATTTACACGTCATGCCACCACACGTGAGGTGATTGTCGCTGCAGGAGAAAATCGATAGGAGAGATCAGTAATCAGTAATCAGTAATCAGTAATCAGTAATCAGTAATCAGCAATCAGCAATCAGCAATCAGCAATCAGTAGTTGGTACGCTATCTTCCAGATTCATCCCCCACTTCTGCCTACCCTCTGATACCTACCCTCTGATACCTACCCTCTGATACCTACCCTCTGATACCTGCCCTCTGATA
>JBJONV010000108.1:0-3341 GCA_046051665.1 Chloroflexota bacterium
TCGTACGACAGCCAAATGGCAGCGTTGTTCGGCGACCCGGCCACCGTCGGTCAGCAACTGACCGAGTACCATCGTGCCATCGGGGCGGGTGCGCCCGCCGAACGCTGGTATACCCGCCCCTAGCGAGAGGACGTCATGCGCTACCCCGCCATCACCGTCATCCATCCCGAAGCCGGGCCGTGGGACACCTTCGTCGACCAGCACCCCGAGGGGCATCTGCTCCAGCAGAGTCGCTGGGCAGCGGTCAAGCAGACCACCGGCTGGGAGTGCCTGCGCATCGGCATCTGCGACGATGGTGTATTGTTGGCTGGTGCGCAAATCCTCATCAAGAAGCGCTATGGGCTGGCTGCCTGGTACATCCCCCGTGGTCCGGTCCTGGCAGATGACCAATTGCTCAATCAGGCGCTGTTGGCGGCACTACGTTCGCAAGCACAACAACAGCGGGCCGTGTTTGTGCGGATGGAGCCGAACATGGTCGTCGGATCCATCCGTGAGCGCATCGTGACGCGGCTCTTGGCTAGCGCGGGACTGCAGACCAGCGAAAGTACGCAGCCACAACACAGCGTACAGGTCGACCTCGAGCCGACCGTCGATGCATTGCTGGCGGCGATGACCAAAGGGCACCGGGCCGACATCAAAAAAGCACAAAAGCTGGGCGTCACCATCCGCGTGGGCACCACTGACGCGGATTTGGATGTGTTTGTCGGTCTGATGCAAGAAACAGGTGCGCGGGCGGGGTTTGCGGTGCATAGCAAAGCCTACTACGCCGAGGTATGGGAGCGCTTTCGCCAGAAACAGCGCGCCCTCCTGCTGATTGCCGAATACAACGGCGCATCGGTCGCCGCAGCGATGATTGTTGCTTCAGGCCAGACGGCGTGCTATTTGTATGGTGGATCGAATGCCGAGGCGTTCCAGTGCGCGGCGAACCACTTGATCCAGTGGCATGCCATCCAGTGGGCTAAGGAGTTGGGGTGTAGTGCCTATGACCTGTGGGGGATTCCACAGCGGACGGATTTGCCCGATAGCCCGTCTGAGGCGCCGGCCGAAATGGCGGGGTTGATCCGCTTCAAGAAGGGCTTCGGCGGTACCGAAGTGAGTTTTTATCCGGCCTATACCGATGTGTTACTGCCGTTGATCTATCGCTTCGCAGCGCGACGATTAACGCTCTAGAGAGGCCTCCGATGAGTCATGATGACGCCCTTGCCCAAGCAGAACGCTTGCAGGAATACTACAAACAAGAACTCGAACGTCAGCGCGCCATGAACACCGAGTTGCGTTCGGCGGTGGCCGAGATGGCCCGCACGTTCCAAGAGACCCTGGCCGCATCGGTCGACGCCGCCGAGACGGGCGACCTCGTGCAGGTCCGCAAAATCGCCTACGCCAACCGGGCTGCCTGGCAGACCTACCTGCAGCAGATAGTAGCGGCGGCGGCAGCCACAGCGCCCAAGAAGTAGGGGTGGCTGGTGGGGGGATTTCAACATGTATGTTGTTGATGTAACTTACATTGCGAGATTTGAAAGGTAATTGGGAGGTATTTCAACATTGAGAAACGTTTGAACAAAGTCAACTCAAACCCACCCACTGCGCATATCGTACAATTACGTAATAACAACACGTTCGATTGTTCGTTTTCGTACTACGGATACAGCGACAGAGGAATCCATTATGCGTAGCCGTAATCTATCCGACTATCAATTACCAGAAACTGTCTTTGAAATTGATTACACACCGTATCGTTGTACCGAAATCGTGCACACAGGTCGTCATTCGATCGTGCTGCGTGTTGTCGATGAACGAACACAAACACCATTTGCTCTGAAAGTATGGCGTGGACATTCACCGTATGCACCTACTCCCGAAGACATCAGCACACTAACGAGACATCTTAGAAAGATTGATGGATTTACTTGGCTGGAACAGACCACCATACTCAATCACCATCAGCATAGCGTTTTGCTCGACACATACCCCACGCTCAACCATGCGGTGTTGATGCCTTGGTTCAATCAACCGACGTGGTGCGAATTCAAGTTTTTCTACATGAATCCGCAGCAGCCGGACAAACAGAATTACTTTGACCAGAAAAAAGCTACTGCTATCGACACGTTGCCATTTGCTCGTGCGTTTGTACACATGCTTGCTCAGATGGAGGAACGCGGCTGTACCCATCATGATTTGAGTGACAGCAACATATTGCTCAATCTCGAACACAATACCGTCATCTGTGTTGACATCGATGATTTGAGCACCAATAACCGTCAATCGACAACGCGTGCAGTCTGCGGTACCCCGGGATATCAGTTCCACAGCAATCAGGATTCAGTCGCAAATGACCGTTTCGCTGGTGCATTGTTACTTTGTGAAATGCTCTGTTTGCGTGCGATGAAACACGCTGGCCTCTATGATTTCGACGGTTTTTTTACTCCTTATGAACTAGACACTCGCAGTACGGACTGTCTACGTTACTCAACACTCTTCCGCGCACTCACAGAGTTGTCGCCGGAACTCTGTGCGCTGTTTGGTCGAACGTGGAATGCAGCGACCCCTGAGGAGGTTCCTGCCTTCTGGGAGTGGGCATTGGCGCTCGACGAGATGTCAGAAAAACAAGCATTACAGCATGTATCCCCTTTTCGGCCGTATGGAGGCAAAATAGGCGCAAATACAAGTACTCCTGCATTGATAGTCTTCGCAGTTGATATGCGAAGTGTTGCTGTAGGACACGACTACGCCTCAAAAACTGAGCTTTCTTTGCTTGACCAAGTGCTCGAAAGATTACTCGAAAGATGCTTGAAAGAGCGTCTATTTCTTCCCCGATACCATGTAGCAATCATTGCATACGGAAAAACCGCAACGAATGTGTTAGCGAATTTAGTACCTCCTGAACCGATTCCAATTAGTCAAAAAAACGCAAAAACAGATTATTCACACTTGGGTATTTGGCAAATAACACAAATCTTCGATTATTTTCCTAATGATGATTTTTCTAAACTCTTCCCTCAAATACTCTCGTCTATGACCAATCCAATTGACACTTCCTTGACACATATGACCACGATGTTCGAAACCGTGTACGACGTACTGCAACAGGTGATCGATTCCTATAAAAAATGCCCACCACCACTGATCTACCACATTACCCAGGGATACAACTACGACGATGGCAACCCTGCAGGTGTTGTGAAAAAAATCAGTTCGCTCACCACTCTGTATGGTCATGTGCAAGTGGTCACCGCTCACACCGGTTCAAATTTCTGTGTGATGCCAGAAGACCCAATGCAGTGGTGGGGGGTACGGAACGAGCAATCTTTTTTGCCAGGCAAAAAAGCACTCGGTTTGTTTTT
>JBJONV010000109.1:0-7577 GCA_046051665.1 Chloroflexota bacterium
ATAGTCGAAGAAATGCTCATCAGGGTTGCACAGTGGACCACTGCAATCAAGAGATTACTTATCACGATGGGATTTGTGATACTCCCGACCGTCAATGGCGTGGTGATTTTGTAGATGACCTGTACCAACAACAACGCAGCCACAAAGGCTGGGATAGGCATCAGAATAAGCGTGCATGACAGCAGAAGAATGGTGCCATACATCGACAACAGTATCCCCCGCGCTGGCGTGAACGCACCCCACGCATGGTCAACCAGCGGAGATTTGATGATCATCAAGACGACAATGGGGATGAGCATGGCGATGTTCACCGCGAGCGAGATAGTGATGAGCGTGTGCATTGAGGGATGTTGCTTTCTGTGGAAAAGAACGTCGCGAACGGTACGGTGCCGTTTTCACAGCGCTGAAGCAGAAACGGATGCTCCCTACAGAATAACGCAAAACCCTTCGATATCGCCTGCCCAGGTACTATAGAGATGTCATGGAGCAATAGGGTAGTACGGGCAATATGCGACATCGGCGTACAGATAAATTCTCTGCGATGTGTTCAGTCGTTGATGTGGGAATGGTGCACAGTGAGGTAAAAACGATATGTGGTCGACACAAAAAAGCTCCTGCACACGTGGTGCAGGAGCTTGCGGTACGAGAAATTACTGTCGCACAACCCACTTCAAATATCGTCCAGGAGCATATTGATTGTACTTGAAGGGTGCGTAGATTAATTCGAGCCGCCCGCCCTTTGGTACCTCAAAAGCCATACAGCCTGTGGTACTCCCACCCGCCAAGAGGAGCGCATCCAAGTTACAATCCCGTACTCGACTAATGTACTCATAATCAAGCACACGACCGTTAGAATCGAGCACATTAAAGCTGTAATCAGCGATTTTCTGCTCGCTCGGGCCGAGATTTGTCACTGTCATATCGACAATCAGGTACGTATAGCCGTCTTTTGGAGTGCTATAGTCACTGCGACTAGCCCCTTCGAAGCGGAAACTGTTGAGCTTCATCTGCAACGTACGCGATTGATACGGATCACTGCTTGTCATTGGTCCGATGGTAAGCAGGTCATACAGCGGGTCATGTGGAACGGGAGTCGGAGGTGCCGCAGGTTTGGTGGTTACTTCATTCCCCAACAACCCCAGCAGCACATCATACGGTGCAGCGTTTTCAGGATGGAGCTCGAAGCGGGCGCGTTCGAACCACTGTACCTGGTACTGCTTGCCGTCCGACAGCGTCTCGGTCATCAGCCCCGACAACGGCATGCCAAATAATGCCAAACTTTCGGCATCGCTGACTGCTTTTTTGCCGTCGATTTGCAAGCCATTCGAGCGCCATGCCTTGAGAATGGCACCACATACCGCATGCCCGGTTTCGACAAAAACGCGGCAACCACCAGTATCGCCACTTTTGGCGAAGCCGAACCAATCGCGTCCCTGCTGTCCGAGCCGATCAGCACCAAGACGACCGAGCAAGACATCGTATGGACGCTTGTTCTCGGGATGTAATTCCAATCGATTGCGCTCAAACCGTTGGGCGGTAACGTTTTTTCCATCGACCGAAATTTGCTCGACCCCACCAATCGGGAACCCAAAAACCGCTAATCCACCATTCTGCTCCCAGAATTCAGCAATCCGACCATCCATACACTGGTTCGTCTCGGTGAAGCAGCGCTGGGCCGCATAGGAGGGTTGCGCAGGCTGCAAGCCTACCGCTAGTGTGAACACCACTGCCATCGCAATCAGGCGCGCGTACATAGATTATTCCTTTTTTGGTGAATCCAGGTGCACTGTACAGGTTTTATTGTCCACAAATGTGGTTTTTTTGTGTAAAATTACAAAACATTCATTCCGTACCACGTACGATAGCATGGAAACGATACGAGGGTGACGCAGCGCGGTCGTTTTTACCGATAGGTTATAATGCAAGCGTTCTCATACGGCACATGAAACACGAATAAGACAAAGGAGTGTGTATGAAAGAGGAGACCGCCAAAATAGTGGTGGCTTTTGCGCTCTTGTTGTCTGCGAGCTGTGGCGCCTATACGGCGTGGCGGATGTCGGTGACAGACGATAGTATGGGCGATGCCTATAACGATGCGGCGTTAGCATTGATTGTTGATGCAAACGCGTCGATTCGGGCATCCGGGGATGTTGCCAACCATGCCCGTGCATACATGGACTTTACTGCGGCACTGGCAAACGAAGCAATCGCAGCAGATGCAATGGAAGCCAACACCGACGAGACGTTGACCGATGTGTTGTCGACAGTCCAAGCACAACAGGCAATCCCCCGCACGGTCGCCAAAGCATACTTCCCGCAGCGCTTTGTGTTGCGTGATGGCAGTTACAACCAGCGCGCCGACACGCGTGCAAATTACGCCACCGTCGTCGGGCGGCGCACAGCGGATGCGAGTGGACCATTGGCCGATGCGGCATCATACCGCTCCAAAACGGACCAACTGGTGATTCTGTTGTTTGGCTACTCCATTCTCGTTCTGCTCCTCGCCTGCACCGAAGTCATACCATCACCACTGGTCAATACCATCGTCGCGACGGTGTGTTCATTGGCATCGATTGGGTTGGCGATTCAGACCATTCTTATCGAACAGGTGGTGGCCAAATGATCAAGCGTATTGTCGACCGACTGAATGAATTTGACGGATGGATTGGTGTCATCATCGGTATTGTGACGGTCTTTGCTGGCGTAATTGGGATGCTCCAAGTCCATGCAGGCAACCTCAATACCGATTACCGTGCTCAGACCCAAAAATACTCACTCGATGCGATGCGCATCCGGAGCGTGGGCGAGACCATGGTTTCGGCCAATCTGGACTATGCTGCCCGTGTCGAAGAACTCCTCACCCAACAGCACGATCTGGCCGAACTCAACGGGCAAACGGGCGCAATGGCGACACTCAGCGATGCCAAAGACGCATTGACCGTTATTTCACCCGCATACGGCGAACCGTATGCATCAATGGGCGACAAAGGCCCAGCTGCCTACGAAGTCGATGTGTATGTCCGTGATGCGACCCGCGCAGAACAAATGCGCTCCTTTATGCAAGCACTGGATATGGCCTGGGATACCAAAGCGAACACCTACATCGTCCATCTGACCCTGCTAGCGGTTGTGTTGGGGTTGTTGGGTCTGTGTTTGGTGATGTCCGATATCCCCCGGCTGATGATTTTCTCCACTGCCATTTTGATTACCCTGATTACAGCAAATTGGTCGATTCAGACCTACCGCGAGCCGCTTCCTGCCTTTTCACAAGCAGCAGTCGATGCCTATGTGAATGCCTACACCCTCAGCTACCAAGAAGACAACGTCGGTGCAATCGCTGCCTACGACGAGGCAATCGCGGCATTACCCAGCTATGGTGATGCGCATTATGAGCGTGCAACCCTGCTCTACACAGAGGGCAAAAACGAGGAAGCGCTGGCAGGGTTTGCTGCTGCCCGTACCGCTGGCTACGATGTCTCGAGTGTCGACTCGTGGCAGAGCTATCTGCTCTTGGTGACTGGCGATGTCGCCCAAGCACGTACCATCACCGAAGCATGGGTATTGCGTGAGCCGACCTCCCCCACGGCACTCGGCACGATGATTGCCGTCACCGCCGCAGAGCAAGACCCAGCGGCTGTCGCTGCTGCGACCAAAGCACTGCGTGACAGCGCAGTCGCGACGGTAGCCGAGGTCCGCGCCAAAGGCAACGAACCAGACGAAGACTTCTTCTATGCCATCGACGAAGCCGCCGACATCATCACCGAGCAGCGCGATAGTGAACCAGTCGCAGGTGCCCCAGAACGCAGTGCCGAACAGGCCCAAGCAATCGACGCAGCCATCGCTGATGTCCGTTCGTTGTCGACCACCTTGGCATTCCAACTCACCCCAGGTGCCGGTGCGCTCCAAGCGTTGACTCTCGGCACCACGGATGAAAGTGCCGTCTTCACTGCATCGGATGTCTTCGACAATACCTCGTTCGATGGTATTCCATTGACCATTCAAGCAGATGCCACAGGAGTTCCTGCCGGTGCGCATGTACTGGTCAAGTTCTATGCCGATGGCTACGAGGATGAATCCCTGCGCTATATCAGCGAGTGGGACCAGCCCAGCGATGGCACCGTTGCGCTGGATGTCCCCATTGACCTCGGACCATCCTACGTCCTGCCCGAAGGTGAATATGCCGTCGAGGTCTACATCGATGGCACGCTCCAAGGTGGACGCATGGAATTCGTCGTCGAATAACCCCTCCCACCAGCAACGCCCCTCCCTGCATGCGCAGGGAGGGGCGTTTTTCTCCAAATGCTAGATGATGCGTTGCCCGAATAAACTCGCCGTCAAGTCGACTGCGAGTTCGGCTGTTCGATTGTACACATCCAAGATGGGGTTGACTTCGACCAGGTCGAGTGCCCGCACGCGCCCATCGTCGCAGAGCAACTCCATAATCAAGTGTGCTTCGCGGATACTCAAGCCACCACTCACAGGGGTACCCACACCGGGAGCAATGCTCGGGTCGAGTGAATCCATATCAAAGCTGACATGCAGACTTACGCACGATGCGAACTGTGTCTGGATGCGCTGCAGAATCGCGGGAATACCCAATTCGTCGATATCACGCATCGTATAGACGGTAATCCCGCTGGCACGCAAGGCGCTGCGTTCTTCGCGGTCAAGGTCACGGATCGCCACCATGATGATATCGCTCGGGTGGAGAAAAGTTTTCCCAATCCGTAACGGCTCTGCACACAAGCCCATCAGACTGGCGACGACCATTCCATGCACATTGCCCGATGGCGAGGTTGCAGGGGTGTTATAGTCGGCATGGGCATCGACCCACAAGACACCGGTGCGCCCGCTACGGGTCAACGAACCTGCCACGGTACCAAGGGCACAACTATGATCACCACCCAAAAAAATCGCGACGTCATCGGCAGCAATACAGGCCTGCATGGCCGCATAGGAACGCTCTGCGATCGCAGCGACTCCGGATGCGTGATGCGCATTTTCAAGCGGTGCGTGTCCATCTGTCAGGGCGGGAATCTCGATGTTCCCGACATCCTGGACGGTATACCCGAGTCCGCTGAGGCGTTCGCTGAGTCCTGCATAGCGGATCGCACTCGGGCCCATATCGACGCCACGCCGATTTTGCCCAATGTCCATCGGTAACCCGTGGATTCGTATGTGTGGTGAGCGCATGGCCTCCTCCTTTCTCTCTACAGTACCATTGTTTTGTCGTCTCGCATCCAATCGTACCCTGCCGTCGGGAGCACGAGCGTGTGTGTACACTCGTGTCCAATACTCGTTCCTGGCACAAAAAAACACCCCGAGCAGCGCTCGGGGCGTACATCGAACGTCGGTTATTCGACGGTAATGTCGAGGGTAATCACTGTCCCCATGGGGCTGGTGATCGTAACGACGGCAGCACCGGCTTTGATTGCCTCGAAGCCCGGATTGGTTTGGTAGGTGTCTTGAGTGCCGCCTTGTACCACGCTCACGATATCTGGAGTGGTGGTCGCCACGGTCCAACCTGAGGATTCGCCGGTGAAGACGACAAAGTCACTGGCTTTGATGGTGCTTGGTGCGTCGCCGACGATGCTTTCGCCACCGATTTCGATCATGATGGGGGGAAGTGCCTGACTCCCGGTACCTTCCGCAGGTGTTGCCGATGCGCCACACGCGCTCAGCGCAAGGACTGTAATGCCGGACAATACTGCACCCAAAAATGTTCGTCGGTTCATCTGATTGCTCTCGTTTGTACATGAATACGGATTGAGTATACGAGCAAGACGAAACAGAATGCAAATAGGTTCCATATCGACAACGCAGTATACGCATTCTGTATGATTTTTCTGAAAACACTGTCTTGCCTGTGGTTCGACAACCATACGCGTGTGAATCTGTCCGCAGTGGTTGCATGTTTGAGGGAAAATGAGTAGAATACGAGAACATACATTTCCCCCGAAGCCGGCCATAGGCGGCTTTTTTTGACCCCAAAAGTGCTGTGCGCGTGCGTACTGTGCCGCAAAACCAGTGGTAGGGAGTAGTCGTGAATCTGGCCAAAACGTGGAACAGCGTGCTCGGGTCACTGGAACTCCAGTTGCCCCGGAGCGAATACAATACATGGCTGCGTCGGACCGAGCTGGTGCATCTCGACAACAACATCGCCGTCATCAGTGTCAACACGCCGATGCTCCGCGAGGCTGTCGAGTCGCGTTACAGTGGCATGATTACCACTATCCTCAAAGATATCTTGGGGTACTCGGTGCGTGTGCGGGTCGTCGTCGGGGCCTATACCCACCAAGACAGCAATACACCCAAAACACCTGCGAGCACGCGGCCTCTGCAGTCTTCTGATGCCTCCGATGCCCCGAGCGACGGTGACGAAGAATTTTTGACGACGCAGACGGTGAGTGCCAGCGAGCAACCAAAAACACCGCGACAGCCGACGGATCAACCGAATCAAAAGCCCAAAATGCTGGGGAAACAGCTCACCAATGACGAAACCCCGCAACAAATCGACTTCTTGAGCACCACTGCGCGCAGTATGCTCAACCAGCGCTTCACGTTTGATCGCTTTATCATCGGTTCGAGCAATCGCCTCGCGAGTGCTGCCTGTATGGCAGTGGCAGATCATCCGGCGCAAGCCTACAATCCGTTGTTTCTGTATGGTGGCGTCGGTTTAGGCAAAACCCACCTTCTGCATGCTATTGGGAACGCTGCGCTGTCGCAAAACCCTGATATCAACGTCCTGTACGTCTCGAGCGAGAAGTTCACCAACGACCTCATCAACGCCATCCGGCGCCAACAGACCGAAGAATTCCGCAATCGTTATCGCAACATCGACATCTTGCTCATCGACGACATCCAGTTCATCGCTGGCAAAGATGCCACCCAAGAAGAATTCTTCCATACCTTCAACACCCTGCATACCGCCGGTAAACAGGTGGTAATGACCTCGGATCGCCCGCCCAAAGCCATTTTGACCCTCGAAGAACGACTCCGTTCACGCTTCGAGTGGGGCCTTATCGTCGACGTGCAATTACCCGATTACGAGACCCGGATTGCTATTTTGCGCACCAAAGCCGAGCAGATGACGGTCGACGTGCCTGCTGCGGTCATCGAGTTCTTGGCGCAACGCATCCAGAGCAATATCCGTGAACTCGAGGGGAGTCTTAATCGCGTGGTGGCTTTTGCCAAAATGAACGGCACGACAATTACCGTCGAAGGCGCGCAGTCAGCTCTCAGCGACCTGCTCGACACGCGGTCCAAAAAACGGGTCACTGCCGATGTCATCGTGCGTACCGTGTGCGAGTTCTACGGAATCGACCTCAAAACCCTCCAGGGACGTGGTCGGAGTCGCAATATCGTCATGCCCCGCCAAATCGCCATGTATTTATTGCGCGAAGAAACCGATGCCAGTCTGGTCGACATCGGTGTGTTGTTGGGTGGTCGCGATCATACGACCATCATGTATGGCTGCGAGAAAATCACCGAAGAACTCGTCACCGACACCCGCCTCAAAAACGAAATCAACTCCATCCGCGAGAAGTTTTATTCGTGAACGACGGCATGCCGTGGGT
>JBJONV010000110.1:0-4853 GCA_046051665.1 Chloroflexota bacterium
GTGATTCGTTGACAAAGTCGATATTCAGCGCATGGTCGAACGGTGCTTCAAACGGATGATCGTACGACACATTCGCTTCGCGTAATGTGAACCAGCCATTCCCCGCTTTGCCCGCCCCTGCAACCTGTATCTGTGTGGCAATCATCGTGCACATGCGCTGATTCCTTTTTCTCTCGACAAAAAACCGCTACCCCGCAACGTGTTGTGCCAAAAATGCCCAGATTTTCTTCCAGCCGTCCATGGTTTGACTCTGACGATACGTCGGACGGTCATAGTAGAAAAACCCGTGTCCCGCGTCTGCGTACATATGGAACTCATGCACGATCCCATGTGCCAATAACGCTTGCTCGAGCAACGCCACTTGTGCAGGAGTCGGACTACTGTCTTGTTCGCCGAAAATCCCCAACACCGGGCATTGCAGATTTTTGGCGTAGTCGACGGGCGCTACCGGCTGATGAGCGGTCAGTTCGTGCGGTTCCATCGTAACCCGTCCACCCCAGCAATTAATGACGGCTGCAAACCCAGGAGTCCGTGCCGCAGCGAGGAAGGCATGCCGCGCGCCTGAGCATGTCCCAAAGACCGCCACCTTGCCGGTGCATTGTGGCAGTGCTTGTGCATACGCCAACATCCCGGCCACGTCACCGACCACCTGATCGTCTGGAACCCCTCCCTGGGCCCGCACCTTGACGGCCACATCCTCGGGGATGCCGTGGCCGGCACGGTGATACAAGTTCGGCGAAATCGCAATGAACCCGTGATGCGCGAATTTGCGGGTGACTTCGCGATACCACTCGTCCCAACCCGGCATGTGATGTATCACCACAATAGCGGGGAACGGCCCAGGGCCGAGTGGACGTGCGACATATGCACCAATCATCTCGCCATCGTGCCCAGGGATGCGCGTAGTTTCGGCAATCATCCCTTCGTAGTGATTCGTCTCATACTGCATGACGGATGTTCCCTTTTTTTGTCTATAAAACCGGTGCCTAGTGACCGTCGACGTCTGAATCAACACGCTTCTCGGCACCGGTATCGAGGGCCGATATTGCCGCTACCTCGGCAGCAGAAAGCGCAAAATCAAAGATATCAATGTTTTCCGCAATGCGCTGTTTGTTGGCTGATTTGGGGATGGGAACAAGCCCGAGTTCAATGTTCCAGCGCAACACGATCTGCGCGGGAGTTTTGCCATGACGGGCCGCGATCTGCGCCAATAACCCATCCTGCAACAAATCACTGCCCTGCCCCAACGGACTCCATGACACCGTCACAATCCCATGCGCAGCGTCGTACGCGACATGATCAGTCCGCGTAATCCGCGGGCTCAACTGGATTTGATTCGTAGCAGGGACCACACTCGTCTGCGCTGCCAATTGCTCGAGGTGTGCAGGTTTGAAATTCGAGACACCAATCGACCGTACTTTGCCCGATGCTTGCAGGCGTTCATACGTTTTCCATGTCGATACAAATTGCCCACGCGCCGGCATCGGCCAATGAATCAACAACAAATCGACATATTCGGTGCCCAGCTGCCGCAAGCATGCATCAAGCCCCGCGACTGCCTTGTCGTCGCCTTGATGTTCTCCATCCAGTTTGGTTGTAATAAAGAGCGCAGCACGATCGATCCCACTCTGGCGGATGCCTTGGCCGACACCGACCTGGTTCCCATAGCGGAACGCGGTGTCGATATGGCGATACCCTGCTTCGATGGCCGTCACAATTACTGCCGGTGCATCATGGTCCTTTAACGGCCACGTCCCCAAACCAATCTGCGGAATCATCCGCCCATCGTTCATTTTGATCGCTGATATCGTCATCACATACCCCTATTCTGTCGCGCAACGCGGTATTTCGTCTGGACAGGTGTATTCTACGCTATGCACAAACCTTCATTTCCGAAAGGCAATACTTGATTAAATTTATAATGTATGTTTGCTATAATGCAGGTACTTCGGGTATCTGAGTGGGAACTCCTCACCATCCCGTGATCAGGAGGTCGTATGAAGACGACGTATGAACAACTCCCGGTATTAAACCTCGCCCGCCTCGAATCGAACCCAGCCGAACGTGACGCATTCATCGCCGAACTGCGCAAAACAGCCTATGACCTGGGCTTTTTCTACGTCACCGGGCACGGCATCGATCAAGCCCTCATTGACGATACACTGGCCGTTGCAAAGCAGTTTTTTGCACTGCCCGAAGCCGATAAAATGGCCATCGAGATGGTCAATTCCCCACACTTCCGTGGCTACAATCGCCAGGGCAATGAATTCACCCGTGGCCAACGTGACTGGCGTGAGCAAGTCGATATCGGCGCCGAGCGTGAAAAGCTCGCCACGGTACCCGCCGATCAGCCGTGGATGCGTCTGCGCGGTCCCAACCAGTGGCCTGCCAATTTGCCCAATTACAAAGAGACCATTCTGCGCTACCAAGCAGCAGCCGCAGACCTTGCCATCCGCCTCATCAAGACCTTTGCGATTGCCTTGGGCCAGCCCGAAAACATCTTTGAGGCCATTTATACGCCTGATTCACACTACCTGCTCAAAATCATCCGCTACCCCGGTCGCGATGCAACCGAGAGTGATCAGGGCGTCGGTGCCCACAAAGACGGCGGGTTCGTCACCGTACTGCTCCAAGACGTCCAAAAAGGGCTCGAAGTCGAGCACGACGGCGGATGGATCAGCGCACCACCCATCCCTGGTACGTTCGTGATTAACATCGGCGAAATCCTCGAGATGGCGTCGAATGGCTTCTTACTGGCCAACGTCCATCGGGTGGTTACGCCACCAGCAGGCCAAAACCGACTGTCGGTCGCATTCTTCTTCAATGCGCAACTCAATGCGACGGTCCCTGTCCTCAAGCTGCCACCAGAGTTGGCAGCACAATCCCGCGGCGCGACCGCCGATCCACTCAATCCGTTGTTCCGCGAAAACGGCAAAAACCAACTCAAGTCCCGCCTGCGCTCACACCCCGATGTCGCCCAGCGCCATCACAGCGACCTGCTCGGCAACACGGAATACGCGCCCAAGAAGTAAATGCGAAGCGACCAGACCGTCTCACAGCTTGAGACGGTCTGGTCGCATTTTTGAGCGGTGTTTATTGCAATAAGCCCCGCTCGGTTGATTACATGCGGCGGCGTGGGCGATCGCCATCGCGTGGCGGTCCACGGAATCCACCGCGGTCGCCGTCACGAGGGGCACGCTCTGGGCGTGGTGCATTCTTGACGTCTTCTGGGGTCATGCCAGTCAGCACTGCTTTGCGTGACAGACTGACTTTGCCACCGGCATCGACATCGATGACCATGACGTTGATTTCGTCGCCGATATTGACGACGTCCTCGACGACATTGACCCGACCGACGTCCAGTTCCGAGATGTGAACCATGCCGTCTTTGCCAGGAATCAAGTTGACGAAGGCGCCAAACGGCTTGATGCTGACGACCTTCCCCAAGAAGATTTCGCCGATTTTGATTTCGCGCGTCAACGCTTCGATCATACCAACGGCCTTCTTCGATGCTTCGCCATCTGCCGTGGTCACAAATACGCGGCCATCGTCCTCGACGTCCACCGTTGCGCCGGTGCTCTCGATGATGCCGCGGATGGTTTTGCCACCAGGGCCGATGAGTGCGCCGATTTTATCGACGGGGATTTGCAGGGTGATGATGCGCGGTGCAGTGACCGACATCTCGGCACGAGCCGTGGTGATCGCTGCGCTCATCTTATCGAGGATGAACAAACGACCGCGGCGGGCTTGTTCAAAGGCGATTTTCATGATTTCGTAGGTAATGCCGGTCGTCTTGATGTCCATCTGTAGGCCGGTAATGCCTTCGGTGGTACCAGCAACCTTGAAGTCCATATCACCGAGGTGGTCCTCAATGCCCTGGATGTCGGTCAAGACGCGGAACTTGCCGTGCTCGCCCGTCACCAGACCCATGGCCACACCGGCAACTGGGCGCTTGATGGGGACGCCGGCATCCATCAACGACATGCTCGATCCACAGACCGAACCCATCGAGGAAGAGCCGTTAGAAGACAACACCTCGGACACCAAACGCATGGTGTACGGGAATTCATCCTTGCTGGGCAACACAGCGACCAACGATCGCTCTGCCAATGCACCATGACCGATGTCGCGGCGGCGTGGAGCGCCGAGGCGCTTGACTTCGCCGGTCGAGAATGGTGGGAAGTTGTAGTGGTGGATGTAGCGCTTGCTGGTTTCGATACCCAAGTCGTCGAGGCGCTGCTCTTCGGCGGGTGAACCCAACGTCGTAATGGTCAACACCTGCGTCTGGCCACGGGTGAACAAACCCGAGCCATGGACACGAGGGATGACACCGACGTCGACGCTGATGGGTCGAATTTCTTCGGGGGTACGACCATCGACACGAATGCCCGAATCGAGCAATGCGTTCCGCACTTCGTCGTACATGATGTTCTCGAAGGCGACGTCGATGGCCTTTTTGCGGGCTGCCAACTCTTCTTCGGGCTCATCTGCGGTGAAGTGGGCAATCACGGCTGCATGCAGTGCATCGGTAGCATCCTGACGTGCCGTTTTGTCGCTATTGTGCAACGCATCGTGGAAGCGTGTGCCCATCCACTGACGCATCGCCTGCTCGAGCGATTTGTCTTGGGCGGCTGGAGCGAAAGCCTGCTTCGGCTTGCCGCACAAGGCGACGAGTTTTTCTTGTAGGGCACAGATTTCTTTGGCGACACGATGGCCTTCGATAACACCATTGAGCATCTGCTCTTCGGTCAACTCGAATGCCCCTGCTTCGACCATCAAGACGGCTTCTTTGGTGCCAGCCACGACCAGGTCGAGGCGACTCTCTTGCATGGCGCTCATGGTCGGATTGACGA
>JBJONV010000111.1:0-42616 GCA_046051665.1 Chloroflexota bacterium
CGTCGCTGGCGGATCCGGTAATCCCGATACGGAGCATTTCGGGAGTGACCATGGCACACGCACGCGCTTCGTCGTGATCGTGTTGCATGGCATGCTCAATCGGTACAAACGCCGCCCGTGGGACACCGAGATTGTTCAAAATCGTGTCACTCAGGGCGTGCCCGTAGTAGGCGATTTTGTGGCGCAAGACAGCCTCAGCAGCCTGTGCATCCGCACCAACCGATACCCAGATACAGGCCGCCATATCGACTGTCGTTGCGTCCCTCCCGGATTTGGCAATGCCCTTGTCGACCAACCCCCGTGCCATCGCATAATGCTCCGGCGGGAACAACAACGGCAATCCTCCATCGGCATGCTCTCCGATTGCTTCGAGCATCTTGGGGCTCATGGCACCCAAATAGATGGGGATTTGGCGGGTCGGCGTGCGCATATAGGCCTCACTGCTCCATGTGCCTAACTCTGGCCCCGCGTGATCAACACGCTTACCGGCGAACAGGGCACGCAAGACATGGATGGTCTCGATGATGCGGGTGAGGGGTTTTTCTTGGGGCAGCCCGACCCAACTCAAAAAATCCCCAGCACCTGCGCCAATACCGATAAGTGCCCGTCCGCCGGACAATTCGTCGAGTGCGATTGCTTGCATCGCCATTTCGGCTGGATGCATGGTGTATGGATTGACAATACAGGTCCCGAGTTGGATGCGCTGCGTCACCGTTGCACAACCTGCCAGAATCGGCCAGACGCCGTAGAGGAACAAATCATCGCTGACCCAGAATTGATCAAAACCAGCTGCTTCGGCGGCCTGGGCGAGGGCTAGGTACTCGCGTACCGGACGATCATTATTAAATCGAATCGAAAATCGCATACGTCCCTGTCATTCTGTTCTCTGCGCCATCTTCTTCCAGTATACCGATTCAATCCCCTATGCTGGTGTGAACGTATATAATGAATGAACTCCACACCCGCGATGTTGTACGCCTCGGTACCTTCGCCCCCCTGCGAAAGGATTCTGCGCGTGGAAATAGGCATCGACAGCTTTGCAGCAACCGGTAATCCGGCACCACATAGTCCCACCGAAGACATGACCGCGCTCAGCGAGCTCCTCGAACGCATGGTCTATGCAGACGAGCAAGGGCTCGATGTGTTTGCAATTGGTGAACACTACCGGCGTGAATTCCTCGACTCTGCCAATATCGTCATCCTCGCCGCAGCAGCGGCTCGTACCACACGGATTCGACTGTCCAGTGCCGTCACCGTGTTGAGTGCTGCCGATCCCGTTCGCGTCTTTCAGAACTTCGCGACACTCGACCTCGTATCCCACGGACGTGCCGAAATCTGTGTCGGCCGCGGGTCATTCACCGAATCATTCCCGCTATTCGGCTATGACTTGCATGACTATGATGCGTTGTTCAGCGAGAAACTCGATTTGTTGCTCCAAATCCGAGACAACGAAGAGGTCACGTGGTCTGGAAAGTTCCGCCCTGCCCTGCGACAGCAAATCATTTCGCCCCGACCATTCCAAAACCCGCTCCCCATCTGGCTCGGAGTCGGTGGCACACCAGCATCATTTGCACGTGCCGGGACATTGGGGTTGCCGTTAATGGTCGCCATCATCGGCGGCGAAACGCATCGCTTCCGCCCACTGATTGACCTGTACCGCAAAGCGGGCGCTGCTGCGGGACATCCTCCCGAACGCTTGCAGGTGGGTATTCATTCACTGGGGTATGTCGCCGAATCAACGGAACAAGCGGTCGAAGAATTTTATCCAGGATATGCCGAAACCTTTACGCGCATCGGGCGCGAACGAGGCTGGCCACCCGTCACACGGGGGCACTTCGCCGCACAGAATGGCCCGACCGGCGCATTGGTCGTCGGTGATCCCAAAACTGTCGCAGCCAAAATCTTGCGCCATAGTGAAGCATTGGGCGGCATCTCGCGCTTCACATTCCAGATGGACAATGCCAAATTGACTCATGCCCAACTCATGAATTCCATTCGACTCATTGGCCAGCACGTATCGCCCATCGTGAATCAATACAGCCCCGCTACAGCGAAGTAACACGTTTTCACGAAAGCCGAGGCACCCATGTCAGTCGATATGTTCCGTCATTATTTTGGCTATCACTTCGCCGAAAATCGCGCCCTCTGGGACGATCACATCGTGAAACTCACTACCAGCGCCTTTACCCAGCCTGGTCGCTATTCGCGAGGCTCCATCCAGAAACAACTGCTCCACCTCATTGAGGTGGACGAAGTATGGTTTTGTGGGTTGCGCGGGGCAGAGTTCCCACCTGAACTCGACCCAGCCAAATACACATCATATGATGCCATTCGAACATACTGGGACGCGGTCGAGGCTTCGATGAAGACATATCTCAATTCACTCAATCCATACATCCTCGATTCGACGCCGCTCGAAAACGAAGATGCCAATCTGCGGGTGTGGCAAGTCCTGTTCCAGGTCCTTAACCACGGCACAGACCACCGTGCCCAAATCCTGCGGTCACTCAACGATTTAGGCCAAAAAACGACGTCTCAAGACTATATCTTTTACGCATATAATCACAGCCCCAAACCCTGAGACAACCCGGCACAAAGAACCTCCTCCGCCGTCGTTCTACACGACGCGTGAGGAGGCTTTTTGTCATCCTTTTGGCAAAACCTACGAGGTTGGGATGGCTCCAGCACGCACATAATTCACCATAATCACACCCGTGGTGGTGAGTTCACACTTCGTGACCGTAAACGCCGCGGGGATAGTACCGTTGGTGAATAGCTTTTTGCCGGTCCCAAAGGTAATCGGATGGATTTTGAGCCAGAATTCATCGACCAAGTCATGCGCGAGCAGTGTCTGCACCAAGGTCGCACTTCCGTACACGTGCAAATCGAGGCCTTCAGACTGCTTGATGGTGCGAATCTGTGATGCGACATCACCACGCAGGATGACGGTTTTGTCCCACGATGCGACAGTCATGGTATTCGATGCGACATATTTGACAGCGCGATTGACACCCGGCCAGATGGCATCGTTGTGCGGCCAGTATGGCGCCCATATGTCATAGGTATTCCGTCCGATCAACAAGTCGAATGGTGTATTCATTTGCTGCCGAATAACCGTTGATTGAGCTGCGTCAGAGTATGGTCCTATCCAGCCGCCATGCCCAAATCCCCCGCTGGTGTCTTCTTGCGCGCCACCGGGACCCTGAATCACACCATCCATGGTGACAAATTGAATGACGATTATTTTGCGCATGGGATGTTCCTTTTGCTTCTGATGCGCAGATTGTAGCAAAGAAGTCTTCTCAGTCAAAACAACAACCAATCTCCGTCGCAGTATTCAACGAAAAACTGATAACTGATAACTGATAACTGATAACTGACAACTGACAACTACTAACTGATAATCCCTATCACTCCCGCAATCACGAGCACCACCGGTACAGGAACAATGCGCCGCCAGGTCGCGACGAAAGCCAGGACAGCAATCGTCACACTACGTACATCGAGTCCATTCTGGAGCATGATTTTGAGCATCACCACCACAAACATACTCGCCACAGTGAGCATCAACCCACGTACAAACCCTTGTACCATGGGATGCGCACCATGACGCACGGCGAACGCATGGACGCCTATTGCCGTGAGTGGCGGCAACACAATGGCAACCAATGCAAGACCCGCTCCGTGTACCCCATTGATGAGATATGCCAAGCTCAATACCCACAAACCCGTCGGTCCAGGACTGAGTTGACCAATGGCCAACGCTTCGGCAAACATCGCTTCGGTTGCCCAACCACGCTGCAACAAATCTGTATGCAACATGGGGAGATTCCCCGTTCCTGATGTCGAAAACAGGGCCGCTTTCAAGAATACCCAAAACAATTCCCACGCGTCTATCATGCATCCCCCCGACGCACCCACAGCGTCCCAACGGCGCACCAGACGCCAGACCCCCACAACACCAATACTGCCGGCACCTCTGCCCACGCCAAGAGTACGGGTGCAGCAAGGATGACGAGTACACTCAACACCAGACTATACCGCCCGTCTCGGTGGCTCGCTTCCACTGCTGGCCTGAGCATTTGAATGGCCAACACCAACCCGACACCGACCGTCGCTGGAATGACGCTGCGCACTGCAGCAGCGACAACACTCGAACGTCGTATCGTTGCGTATGCTGCGGTGATTGCCAGCGTTATCACGACACTCGGCACCAATAAGCCACCCAACGCGACAAACGCACCGCGCAATCCTGCCACTCGATTCCCGATCAATACCGTCTGCCCGAGGAGGTTGATCCCCGGCGCGATCTGCACCATACCCCAGTATTGGCTATACTCTTCGTCAGTCACCCAGCCATGTGTTTCGACGCAGACCTGCCGCATCAGCGAGAGTGTCGTTGCACCGCCGCCGAATGACTGCATACCAATCCCCGCAAACGCACGGAGCACTACCCACAGCAGGTGTGTGTTTTGATTCATGGGGAGCACCATCTACCTCACATCTATCTTGATGTGTCGTAGCATATCGCGAAAAAGCGTTCCGCGTCTGTTGTGCCTCTCTTCTGCCGGATTTACCTACGTACGGGACGGTATCTTTGGGTGAGCGGCAAACGGCGCATCGGATATTCGCTCCAAAATATCGATTTGACAAACCCGATTCGGCCGTGCTACTATTTGGGTGTGAGGGCGATTAGCTCAGCTGGTTAGAGCGCAACGTTGACATCGTTGAGGTCGATGGTTCGAGTCCATTATCGCCCACCACATTTATTTAATTACCATAGATCCGAGGTGAGCACGTGATACGAGTATTACGTGTTTTTTGGTGTACTTTTTGGCTGACCTGTCCCGCTTGTCAGCGTGGCCGCATGTTCCGCTCGCTGTTTGTGATGAACGTGCGTTGCCCCACTTGTAACATCATCTACGAGCGTGACAGCGGGGAAGTTTCGGGCGGGATGGCAATAAACACAGCACTGATGTGTCTGATTGCGATTGCTGGTGCAACACTAGCCGTAGTGACCACCATCCCAACGGTTCCCCTGTTGATTGGTGTAGCGAGCTTCATGGTGCTATTTGGCTTGTTGTTTTATCGCCATGCCCGGTCATTGTGGGTAGGTATACTTTTTTTGACCGGATCTATCGACGAGGATGTCTAGACCATGAGTATCACATCACGCATCATCCACTTCGTTGGCGGTCTGTTCTTTGAACGGCCGGTCCGCGGCGTCACCGCCGAGGCGCTATTCGCGCGATTCACTGCCAGTCACGCACCCTATATTGCAGCACTCGAGGGCAAAGCTGATACCGCCAAAAACCGCGCATTGGTCGCCCACATCATAGGTGTCGAACGCTGGGCGCAGGCCCGCATCAATCAAGTACGCACCGGTGTGACGTACCACGAAGAATGTGACCGATACGTCCCTGCGACTGACACCTCGTATGCAGATTTGGTACGTACGGCTGCCACAACGCGGACAGAATCCATTGCGCTCGTGCAATCACTCATCACGGCAGACATCGCTCTGACACAGATCGTGACGCATAATGAGTTCGGGACGTTGAGTCTCGCGGCATGGATTCAGTACATGATGTCGCACAGCATGCTCGAAGCAAAAAAACTCCGCTGACGAAAATCCTTCCCGCCCGTTCCCGTGACCTATCTTCAATCTTGACAGAACATTCTGTCAACGGTTAAGATAGGTCAAACAGTTTTTGGCACTATATTCGATTTCTGTCGTTTTTTTGACCATGCAAACTGTAAGATATATTTATTGGGAAGGGTCGGTTCATGGAAGGCATTTTGCCAATTATCATGTTGTTTATCGGCGCTGCTGCTGGTTTCGGCATCGCTTTGTTCATCAATAAAACCAATACACAAAACCAGATTTCGCGCATTGAAGCCGAATGGCAGCTCAAGCTCGAATCAATCCGGACGGAGCACAAAGAGCTCAAGATGCAGGCCTCCGACGAAGCACTCCGCATCCGTACCGACGCCGAGAACCACGTCCGCGAAGCCCGCCAGAATCTGCGCCAACAAGAAGAACGCATCACCCGCAAAGAAGAAGCACTCGACCGTAAAGTCGAAGGTGTCGAGCGCCGGGAACGCCAGATCACGCAACGGGAACGCCAAGCTGAGCAGACGAACGCCGAAGCAGAGCAGTACAAGCTCCAGCAACGCACAGAATTAGAACGTATTTCGGGCCTCACCGAAGATCAAGCGCGCGAAGTCATCCTCGCCAAAGTCGAAGCCGAAGCACGTGATGAATCGGCACGCCGCATTCGCGAAATCGAGCGGGTCGCCCAAGACGAGTCCGACAAAACCGCCCGCAAAATCATCAGCATGGCCATTCAGCGCTGTGCTTCCGATTATGTTGCCGAAATCACGGTGTCGACGGTGCCTCTCCCTTCGGAAGAAATCAAAGGTCGTATTATCGGTCGTGAAGGGCGCAATATCCGTGCCTTCGAGCAAATTACCGGTGTAGACATCATCGTCGACGACACTCCCGATGCCGTCACGTTGTCCTGCCACGACCCCGTCCGCCGTGAAGTTGCCCGATTATCACTGGGCAAGCTCCTCAAAGACGGTCGCATTCACCCGACGCGCATCGAAGAAGTGGTACAAAAAACCCAACAAGAACTCGATGTGGTCATGCGCGAAGAAGGCGAACGCGTTGCCTACGAAGCCAATGTCCAAGGGTTACATCCCGACTTGATCAAATTACTCGGTCGGCTCAAGTTCCGCACCAGTTATGGTCAGAATGTATTGCACCATTCACTCGAATGCGCGCTACTTGCATCACACATGGCTGCAGAACTGGGTGCCAATATCGCAATCGCCAAAACCGCCGCATTGCTCCATGATATCGGTAAAGCCGTCGACCACGAGGTCCAAGGACCGCATGCGGTCATCGGTGCCGACATCGCCAAGCGTCTAGGTCGTTCCCCCGCGATTGTACATGCGATTGCAGCGCATCACAACGACGAAGAACCACAGACGGTCGAAGCGTTTTTGGTGCAGGCGGTCGATGCCATTTCGGGCGGTCGTCCGGGTGCCCGGCGCGAGACGTTGGATCTCTACATCAAGCGTCTCGAAGCACTCGAAGGTGTTGCGACATCATTCGAAGGCGTCCAACGTGCATTTGCCGTCCAAGCTGGTCGTGAAGTGCGCATCATGGTCGTCCCCGAGACGATTGATGACTTGGGCAGCATCCAGTTGGCACGCAATATCGCCAAGAAAATCGAAGAGAGTCTGCAATACCCCGGTCAAATCAAAGTAACGGTCATCCGCGAAACACGTACGACCGAATACGCACGCTAAGTAGCCCACGCCTCCGATGCACGTGCTCGCATCGGAGGTTTTTTACAAGGGAGCAACACCGATGGATGAACACACAGCCACTGACGTCTATGGCATCGCATCGAAGCTCGCCGGCACAGAAACCACGATCGAAACCCTCAAAGTGTCGTCGCAGTCCCGACCCAGCGCTGTCGCAGGTGCGATTGCTGGCGTCATCCGCGAACAACGCGCGGTCGAAATCCAAACAATCGGTGCAGGAGCAACCGGGCAAGCCATCAAAGCCATTGCGATTGCGCATACCTTCTTGGCTGCCGAAGGAATCGAGATTGTCTGCGTTCCCGCGTTTATTGAGGTGTTCATCCAAAACGAAGAACGTACCGCATTGCGACTCTCGGTTTTCCGGCGCTAAGGATGCACGACATGACACGGTGTGAAAAAGGCAATCAACAGATTGCCTTTTTTGCGCTTTGCGTCGTCTGAAAGACCACGATTCGCATGTATAATTAACCAAACTACGCAGGGGAGTTTGTGTGACGTATGCACTGACACTCGGGCCGTTTCATGCCGCTTGGCGTGGCCCACAACGGTTCATCATGGATATAGACGGTGAGTCGATAACGAACATCGACTGCCACACCGGGATGAATGCCCGGAACACCACCGACATCATCTGCCGCACGCCCCTTGTGGATGTGTCGGCGATTGTGGCGCGGGTATGTGGCACCTGCAGTCATGCGCATTCGTTGGCATACGCGCATGCCCTCGAATCGATCAATCGCATCCAAGTTCCCATCCATGCACGCATTATCCGTGTCATTGTGTGTGAGCTTGAGCGCATCTCGATGCATCTCGCCGGTGCTGCGACGATCTGTGACATCGTCGGTGTCACAAAACACAGTGCCGATCTGCGCCAGCTCCAGTTCGCCGCAAACACCCTGCTGTTGGAAGTTATCGGCAAGCGCACCGACCATGTCATCATTGTGCCAGGCGGCGTAACGATAGAGCCAAGCACACGGATGCAACAAACACTCCAAGCCGGCATCAGTAGCTTTATCAAAGCCCTCTACCGATCTATTGACCATATTATTGACGATCATCGTTTGTTGGCACGTACGGTAAACGTCGGCGTGTTAAGCAACCAAGTCGCCAATCAGTTGATGGTCGGAGGGATTGTCGGTCGTGCTTCTGGAGTGGCCCAGGATAGTCGCTTTAGCCAACCATATGACGCGTACGGGATGTTTGAGGCATCGATGGTCACGCAACAAGGTGGTGATGTCTATGCACGCCTTATGGTTATGCTCCTCGAAGCGCACGAAAGCGCCAAACTCATCGATCAAGCCAACCGTCAGATGAAGGGTGGCACACCGGCAAACCCAGTCTTCGAATCTATTTCCGGGAGTGGTGTAGGTACGGCAGAAGGGCCTCGTGGGTTGATTACCTATGCCATCACTGCCGCGACGGCTGGTATTACCAAATGTGACATCAAAATAGAGCGACAACTCGATCGCTCTCTCATCCAAGCACTCTCGGCCAACGCCCAACTCGATGACGTGATTACCATCATCGCCTCGACTGATGCGTGTAGCGCCTGCGCAGAACACTAAAGGAACCATCCACTATGGAACTTGTGGCGCTGATTTTACCGCTGCTGGCAGGAATAACGGCTTGGTCGATAGACCGTGTCGTGCCAACCCGTCAAATTGGCTTCCTGGCAATCGGTAGTCTGTTGATTAGCGCTCTGATGCTGGCAGTGTCGGGGATTATCAATGGATTACCGCTCCAGCTGCTTCCATTTGATTGGATGCGTATTGATGGATTTGTGACCAGCCTCTCACTGCGCTTCGATGCATTTACATGGGTCGTTGCCCTGATGCTGTTGTTGGGGAGTGCTGCAGGCATGATCGGCCTGATCCATTCGTTGCCCTACCAACTACGCAACTACGGACGATTGTTGGCGCTGTTATTGTTTCACATTACCGTGATCTTGGTCGGTGTGGCATCCCAAGATTCCACCCTGCGGGTGTTCGCTTGGGGCTTGGCTGCGATGTTCAGCGGCATTATTATGCGTCTTAGCGGCGCACTCCCCGGGAGCGACACACCGCTGATTAGTATTGTCGGTGGGATCGCAGGTGCGATTCTGTTGTTGGTAGCCATTATGTGGCGTCAGTACATCCCTGTTGGACCCCTTCCCGGTGCCCTCATCGTGTGCTGGAGTTTGGCGGCGTTCCTGGGAATGGGGCTGGCACCGTTCCATGGTTTTGTTGCTGGGATGAGTAGTGCACCAGCAATTCTGGCAATCTTCCTCGTCCCGTTGGGGATCCCCCTGCTTGGTGCATTGACCTTCATCGACATGATGGCCACGCAAGGTCCACTGATTAGTGATTACTGGCGCACGGTGTTGATTATCGTGGCGATCGTCAGTGCGCTTGGTACGGCAGTGGGTGCCATTGGTTCGACTCGCTTACGGGCACTCTACGGTTGGCATAGCAGTTCAGTCCTGGCAGTATTGACCTTGGCCGCAGTCAGCGACTTACAGATTCTTGCTTATGGCGTACCGGTATTGCTGGTCACC
Organism: Chloroflexota bacterium; assembly: GCA_046051665.1. Classification (GTDB taxonomy): domain Bacteria; phylum Chloroflexota; class Chloroflexia; order Chloroflexales; family Roseiflexaceae; genus UBA965. Next base: position 9,869 of record JBJONV010000111.1, read on the forward strand.
GCCATGCTGAGTCTGTGTATCATCGCCCTCGGCATTGCATTCATTGAAACACGCAATTACACAGACGATTTGCTCAAACTGCGCCCACGCGCACGCATCGGGTTTGCCGGTGTTCTGCTCTTTGTCGCGGTCGCAGCATCGATTGGCCTGCCGGGCACGATTGGCTTCATATCGCGCTGGTGGATGGCAGAGGTGCTGATGTTGCGTGCACCATGGATAGTGATTGCCATCCTGATAAGCGGTTCGGTGCTGGGGCTTGCCTGGGCCGGTGCCCTGTCGACCATTTGGCGCCGCTTACCCAAAGGCACAAACCCAGAATTGCCGGTGATATCGGCAATTCCTACCCCGATTGCTGTACTGAGCCCGATTCTGTTTTGTGGGGTACTCCTGTTGACGGGGTTTGTGCCACAACTGCTGTGGAAGCTCTGGCTGGTTCCGTTGCAGTCGCGTACCGCGTTCGATAGTGTCATTACTCCACCTTCGATGCCCGGGATTTCGTTGCAACTCATTCTGACTGCAGTGTCTGTGCTTTTGGTGGCTGTCCCCGTCTACGCCAGCCGACTCCGCCAGCGTGACATCGCCAACCCCAACGACGTTGGTTCGACGTCGGTCCCCCCCGTTGCGACCGCCGAAAGTCTGTCGTTCCTGAGTGCCTTTGTGAGCCCGAATCGGTTGCTTGCGAGCGTCTGGGAGCAGATTATTCGGTTTGGCAATGCCCTCCAGTGGGTGCTCAGACTGGGCGAAGAACGTTATTATGTAGCGGGCCTCGTCCTCGGTTTAATTGTCATTGTGCTCTTGCTGATTTGAGGTATGCATGGCTGATTTTTTTGCGACACAATGGCCTCTCCTGGGCATTGCTGCCTCGGCTGGCATCATTCTCTTGGCACAGCAATGGCGCAGTACCCTGACGGGACTGTTGCTCAATTACTTGTTTGTGGCAGCTTTTTTGGCACAACAGCAATTTATTACTCCTGACCTGTCGCTGCTGGGGTACATGGTCAGCACAACCGTTTTGGTGAAAATCATCGCTGGGCTCTCCGCAGTACTCATTCTGGGCGTGACCGCGCTGACATTTTCTCGTGAGGAAGGCACAGAAGAGCTCGATGAGTTTTCTTTGGCCGAGTTGCGCCGCGCAGCCCGGCGCGCCCAACGCCAGAGAATCATTGCACCGCTCCGATTTGCGGACTTCGTCGTCCCACTGTGGGCCCTCATTTTGGCTGCCATTGCTAGTTTCGTTTTGCCACGGTTATACCCAATTGGGAGTGAATCCGTCGACTTTGCCTGGTACTGGTTGACATTGACCGGCATTTTCACCATTGTGACTGCGAGCGACGTGCTCAAGCTCGGCCTTGGGCTGTTGTTATGTGTCAGTAGCATCGATTTGCTCTACACCGCCATCGCCAGCACCATTCAGGTGTTCCCATTGGCAATGCTCGGTCTGACGACCATCGTTCTTTCGCTTTCGGTGTCGTATTTGAGTGCGTTGATGTATGGACGCCTCAAGACACTCGAACTCAACGAGTTGTATAAACGCTGATGCTCTACTTACTCATCATCTTCTTCCCCATTGCGGTGGCAGCCGGGATGTTTTTACTCCGGTCGCAACCGACACCATCGATTACCGGTGCCATCGTCTGTGTGCTGACGCAAGCAGTCTTGGTGCTCGAACTGCCAGTCGATGCCCCCGTGCGTCTGCTCGGCTTGACGCTCACCATCGATCCGCTGGGGCAGTTGGTCTTGTTGACCATTCTCGGGATTGCCCTTTTTGCCTATGTGGTGACGTTTTTTATTACCCACGGCGAACACTTTATCCCGGTCAGCTTACTGCTCTTGGGATTCACGAGTACTACCGTCCTCTTGCTCCAAGAACCATTTGTCGCTGCCTTGTTGATGGTCAGTAGTGGCCTTGTGGCAATTTTGGCCATTGTCGATTTGCCCATCGGCAGTACGGTACTGGTTGAGCGGTCGCCACTCATCACGGCGTTGCATTACCTCGTATTGGTATTGCTGTCGGGTTTTGCGATGTACATGGCATTTGTCCTGTTGACCATCTATTGGCCGACAGAAGCAAACGGGCAATCATCACCATCACATCTCATTATCGCTCTGCTGATTGTCGGCTTTGGAATGCGCTTTGCTATTTTTCCGTTCCACTCTTGGCTCATCGAAGTCGCAGAGTTTTCTGCACCAATGGTAACGGTCTTTATCATCACGGCGCTCAACAGCACCGGGTTACTGTTCTTGATTTCGACGTTTCAGTTTTTCCCCATCATCGTGACCGAAAACGAACGCGGCATGCATGTATTAATGGTGCTTGGTGCCGTGACGATGATTGTGTCGGCGTTATTTGGTTTGGCCACACCACATCTGCGGCGTACGCCGAGTTACCTCATCGTCGGCAATAGTGGCTTCATGCTGGTTGGGGTAGCAAGCGCTTCGAGCAGTGGCTTGGCAGGCTCGATCCTCGAATTATTCAATCACATGATAGCCGTGCTGGTTATTTATGTATCGATTGCACTGCTCGAACGTCCCGATGGCCGTCCAGTCGTCACGATTCGGCGCGATTTGTTATGGCGCTGGCCGCTGGCCGGCAGTGGCTTCATCGGGGGGTGTTTGTTGTTACTCGGCGCACCGCCGTTCAGCTCGTTCACCAGCAAAGTACTGGTGTATGACGCTGCAGCGCGTACCGGCGCAGGGTATGTTGTCCTCCTCGGAATTGGTACGCTACTGATGCTCGCGGCAATTGCCCGTTTGCTCTACGAACGCCTCTTGGGAGCTGCCGAAGAACTCCCTACCGAAGAAATGCCGATTTTGATGGCGACGAGCGAAGTCGCCAACAGTGAGCGCCGTCAATTACTCGAACCGGTCGGATTGACCATCGTCATGTTTGTGTTGCTGGGCATCAGTGCCATCGTCGGCGTCTACCCACAACTCTTGTTGGCGACCATCGAAGAGGTCATTCGCGGCCTTACCTTTGTCCACGTGGCGTCGTAAGGAGCCCAACATGCCGCAGCAGATCCGAGTCTTCCGTGCCAATACCGGTTCTTGTGGAGGTTGCGATGCCGAACTCGTGCTCGCACTTCACAAAGAACGTGACATGGTTGTGGCCAATGCGCTCATCGATGCAGACGTGTGGCTCATTACTGGCATCATGGCACCCTACCCGCGGAGTGTTTTGAGCCAAACCTACGGGAGCATGTCTACCCCGCCTATCATCATCGCTGTGGGCCAATGCGCCATCACCGGAGCCCCATTCGGTCGGGCCGGTGTGGGCAATGCTCCCGAGTTGCCGATAAGTTACACCATCGACGGGTGCCCAGTCTCGCAGGCGGTAGTCGTGAGTGCGATTCGTGCTGCAATGACCAACCGTGACCGCAAACGTCGCGAGCGTGCCTGACACGTCTTGCGCCCCGTCTTTTTGTCATCATCAAAGGAGCCACTGTGGATATTGTGATTGCCTACTTCCTCTACCCAGGATTGTTGATTATTACCGTGTTGACCCTCGCATTCGGGTTTATTGTTGCCCAACGACGGCCAGTGTTGCCGCCCAATTGGCGGCGCTCATTGCTCACCATCGATGGCTTTGCTGCGGTCCTCAGCGTGATTTTGGCCATCGGTGCGTCGATTTATATGCCGTGGCCGTTTAATCCGGTCTACACCGCCGTTGCAGGTCCATTACTGATGTGGGCAGCCCTCGAGGCAGCATTCTTGGTACCGTCACTGGTAGCGCAAACATCCGGTTCAGCCCTCGTGGTCCGTGGTGCAGCGCGTGCCTTGCAAATCGGCTTTGCCGGCAGAATTGTCGTCTGGTGTGTCTTTGGTGCACTCTACTGGGCAAATCAGACCTGGCATATCACCCTGTTACCAGCCTATGGGCTTGCATGGGTGGCTGCATTGATGGCATTGCCTGCCGCCATCGGTATCGGGATGTTCCGCAGCGATACCGCACTGACTGGCGTGATGACCACCGGGCTTGATTTGTCGACCGTAGCACTGATGCAGCTGGCTGCCGATGTACGCTCGACGGTATTGATTGCCGCCGTTGCCACGAGCCTGGCACCCAAGGGGATAGAATCCGAGTACCTGCGCTTCGGTGTGGTTATGCTCGCGTATCTGGTGACCATGATAGTTTTGCGCTTCTTGGTGCGCAATCAACCGTTCACGACGCTGTCGGCCGCGCTACGTTGGTGCTGGTGGCGCGCACTGCCGCCGGCATTACTGGCACTCATTTATCTCCGCATTATCACGGGCTAAGGCATGCAATACGTCTCGTTGACCAATCTCAATATTCCCGGGAGCGCCATTCGCGACGTCACATTACATATTCCCGCGGGGACGTGTTATGGCATTGTGGGTGCTACGGGCGCCGGCAAAAGTGCGCTTCTCAATGCCATCGCGGGGTTGTCCACTCCTGCCTCTGGCGGGATTGCCTATGCAGATGCGCAGGGACCGAACCGGCCTGGCACTGTCGGCATGGTGTCGCCTCGTATAAACCTCCCTTCTCATCGCACCGTCGCCGAGCTGCTCAGCCAACAACGTGCCTTGCTCCATGGTACCGACGACCAGGGAGAAGCCGACTGCCAGCGGGCAATCCGCTGGTGCGCGCTCGAACAACTCGCACGTACGTCCATTGCCAAACTTTCGTTCTTCAACAAACGCCGCGTTGCCCTGGCCCTCGCGCTGGTCAGCAAACCATCCTTGTTGCTCATCGATGAGCCAATGGTGGATCTTGCCGCGCACGAACAACAGGTGATGATCGACATCCTCGAAAACCTGCGTGACCGCAATATGACCATCATTATTACCACGCGTGGCAATGCGCCGATGGAATCGCTCTTCGACCAAATTGCCGTTTTGTCTGCCGGCAAAATCATCGCTGAACTCAGCGCCCAGCACATCCGTGACATGCAACGGACACTGATGATTCGCACCAGCGAAATACCTACCGCGGCATACGAGCACATCGTCGCAATAGACAACAGCATCATTGCGACCCATCGCAACATCGTCCTCACCGGCGATGGCGTCCGCGCACTCGCGCAAATCCTGCAAGTGCTTCTGCACTACAGTGTGCATATTTTTTGTATCGAACCACGCAATCATCCCCTCGCCGACCTCGTCATGCAGGCTCGGTACCCCGTTGTCCTGGCACATCGATACCCAGTGCGTTTGCTTACCAATACCATCCGCGAATCCAACGCCACAGAAGAGGTAGCTCCATGATGCGACTCGTCCGGTGGATTCTCGATGACTATCTCCGCACGCAGCGCATCTGGGTCGAATGGCTTGCTGCAATCGCTATCGCATACTTTGCGCTCCACACCCACAGCGATACCGTGTCAACCTTGGCAACCTGGTCGCTGAGCGTAATCGCCTTCGCGCTGTACACCACATCGGTTCTTGCCGATCTCGCAGAACAACCCGTCAACCTGATACGTCTGCTCCAATTACAATCACGGCGCGTATACATTGGTGCGCATATCATCGCAGCACTCCTCATCGTTGCGAGTAGCTATGCACTGCTTGTGCTTGCAACCTATATCGTTTCTCCACTTGCATTCCCTGCATGGCAAACATGGCTGGCAACCCTGCCAGCAATCGCTATGTTGAGCGTCACCGGCGTGATTATCATGCTGTTGCTCACCCCGCTGGTAGCGTCACCGCTGCAGCGACTCACACTGCTTGCCCTCATAGCGGTGCCGTTAGCATGGGAGCGTGTCATCGCTGCGCTACCCGATATGCTCCCAGGTACCGTGTTGGCCATCTTCCAGGCGATGTCTACAGTCTTTGGCGTCATCCTTTGGCCTGCCATGCAGCTCTATGCACTCACCATCAATCCGCAATTCAGCACCGTGAGTATGGGGTTAGCGTCGATCCACGTGTTGGTCGTGATCGGTTTGACGGCACTTGTGTTTCGCTGGTACGGGCGACGCACCCTCAGCATTGCCTGATTCACCGACGGCGATTGTCTTGTGACTAACCCCGCTTTTCCCATCGATTGGGTCAGTTGCGCTTCAGTTCCGTCTTTTTTGCAATAAAAAAACCCCCTGCGTGCGCAGGGGGTTTTGCGTCGTCGGCAATTATGCTGGAATGGGGTCTGCCTCTCGTTCGAACGAGTAGACGGCTAACGCCACAAATGCAAACCAGATGACATCTGCCAAGAACAAATGCACCAGTTGCATCCATATCGGCGCCAAGAGCACCGCATTGAGAGCGCCAAACCCAATCTGGAATCCATACGCGCCGTATAACAACCACGCCAGTTTTTGTGTCGTTGGAGTCTGTTTAATCGTCGCAAATGCGTTGGCCACAGCCAGCATGACCATACCCGTCGCAATGGCAATTGCTGGGTGCGCTATGCGCAAGCGCAGCAAAATACTCGAAGTAGTATCGAGCTCTTGCATCAGCCCCTCTTTGAAGCTCGTGGCTGGGAATAACGTATCACCTAATGCAGCGATACCACCACTGGCACCGAGGATCAGCATCATGACGACACCTACGATACCCCATATTTTGGCTGGTCGCGGGACATTCCACGTCGGTGCACGTACCCCACGTGCCCAAAATCCCGTTGCGATCAGCGCACCCAACAGGAGCATCGTATTGATGAGATGGAGCGACATCGAAAAAGCACGGGTCATTGATGGGTTGTGTGCCACCAATTCAAATAACACCAACACGGCGCCGATGAGTGCTTCGATAATCACAAAGACGAACGACGCCACTGCGCCGGTACGCACGATGTGTCCCTTTGGATAGATGCGGAAGCCCAGATACAACATGACCGCCATCATCAGCAACAAAAACCCGCTGGTCAGGCGGTGCGAAATTTCAATGATTGTTTCGAGCAATGGTTCACGCGGGATAACTTCGCCGTTACACAACGGCCAGTGGTTCCCACACCCTGCACCCGAACCCGTCGCACGCACGAAGGCGCCCCACAAAATCACCAGCATGGTATAGCCGAATACCACCCACACATATCGCTCATATCGTTTTGTAGCCATATTGTTACGCCTTTCACAAACACGATGTGCCTATTTTAGCCCAGCCATAGCGTTTGCGCAAGAAGCCGACATTGCGGGTGTGCACCTGCTAAAATGTCGATATGAACGATACGGTCGTCCGCCTGACAACGACATCCATAGCGCAAACGATTGCATTCGGGCAGTGCATCGGTGCGTTGCTCATCCCCACGGACCTGATACTGCTCTCGGGCGGGCTTGGCGCCGGCAAGACACACCTTTCGAAAGGGATTGTTGCCGGATTGGGCAGCCTCGATATCGTCACCAGCCCAACGTATGTCTTTGTCAACGAATACCGACTTCCCGCACGTGGTGTTGTCTTCCACGTCGACCTATATCGTGCCGAGGACCCCCAAGAACTCGCATCGATCGGCCTCGACGATGCACTCGCTGGCCACGGTGCGTGTCTTATCGAATGGCCAGAACGGGATCCGAGTTTGTCCGCACTACAACATCTGGCAATTGCCATGTCCCCGATCGCCCCAGAACAGCGACTATTGACATTGAGCGCAAAGGGAAAGCGCGCGCACACACTTTTGGCAGCCATTCAGACGACATGGCAGAATGGAATCGCATCATGATGCTTACCATCGACACCAGCGGAGCACGGAGCGGGTTGGCGATTACCCAAGAACAACGTGTCCTCGCTGAGCTCCAGTGGGAGAGCGGTCGGCGCCACAGCGAGCAGGTGCTTCCCCAAATCGATGCCCTCTGCCGACTCGTCGAAGTAGCCCCGCAGGATTATCGCCATATCTGTGTGGCACTCGGTCCCGGGAGTTGGAGTGGCATTCGAGTGGGCATCAGCATCGCCAAAGGGTTGACGTTGGCAACCGACGCACCCATTATTGGCGTCGCATCCCTGGATGCATTGGCATGGCAATTGCGGGGTACTGCGTGTACTGCGGTACTGAGCTTAGGTCGTGGCCGTTTTGCGGTCGCCCACTACCCGGCAGCGCTGTGGGCACCTGGCTCGATACCCGCCAGTAACCAAGCCCAGGTCGATAACACCGATCAGCGCATCATCGTCTGTGAACCAGAGACAGCGCACATCATCCGCACCAACCTCCCCGATGCAACAATCCAGACCACCTGGCTCCGGCCGTTGACGTATGCACAGGTCGGCATGCAGATTCGTGAAGATCAGGACGTCCCCATGTACCGCTGTGAGCCCATCTACTTGGGCGACCCTGTGCAACGTCCATGAAGCTCCTGCGTCTTGTAGCACGGTGGGCAGTTGTGATCCTGTTTCTCTGCGAAGCAGCCCCCGCGACAGTCATCAGCCAAGGTTCGTCTTCGGCACAAAGCGCACACCCACCGTCGCAAGGGACAACAGTGACCGAACAATGGTTCCTCGAGCGTATCGGCGCACCCGCCCCTGCCGCAGACGTAGCCAAATCCGTCATCGTTGCGGTAATCGATGATGGGGTCGACAGCACCGCACCCCAACTCACCGGGCAGTTTGTCGGTATCATCAACATCGTCGCACCAGATTCGGTGCGAGATACCAGTGGCCATGGAACTCATACCGCCGCACTCATCGCAGCACGCCCCGGCGAAAATGGGATACGGGGGGTGTGTCTTGTGTGCCGACTCCTGGTGATCAAGGCAATTACGAATCACGGATACGGGAGCGATGCCACCGTCGCACGGGCTGTTGATCTCGCCGTCGAACACGGTGCACGGGTCATCAATCTGAGCATCGGGAGCACTGCAGATACACCCATCCTACGCCGTGCCATTGCCAATGCCATTGCACACGACATCGTCGTCGTGGCCGCAGCGGGCAACAACCCACAACGCCAGCTACCCTATTACCCGGCAGCCTACCCGGGCGTCATTGCGGTCGGCGCGGTCGACGTCTCGAATCAGCAGGCTGTTTTTGCCAGTCGTGGGACCTACATCGACATCGTCGCACCGGGCGTAGATATCCTCAGTCTCGATACCAGTCCACGTGGTTTTGGCAGTGCCACGGGGACGAGCACAGCGGCACCGCTGGTGAGCGCTGCCGCCGGAATCTTGCGGGCTGCCTACCCGGCCGCCAGCGCGCCCATGATTCGTGCAGCCCTCTTGGCAGGAGTAACCGACCTCGGACCACCCGGCCGCGATACCACGTATGGTGCAGGGCTTCTCAATATTCCACAGGCACGCGCAGCCATGCAACGCCGCCACACACGCGCTGTTGCACAGTAGCAATCGCAACCTGACAACGCTACGATTGGGGGTGTGTCTTTGTGACGGCACGTGCCGCCCGCTCGCCACTCAACATCGCAGCGTTGATGCTACTCGCCACCGTATACTCACCAGCGAAAAACAAACCGGGGATGGATGTCGTCGCGCCGGGAAGGTTCGCGTGTATTCCTGCCGGTTGGTCGAATTGGGCATACGGAATACGGTACAGCCGCAGGCGTTCATAGGTAGCGAGGACCTCTGGCTGGCCAATCATCCGTTGCAAATCTGCTTCTGCACGGGTGTAGAGTGCCGCATCGTCTTCGGCAGGATTCCCCAACACGGTGGCACTCAAGAGGTGCCTTCCGGGCGGGGCATACGAGGGTGCGACGGCAGTCATTTGCATCGCATTATTGACAAACGCGTCCGGGTCCGCATTCAGCCAGAGTTTTTTCTGCGTCGTCAGTGCCTGGGCACCTGACCAATACAACGTAACTGTTCCCTTGGCAGTCGTCGGGATGTGTAGCCCACTGAGTTGCTGGGCAATCGGTGCCGGCACCGCGAGGACGACTGCATCGGCGGATACGGTCGTGCCATCGTTCAAGACGACTCCGGACACGCGGTTATCGGTATAAGACAACGCGCTGACGGGGCTGTTGAGGTGTACCTGCTGGTCTGGTAACAAACCAGCGGCGAGCTGTGTTGCGAGCTCACCCATACCCTGTGCAGGGACGACGGTCCGCCCCGCAGCGAGCATCTGGAAGTCATAGACGAAACATTTGGCGCTCGTGTGCAGGCTACGATCGAGGAATATGCCGCCATAAAACGGCGCAAAAAAGCGTGTGATGGTGCGCTCCGAAAACCCGAATGCCTCCAAAAATGCGCGCGTCGTGCGATCGGGTTGCGCTTGAAAATCGGCAAACGGTGTACGCTGTACCCAGAGACGCAATGCCAAAATCCGCAATTTATCGACTGTTGATACACTGTCTGCCCAGAATGCGGGCCATGCAGAGCGCCAGTCGCGGAACGGGTCGGTCAACACGCTCCGCTTCCCTGCGAGCGCCACTACTGCACCCGGATCGAATGCGCACAATGCGAGTGCGTCGTAGTTCAACCAACGGCGGACTGCAGGGTAGGCATCGAAAAGCACCTGGAAACCACGGTCGAGTCGATACCCGTCGACGATGTCCGTCCGCACCCGGCCACCAACACCATCACTCGCTTCGTAGATAGTGGTCCGGATACCGTCCCGCTGCAACAGACGTGCGCACGTCAGCCCGGCCATTCCAGCGCCGACAATGATGACATGCATAGTGATACTCCTTGCAACGGTAATCGAGACTCTGTCGCTATTATACGAGTGGTGGTATCATAGCGGTGACCAAAATAGTGGAGTACCATCATGCAACCCATTTGTGTGCAACTCTATACCCTACGCGATGCCATGAGCGCCGATTGGAAGGGTACCCTCAAGCGCGTCGCCGATATCGGCTATGCCGGTGTCGAACTCGTCTACTCGCACGATGTGTCCGTTGCGGCACTCCGTTCTGAACTCGAAGCAAACGGCTTGCGCGTCTCGGGAGCCCATGTGGGCATTGATTTTCTGCGCACCAACCTCGACGGTGTGATTGCCGACATCAAAGCACTCGGTGGCTCGTATGTCATCTGCCCCTGGATTGCGCCCACCGATCGCGGCGGTGCCGCTGAATGGCGTGCCTTCATGCACGAGTTCGAAACCTACGGTGAACATTGCAAAGCCGCCGGCATACAATTTTTGTATCACCACCACGACTTCGAACTCGCCCCGCTCGGCGATACCAACGCCCTGACCATCCTCCTCGACGAAAGCAAAACCGGCACCATCAACGCCGAGCTGGACGTGTACTGGATTGCCTACGCAGGGATGGACCCGGTATCACTCATCAACAAATACGCACATCGCGTCCCGTGTGTCCACCTCAAAGACATGCAAGCGGGCACACGTGCCTTTGCGGAAGTCGGACATGGTACCCTCGACATCGCTGCCATCATCAAAGCAGCCGATGCCGCCGGCACACGCTGGCTCATCGTCGAACAAGACGTCTGCCAACGCGATCCGTTCGAAAGTATCGCGATGAGCTATGCCTGGCTCAAACAACACGGCCGCTGCTAAACACGTGCGCCAGCCCCCCTCACTGCGGTGAGGGGGGCTTTGTTGTGCTCAGCAAATTCTCACCAATCAGACCCCATTCCAAAGCAAATCCGGGTATTATTAAAACATGTATCAGGCACCAACGCCGGTGCGTGTCGTACAACGACATGATGAAGCGCGTGCCTGTTTTTGTATGGTTTATTTTTTTGTGAAGTTCATCACACACTAAAGGGAGTTGTGCATGGCGCCAAAACCGCGCGAAATGCTCAAAGGAATGGCGATCTCAGACACGTCCATTCGACAGCCAGTTTTCATCACGATGTTGATGCTTTTAGCCATCACCTTCGGTATTTTGTCGTACACGACCATACCGGTCAATTTGCTCCCCGAAATCAACATCCCCATCGTCGCTGTGACCGTGAGCTACCCTGGCGCAGGTCCCAATAGCGTCGTCGAACAAGTCGCAAAACCCGTTGAACAGGTCATCAACACGATCAGCGGAATCAAACACATCACCTCGACATCTTCGGATGGACAAGTGATTTTTGTGCTCGAGTTCAACGAGAGTACGAATGTCTCGCAGGCCGAAACCGATGTCCGCGAGAAAATCAACTCGATCCGAAACTCCCTCCCCAGAGATATCCGAGAACCCATATATGCACGGTTTGACCCAAATCAAGCCGCCATTGTGTCGATTGCTATTTCGCCTATCGAAAACATCGATCCATTGGTACTACGCGACCGCATCACTGACGAAATCGTGCCCCGTTTGCAACGAGCAGCCGGTGTCGGCTCTATTTCGGTCAATGGTGGCTTGACTCGCCAAATCAATGTCTTGATGAAGCTCGATAAGCTACAAGCGTACGGCCTCATCCCGGCGCAAATCATCGGTGCACTCCAGTCGGCAAATGCCAATTTGGGGCTTGGCTCGATGAGTGCCGGCACCCAAGACATCAATCTACGTGCGCCGAGTATGCTCACCAGCATCGAAGATATCGGCAAAATCCAGATTACGGGCACCAATTACACCATCAATGACGTCGCCACCGTCGAGGAAGGCATCGCAGACCGGGTCAATTACACACGTCTCGATGGCAAAGACACCATTATTCTCGACGTTCGTAAACAATCAGGTACCAATACCGTCCAAGTCGCTGATGCGGTGAAAAAGGCTCTCAGCGGTGCCTTTGAAAAACGCACCGACATGACCTACATTATCCCGCGCGACCAGTCTGTGGCTGTGAGCGAAGCGGTCATCAGCTCGCTCGAAGAGTTGATTTTCGCCTCGATTGCAGCGCTGTTGGTGGTGTTTGCGTTCTTCCGCGATTTGCGGAACACGCTGATTACCATGGCCGGGTTGCCGATTATTTTGATTGCAACGTTCATTTTCATCCCGATGTTTGGGTTGACCATCAACCTCATCACCCTCCTTGCGCTTTCGCTCGCAGTCGGACTCGTTATCGACGATGCCATTGTGGTGCGCGAAAACATCTTTCGGCATACCCTCCGTGGCGAAAACGCTCGCGTGGCCGCCAGCCGCGGTACCGCAGAAGTATCGCTATCGGTGTTGGCAATGACGCTGACCATCGTCGCGGTGTTCGTCCCGGTTACCTTCGCAACCGGCACGACGGGCATTATTTTCAAATCGTTCGGTATCGTGGTCGCTGTCGCCATGATGATTTCGCTGGTCGAGGCATTCACGTTTGCGCCGATGTTGTCGGCCAATCTGTTCCGTACCAAAATCGAAAATCTCATCCACGGCAACAAACCCCACGCGACACCCATCGATAACGACGATCCGAACGCATCATTGCTCCACGAAGCCGAAGAAGATCCCGGCAAATTGGGCGCATGGTATGGCACACAACTCGCCAAAACGTTAGCGACCCGCCGCAATCGAATCCTCGTCATGGTCGTCGCGTTGATGGTTTTAGTGCTGAGCTTCGGTGTCGCCAGCCAGCTCAAGTTCACTTTCTTCCCGACCGAAGATCCACATGAGTACATCGTGGGATACGAACTCGCCCCTGGTACCAATTTGGCCGAGACAGATCGGGTCGCCAAGCAAGTCGAACAGATTTTGATGGCCGAAGAAAACGTCACCTCGGTCATTTCGACCGTCGGGTTTGTCGGCAATCCAGAACGTGCTGAATTCAGCGTCAAGCTGAAGGGAAAAGCATCGACCGTCGGTGCACAAGAGGCAGTACGCCCCAAGTTGGCGTTCGTTCCCAATCTTTCGTTTGGTACACCGAGCTTCCAAGGCTCGAGCACAGCTGTCACCGGCCGTACCCTCCAAGTCAGCTTGCAGACCAACAAATCGGTCGAATCGCTGGCACCGCTTGTGGATGCACTCAAGGCCGATATGGCGGCTACCACAGGCATGGTCGACATCGCCACGAATTACACCAGCGGCAAACCTGAATTGCGCTTGCTGGCAGATCCTGCCCGCATCGGCGACTTGGGTCTGACCAACGCCGACATTGCGTCATCGGTGCGCGCTTTAATCAACGGCGAGCGTGCTACCGTGCTCCGTCGTGACGGCAAAGACACCGATATCGTCGTGCGTTTGGCTCCTGCTGATCGGCAAAATCCGGGCGCCTTGGGTGACATCGTCATCCCAACGCGAAGCGGGTCGGTGACCCTGAGTTCCCTCGGGAAGTTCGAATTGGCATCGAGTCCTGTTAGCATCCGCCGATACGATCGGCTGACACAAATCATCGTCGGTGCCAACCTCCAGCAACTGAACACTGCTGATGCACAAAAGCGCATCACCGACTTTATGGCTGCCCAAAACCTCCCCGCCGACGTCGTTTGGTCGTTCACAGGTGTGGTTCAACAACAGTCTGAGGGCTTCACGTCACTCATCTTGGCTATGTTGTTGTCGGTTTTGTTCGTCTACATGGTATTGGCATCGCAGTTCGGTTCGTTCACACAACCACTGGTGATTATGTTAGCTATGCCATTCAGCTTCATCGGCGCCTTCTTGGGCTTGTTGCTGACCAATACGGACCTCGACATTACCGGTATGATCGGTCTGATTCTACTGCTCGGTTTGGTGACCAAGAACTCCATTTTGTTAGTGGACTTCACCAATAAACTCCGCGCTGCTGGTATGGAAAAGAACGAAGCACTCCGTGTGGCAGGTTCGGTACGTCTGCGCCCGATTTTGATGACCACCTTTGCCATTGTTGCAGGCGCCCTTCCCGTTGCCATGGGCATCCATATCTTTGGAACAGGTCAGGGCAGTGAGTTCCGGCGTGGCTTGGCAACGGTGCTCATCGGTGGACTGACCACGTCGATGATTTTGACCCTGTTTGTCGTCCCATCGGCATACAGTTTGCTCGATTCGCTTGCTACTCGGCTTGGCCGCAAACCAAACCTCGAATAACGACTGGTTTTTTTGGACGAAAGGACGCATCATGCGTAAACAATTTCTTCGTACGTTAGTCATCTCGGGCATTGCCACCGGCCTTATTGCCTGTGGCCAGGCAACCGCCGCCGACACCAAGCCTACGGCTGCGCCTGCGAGCGTCGTCGCTACGGCAACCGCACAACCCACAGTCGACTTGGGCAACCTGGTAGCGACGGCGGCACCTGCTGACAACAGCAGCATGACTGCATCGCTGGTCAGCGGCACCGGTGAAGTCAAAACACTGAATGATGCCGAATTGAACTTCCAGGTCACCGGCACCGTAGCGGAAATTCCCGCAAAAGAAGGTGACATCGTCAAAGCCGGCGATTTGCTGGCCACACTCGACACCACCTTGTACGACCAACAAGTCGCCCAAGCAACGGCCAACTTGGCATCTGCCAAAGCAACGCTCAACGGTTTGCGTGCGGGTGGACCTGACGATCTGCTCGCCCAAGCACAGCTCAAGCAGGCCTTGGCAGCCCAAGACACAACCAAGCCCGGGAGCACGAGTGCAGATGCACGGGCAGCTGCGCTGAACCTCGACGTCGCCAAATCGAATCTCAAGAGCACCAAAGATCGCTTGTCACTCTCGAAAACACAGGCGCAGTTGCAGCTGGACATCGCCAATCAGTCACTGACACAAGCTACGTCGCAGTTGACCTACGATCAATGGAACTGGGAATGGGTCGTCAACGAAGGCACCGATCCGGTCCAGCCGACGATGATGGGGCGCCCCAACAAAATCGGCGACAGCACCATCAAGCGCTACAAAATGGCATATGAAGTCGCAGTGTCTCGTCGCGACGCAGCAGCCATCAGCCTGCGTAACGCACAAATCGGGTTTGATCAAGCAGTCCAAGCGGAGCAAGTAGGCAACAACACCGCCCAGCAACAGCTCGACCAAGCACAACTCGCGTACGACCGTGTGGTCAATCCGACCGGCCGTGATCTGGCGAATCTCGAGGCTACCGTGGCGTCGGCCCAAGCAGCCGTCAATCGGATCGTGGCCTCACGCGCCCAAGCAGAAGCGGGCGTTGCACAGGCCGAAGCAGCCTTGACCCTCGCCACCATCAACCGCAGCCGGGCCGAAATCCGCGCTCCGTTCGATGGCACTATCGCCTACATCACCATTGCCGTCGGCGATCCCGCCAACCCAGCGGGTCGACCGGTCATCCAGGTAGTCGATACCAACAATCTGCGCATCGATGCGTTGATTAGTGACGCCGACATCGGCAATGTCTCGCTCAACCAAAATGTGACAGTCAGCGTTGATGCAGTCCCTGGCCAGCAGTACGAAGGGACCGTCTCGTTTGTCTCACCGATCGCCGTCGGAGTCGGCAACGTACGCTCGTACACCATCCATGTCGACCTCAAAGAAACCACCAACCTGCGTGCAGGGATGAGCGCCCGCGTCAACCTACTCGACCAATAACGGGTCGTCATCCCACAACAATACAGTTCGCCACCAATCGCCCCACACGCCAGCCACCAGCTGTGCGCGGTGGGGCAAATGTTGTAACCACCAGATATGATGCGCCCGCATGTCGCCACCGCCCCATTCTGCCGCTGTCACGAGTCGCGCTGGGGCCGCAGCAGTCGCAGGATAATCACGCCAGGCGTCACACGTCGACCAGACCGTCCCGCTCCGACCCCATTCGTAGTCGCGTGTGCTGTTGGGCGCAAAATGGACGTTCCCACAGGCTGCAGCACCGGGGCTGGTGTGGTCGTACCGAATAAATGCTTCCCATAGATTGTCGGTGTGTGGTTGTTGGGCGTAGGTATGCGCCATGATGGACTCTACGCGATGCCCAAAGTTTTCGAGCATACAACCGACATCGCGCTCGTAGTTAAACCCCATCATGACCGTATTGCGCACCGCATCAGAGCGCACAATCGGCGGAGCATTACACCAAAAGGCCGTTGGTCCTATCATCACTGACTCGTATTCGCCGGCATAGGGGAACGAAAATACCCACACCTCGTCATACTCGTCACGTGCTAAACGGGACATCAAATCGAACTGTGCGATGCGGGTCTGGTAATCCAATGCATCGGGATGGTGCATGCTCCGCGACGCCCACTGCTTCAGAAACGTATCGATACCGTAGCGGAACCCATCCACTTTGGCTGGGAACCATGGCGCATCGAGGATTTTCACGATCTGGTATGCTACGAGGCCATGACTCGCGAGCCGAATGTCTGCGATATACTGCTGCGCGAGAACGTGGGGATCATTCCACCCCATCTGTTGATGGAGCCGTGTCGTCCCGGGGATGACCCAAGGATCATGGATAATCATCAAGACACGGGGACGATATCGCACCGTCGTATCGTTTCCTTTTGAAACCACAAGAAAAACCTCCGGTTGGTGCACTTTCTACCATTGTAATGCGTTCTACACGTGGTATACTAGCCAAACAGACATGTTCTTTTGTGATTGCCTCTATTTTTCACATCCCGTATGCTTGTGAGCTACGTATACGGTTCCTCAGCTCGCCTTGACGCCACCTGACACTCCACTCTTCCGAAACAGGTGACACATGTAGCTGTCGGCACCCGCGACGAAACACCACAGGCGTGTGTATGATTTTTTGCCCATACCCGTCGAAAATAAGGAGTCTGGTGTGCCACGTATCCGCAGTAAATTACCAACAACGACCCCTCCCGCCGCAGTCGAACCACAAACGCCGGCTGAAGTCGAGTACGAGACACCCAAACAAGCCGCTGTGCGGTCAATCCCCGTACCGACGCCGCAACCCGTTGCGTCGCCAGTGGTCAACACCGACCCACGACCAGCGCTCCAAATCGAATTCGAAGGGCTGACCATCCAAGAACTGCGCGAGATGGCCAAGTCGACTGGGATTAATTTTTCTTCCCATCACAAAAAACACGACCTCATCAAATTACTCCTCCAGGTCCCTGCGACACCCGTCGAAGAAGCACCGGTCCTCAATCTGACCAGTGAAGGCATCCTCGATATCGTCCAAGACGGTTTTGGATTCTTGCGCGGCGATCGTATGTTGGCCAGCCCAAATGACGTGTATGTCTCGCAGTCCCAGATTCGCCGCTTTATGTTGCGTACGGGCGACAAGATCGTGGGTACAGTGCGCCCCCCCAAAGACAACGAACGGTATTTGTCTTTGTTGCGGGTAGAGCAAATCAACGGCATGGATCCGGATATTGCACGGAAGCGACCCTCTGCCGAGCAGTTGGTCCCTATTTTCCCCAATCAACAAATAAAACTCGAAACAGAGCCGAATATTTTGTCTACACGATTGGTCGACCTGGTTGCACCCATCGGTCGTGGCCAACGTGGCTTGATTGTGTCGCCCCCCAAAGCCGGCAAAACCCTCCTTCTCAAAACAATTGCCAATGGCATTACCGTCAACCATCCCGACATCCATTTGATGGTGCTACTGATTGGCGAGCGTCCCGAGGAAGTCACCGATATGCGCCGCTCGGTCCAGGGCGAAGTCATCTCGAGCACCTTCGATGAGCCGGTCGAAGATCACGTCAAAGTTGCCGAAATGACCCTCGAGCGAGCCAAACGTCTCGTCGAAATCGGCCAGGATGTTGTCATCCTGATGGACTCGATTACCCGACTGGCTCGTGCCTACAACCTCGAAATCCCGCCCAGCGGTCGTACCTTGTCCGGTGGTATCGACCCCGTCGCGTTGTATCCGCCCAAACGCTTCTTTGGTGCAGCCCGCAACATCGAAAACGGCGGGTCGCTGACCATCATCGCCACCTGCCTTGTTGATACCGGCAGTCGTATGGACGATGTCATCTACGAAGAATTCAAAGGCACCGGCAACATGGAACTCCACCTCGACCGCAAACTCGCCGAAAAGCGTGTCTTCCCGGCAATCGACATCACCCGTAGCGGGACGCGTCGCGAAGAATTGCTGTTGGGGACTGAAGTCATCAAACAAGTCTGGACCATGCGGCGTATGGTTACCATGTTGGGCGAAAACGAGGGCACTGAACTGGTGCTCGCCCGCATGTCCAAAACACGCACGAACGCAGACTTCTTGGTCTCACTCAGCAAACCGAGTTAGTTGTATAATTTTTTGTATAATTACCGTTTTCCTGATCCGACCTTTAGATTGCCCACAGTTGATTACCCCAACCACGATGGTGAGACATGACATTCCTACGCCGATTTGAATCTTTCATGGAGCATCTTCTCGAAACCTCTGTGTCACGTTACCTCAAGCGCCCGCTCGATCAGGTAACCCTCGAACGCAGACTGCAACGCACCATGGAAGCGAACCAAATCGATGTGCGCCATCAAATCTATGTCCCATACCGCTACAACGCAGCAATACACCCAGCCGATCTGACAGTGTTGCTGCGTGAGCACCCTATGCTCGATTACGATTTGACCATTTATTTGACGCGCCTCGCGCAGGAACGTGGTTTTGCAACCTCCAAAGCACTCGAAGTCGTCATCACCGCCGATCCGAAAGTCGAACGGAGCACCGTCGTCCTTACCTGCGAGGCAGGGTCCTATAGTGCAAGCGATATGACCGAAGCATCTACGGCATTGGAATTCGTCGCAGATGGTGAACGCTCTACCCAAGTCGACACCACGCCAGAGCGGTACCCGATCAACGCACAATATGCCTTGGCAGTGACCATAAACGGCGAAGTGCATTCGATTCCTATTTTGCAGACCGAGGTCACCATCGGTCGGAGCACCAAGAATCACATTGTCCTTCCCGATCAACTGGTCTCGCGTCAGCATGCCCGCATCAACTACAGCGGTCGTCGTTTTCTCTTCACCGACCTCGGCACCCGCAATGGTTCGCGGATTAATGGCAATGTGCTGCGCAATAGCAGCATGCCCATCGCCGTCAACACCGACATCATTACCATTGGCAGTTACACCCTCAAATTGACGATTGCGCATACCGATGAATGAGCTCGCCAACGCATCGATGGAACTCATCATTTGGGTCCTCAGATTGGCACTCGTCGGTCTGATTTATCTCTTTGTGTGGCGTATTTTCCGTACCGTCATCCGTGGCGATCAAAATATGCCGGCGTTCACAGGAACGACGGTTTTTTTGGTGGTTCAGCGCGCAGGTACGACGTTGTTGCAACGCAACAAAGTCTATGAGGTATACGACAACACCGTTATCGGACGGAGTGCAGACTGTACCATTCAAATCCCAGACAAGCTTATTTCGGACCGCCACTGTGTCATCAACGTCCAAGATGATGCATGGTACATCCGGGATTTGGGAAGTACCAACAAAACCTACATCAATCAACTCCAGGTGGTGACCCCCGTCCAAATCGAAGACGGGGATGTCATCACAGTCGGTCAAGTGGAACTCAGATTGCACATCAATGCAGGAGCAGTATGACCATCGGCGCATTTCGTGTCACACGACGCTACGAATCACGGCTGTGGGGTGGGACCCGTATGGCCGCATGGCTGGGCGTCACCGATGCACCGCCATCATTTGCAGAATCCTGGCAGGTATACAACGATAACATCGTCTGTACCGGCCCGTATACAGGCCGCACACTCCGCTCTGTCGTGACCGACAACGGTGCACGCCTGGTGGGGGCGCGTTCATTTGCGCGCTATGGCAACGACTTCCCTCTGCTTGCCAAGTTCATAGATGCTGGTCAAGCATTGTCTGTGCAGGTGCACCCGGACGACGCATACGCGCACAGTCACGAGGCACATACCGGTTTTCATGGCAAAACCGAAGCCTGGTACATCCTCGCAGCTGATGTCGGCAGTGATGTTATCCACGGCTTGCGCACACCACTCAGCACCGATGCATACGCACAGGCAATCGCGGATGGTACCCTCGAGGCACACCTCCGCCATGTCACCATCCACGCAGGTGATACGATCGATGTCCCGGCAGGGACCATCCATGCTATTAATGCAGGGGTGTTTTTGTTCGAAATACAGCAATCTTCGGATTTGACCTATCGCGTGTATGACTTCCTGCGCCGCGATGATCAGGGGAACCTGCGTACGTTGCACATCCCCCAGGCTATCGCGGTATCACACCTCGGCCCGGCAATCCCGGCTCATGCGATACCAACGACCCGGAGCGCGGGTGTCACAGAACTCGTCCGGTCGGAGTTTTTTGTGATGGATCGCATCCATGCGGATACCGCATCCCACTGGACAAATCCAGCAGATACGTTCCAGATTCTCACCGTCATCGACGGCCAATGCACCCTCAGTGATCCACAAGGGTCACATACACTCCAGCGTGGCGATAGCGTTATCATTCCTGCCGACAACACCGGTTATGCGGTGGTGCCAGCGCCGTCCGCCACGTGGTTGCGTTGCTGGGTCCCCGATGACGCATCCGTGCCTAGTGCATTGTGAACGTCTGCCCGGATACGCGCTAATTCGTCGTCGATCGCCTTGATCGAGTCGCCAACGGCACTCAACCGGGCAACCTCACTGGCGACTAGCCGCGTATACGGCCCGAGTGCATCGCGCACCCGTGATTCCATCCGCGTGAGTTCTTCTTCAAATTGTGCATCTATCCGCTCCATCAACTGTTGCCGCACATCAGCGAGCCGTTGGTGGAGGTCTTTTTTGAGTGCGCGCCGGCGCGCCGGGATGATGTACAGACCCCCGAGCGCAATCACACTCGCCGCCACCACGCCGGTGGTGTCGAATACGGCACCTTTGAGCAGGGTTGCAATCAACGCTCCGAGACCAATCGCACCGACCTGAACAAGGGCGGTCGCGGTCACCGCCGTTTTGAGGTCCGCAGATATTTTGGCGGCTTCGGCACTTCGGTCATACGACGCCACAATCGTGCCTGCTGCATCGACCATATCACGTATCAAGGTCTGGCGATTATATTGAAAAACCGTCATCCCGTCGCCGACCACATCCCCGTGTGGGCGACTCTGGCGCCGAACATACTCGCTGACGCCTTGCCACAATTGCACATGACGGTCGATCATCCAATCGACCAAGGCCTGCGCACGCGTGTCGATTTGCTGCGCCAAATCGGAGGCGACTTCGCGCTCGAATGCCTGCTGGAGCGTATCACCTCGGAGCAACCGATGGAGGTTGAGGAAGCGAATCTGCTGGTCAAAAAACTCCATGCCCCGTAGCTCGGCATCACTGAGTGCTGCTGCCAGGCTGGCGCGGTGACCGGCGATATCACGGCGCATATCCACAAAAAACTGTTCACGCTGACGCTCGAGGTGTGTGACCACCAATACGTCTTCGTCCACGATTGCACGCTGTGTCGCGAGGGTGCGCTGCATCACCGTCAACGTCTGTGCAACCACACCCAAGGGCGATGCGAGGCGAATCTCGAGTCGCGTCCGGTCATCGAGCTGCTCGTCGAGGTATGCCTGGAGCGCAGGCATGCCTGATGTGGCACGTACCGCAGGGTCTGTGTTTTGGGCCTGCCGTGCCGACAGCGAAAGAATCAGCGGGCTTTCGCCGAACAGCTGCACCGCTTGGTTGCGCACGAATGCCTCGACTTCGCTTCGTTCTGAAGGGCTGAGCAAGTCGATTTTGTTGATTACCAAGACCACGCGGCGGCGCCATTCATGGAGCATCGTCAAAAACGCCCGCTCGGTCTCGCTAAAGGGGCGATCTGCCGATGTGGCAAACAACACCACATCGGCACGCGGCACAATATCACGCGTCAAGGCTTCGTGATGACGCATCACCGCATTGGTGCCAGGGGTGTCGACAATCGACAGGCGTTGCAACAACGGTACAGGCAGCGCCCGTACGACCCAACCCGGCCGTTGCATAAGCGCCAGTGCCTCGGGGGCATAGCGCAAGACCGTCACCGCATCGGTCGTCGGGGTAGCCCCCTCGCGCATCACCGTGCTCCCGAGAATTGCATTGATGAGACTCGATTTACCGGCATTGAATTCGCCTGCAACCACCACCAAGAATGGATCTTCGAGGTGATCACGCGTCTGTTCTACCACGTGTCGTTCCGGTGCATCGGTCCGACCAGCAGTCAGTTCGTCGACGAGGCGGATCGTTGCGTCGAGAAGCTGTTTGCTACGCATTCGGATGCGGCTGAGAGAATCAGACATAGGCGTTCCTTTCCATGGGGCAGCACGGTGCTCATGCACCGAGAAAGCGCACAAACCAGTCGATGGTGCGCTGCATATGGTCGATTTTGTGCATGGGTTCGCCACTGCGCGTCAATTCATGTCCTTCGCGGGGGTAGCGTACAAATTCGACCGTCCGACCTAGACGCTTTAACTGCGTATAGAGTTGCTCGGCTTCGCCAATGGGTACGCGGTAATCCTGCTCGCTGTGGATAATCAACAGCGGTGCCGTCATGTCGGCCACAGATGCGATGGGCGACATATCCCACAGCCGGTGCGCATCCCGCCACGGTACCAGATCATACGAGTATTCGATCAACTCGTAGGCATCGCTCATACTGTGTTGTGTCAGCAGGTTGTAGACACCACGCACTGCTACCGCGGCAGCAAAGCGTTTGCTGTGCCCAATCAACCAGGTAGTCATGAAGCCACCGTACGAACCACCCGTGACCCCAATCCGCGCAGTATCGATGGCAGCACCTGTCGCCAACACGGCATCGATGCCGGCTTCAAAGTCTGGCTGGTCTGCATGTCCCCAATTTGCGCGGGTCGCTGCTTGGAATGCTGCGCCATAGCCCTCTGAACCACGGGGATTACAAAAGAAGACGTAGAATCCTGCGCCGGCAGTAGCCTGCCATTCGAGCCACATCGAGCGCGTTCCGGGGCTCCACATCGCATGTGGCCCGCCGTGGATGTGCACGACCAAGCCTGCTTTGGCACCTGCTTCAGGCGTCGCTGGTGCGAGCAACCAACCCTGCACGTGCTGCCCATCAGGAGCGACGTACCACAGCTCCTGGAACGGCACGGTGATACGATCTGCATGCCAATCCGCTGGCCACGGGCTGATGCGCTCGGTGCCACTCGCCGTCGTGAGCCAGTATTCACAAGGTGACGCAGGCCCACCGCTCACACTCGCCACGACACCATCAGCGCGTACCGCAAATGCATCGATTACCTGGCCGGCGCCAATGTCAGGGGCGTGGATGTGCATCGGTGCACCTGCACCTACCGCTGTCGTGGCGAGAAAACCACGCCCATGCCATTCGGCCACATACGCAATCCCGCTACAATCGGGCAGCCACTCCCAGACACCGATGGTGTGATCATGGGTGTCGAGGATACGCCAGTGCGCCCCCGCCGCGACTGCCCGTACCAACAACACCGCAGCCCCATAAAACGGCGTACTGGTCTTTTGGGCAATCGCTGCCACCCACAACCCATCGGGCGATACCTGCACATCGGCAACAGACCAGATGGCATCGGGGATGAGGTTCACCGTCGGTTTTTCTGCTGTCAGATCGATATGAGCCAGCGCACTCCCCACGAAATAGTCCGTCGTCGCAGGATTACTCTTGCAGGTCGCATACAGCGAACGCCCGTCGGCACTCCACGAGGGTGATCGATAGTCACGATCATCATCGGTAATCCGCCGTACCGACGGGGCACCGACGGCAACATCAACGAGGTACACATGAGCCCGTTTGCCGTCGATATACTCAGTCCCTGTGCGGAAGGGGAGTTCGGTGATGACGCGCGGATCGATGCGATCCTTGCCTGCTTGCACCACCCGTGCGGCAGCTTGCTCACGCTCAAATGCCGTTTTGGTAACGGCCTTGGGGGCAACCTCCGCCGCAATATCTGCTGGTGCAAGAGCACTGATACAGGCAATTCGTGTGCCGTCAGGACTCCACACGAAATCACTGATACCGGTGGGGATACTTGCCAAAAGTGCTGCTTCGCCACCATCCCGTTCAATCAGATAGAGTTGCATCCCATCGCCACCACGGGTCGACAAAAAAGCTATCTGTGTGCCATCGGGACTCCACCGCGGCGCACGGTCGACCGCAGTACCAGCACTGAAGCGTTTACTGACGCCGCGATCGGTGCGCATCCACAGTGCCCGCTTTGTGGTGTTGCGGGATTCATCTGGGGTGGCCCGCACAAAAACCAGTGATCGACCATCAGGGCTCCACGCTGGTTCTTCGACGGATTCAATCCGGAACACATCCGGAGCAGACCATGGCAACGATGTCATGCTTTTTCCTTTGCTCTGAAAAAAAGAACCGGGGCGTACGGCGACGCCCCGGCACACAGACAAACGGAGGGTGTTAGGCCGTTGCAGTACCTGCAGCCCACGCTGCACTGTCGTACCGTTGTGATGCTGCGCGAATGGCATGGAGCTGATCATTGGCAACGACACGCTCGCCACGGTAATGTTGGATGTCGTTGTGGATGTCGTAGCTGTAACGCTGAATCACCCAGCTCCCTTGGGCACCTTGGCGCAACATGTCGAAGTGCCATACCTGTGCATATGCATCGTAGGATGCTTCGACCAGCCAGACCAAATCGCTGGCATGAAATACCGTCGATAAACGCCGCAACCCATCGATGCGGGCGACTTCTTTTGAACGTACTGGAATGGTGGACATAGGACGCACTCCTCATCGTAACGATGCGCGAATGTGCCTATTATACTCGCAAAAAGACCACGCTTTGAAGGTGGTACCCCCAGTGCCGGAGGGAATGTTTTATACTACACACGGAAGCGTTACAGGTGAGAAAACTATGCGCGTTACGCTGTTGGGTACTGGAACATCGACAGGCATCCCCATGATCGGGTGCACCTGTCGTGTTTGCACATCCCCTGATCCCCGCGATACACGCCTCCGGACCGCCGCCCTTATCGAATCCGCCAACGGCAACATCCTGATTGATGCCGGTCCCGATATGCGCCAACAGCTCCTGCGTGCCAACACCAAATCGCTCCACGCCGTCATCTTGACACACGAACACCAAGACCACATCGGCGGTATCGATGACCTGCGCCCACTCAATTACCGCATGGACACCCCGATGCCGGTATACGGCCATCGCCGCACCATCGACGCCGTCAAAAAACGCTATTACTATGCCTTCGACAACAACAACGGCGGGTCATCGCGCCCCAATTTGACGCTCCATGAGCTCACCTCCTGGCAAAAGCTCACCATCGCCGACCTGCCCATCACCGTGTTGCCCATTACCCATGGCACCCTCGACATTTTGGGCTATCGCATCGGCAATCTGGCCTACATCACCGATGCCAGTGCAATCAATGCAGATGTCGTGCGCTCCCTCACTGGCGTCGATACGCTTATCATCAACGCCCTGCGCGATGACCCGCACCCGATGCACTTATCGTTCGATCAAGCGCAAGCATACGTCGAACAGATTGTTCCGCGGCGTGCATATTATGTCCATTTGACGCACGATATCCTGCATGCCACCCTCATCGAACGCCTACCGACCTCCATCCAACCGGGTTTTGACGGGTTAATGCTCGAGGTTCCGGTATGACGATTGCCATTGACGCCCGCTTGAATGCCTACCGAACCGGTGGGATTCCGCAATACACTCAGCAGCTCATCAATGCCTGGTGCGGCGATCCATCGTTCCCACCGCTCTTGGTTCTGCAGAGTCGCCGTCAACAAGGTCGCCTGAGTGCGGCAGCATCTGCCCGTGTCGCGACACTCTTGACGCCGCCACATCATCGTGCCGAAGCATACACCTTGCCGTTCGAAATCGCTCTGCACCGTCCGTCGGTCGTGCTTTTTCCCGATTTCATCGCCCCGACGATACGTCCATTCCCCGCCGTCGTGACCATCCACGATTTGGCGTTTTTGCACTTCGACGACCTCCTCGATGACGCAGCTCGGGCATTCTACAGCCGTATTACTGCAAGCAGTAGTCGTGCCGAAGCCATCATTGCGGTCTCGCAGGCGACCAAAACCGACATCGTCAATCTGTTGGGCATCGACCCAGCCCGCATCCACGTCATCCACGAAGCCGCAGCACCGTTTGCGCACCCAGCGACACACATCGAACCACAGCGCACCGTCAATGGCACACCACTCGTGGCGGGTACTTTTCTCTTGTTTGTGAGTACTATCGAGCCGCGCAAAAATCTGCCGATGCTGCTCGAAGCATTGCGCATCTGCCGAGATCGATTCCCCGAGCGTAACTATCAGCTCGTCGCAGCAGGGTCGCGGGGATGGCGCGACGCACCCATCATCGCCAAAATCACCGACCTGCATCTCGGGGAAGCAGTCACGTTGACCGGTGCGGTGTCCGAACCTGATTTGCACTGGCTGTACACCCACTGCCGACTCTACGCCAATCCATCGCGCTACGAAGGATTCGGTCTGCCGCTTCTCGAGGCGCTCGCGTGTGGTGCCCCGGCACTCGCCAGCGATACGTCGAGCCTGCCCGAGGTGGGCGGGAGTGCCGCCCAGTACCTCCCCGTCGACGACCCCGCCGCCTGGGCCGATACCATCGATGCGCTCTGGGTCGACGACGATATGCGAGCGACGATGGCGCAGGCAGGGCCGCGCCAAGCCGAGCGTTTTTCGTGGCATGATACCGCCATCCAGACGCGCCGATTACTCGAATCCGTTGCACAATCATAATGCGTTGAGGAGTACTTCCATGACCACCATTCCTAGCCTCGTCGATGTCGCTTGGCTCAAAGCCAATCTCACGGCTCCCAATCTGGTCATCGTCGACACACGCTGGTACTTGATGAACCCGCCCCAAGGCGATATCGAATACGCCGAAGCGCATATCAAAGGCGCTATCTACTTGTCGATCGATCGCGATTTGTCTGCTGCACCATTCGATGGCCCAGGTCGTCACCCGCTCCCTGCTCCTGCGCGCGTCATCGAGACTTTCAGCAACGCCGGCATTGATTCCACCGTCCACGTTGTCGTCTACGACAGTGCCGGTGGATCGATTGCGACGCGCTTGTGGTGGATGCTCCGCTATTATGGCCACACCGCTGTGTCGATCCTCGATGGTGGCTGGCAAGCCTGGCAGGCAGCCGGCGGTGCGACGAGTACTGGGATCGAACGGCGCGCCGCGCGGACCTTTGTCGGTACGCCCAACGCCGATCTCGTTGTCGACGCCGATACCGTCCAAGCCGTCAGTCAACAGGACAACCTGGTCCTCCTGGATGCACGCGCCCACGAACGCTACACCGGTGCCGTCGAACCATTTGGTCCGCGGGCAGGGCACATCCCCGGCGCACTGTCGATGCCTTTTGCCGGCAATTTGACCGAAGCCGGCACCTTCAAATCCGTCGCCGAACTCACCGAACGCTACGCCGCAGCCGGCATTGCCCGCGCCCATGACATCATCTGTTATTGCGGCTCGGGCGTCACCGCTACCCACGATATCTTTGCATTGCACCTGATTGGTCGCCAGGCTCGCCTCTATCAAGGGTCGTGGAGCGACTGGAGTAGCGCCGAGCACCGTCCCATCCACACCGGCGACCAACCGTAATCGCAACACAGAAAGAGTGCTGCTATGGACCCGTTGCGCATCCTCATGGGGGTGTTCCTGAGTGCCGCCATTGGGGCACTCGCTTACAAACGCGGCTCGCTCACCGCCAGCGGATGGCTCGGGGCCATCATCACCGGCACTGCGACCTTTGGCCTCGGCGGCTGGCCACACGGTGTGACGTTGGTCTTCTTTTTTGTCAGTTCTACCATTTGGTCACGACTCAAAAAACACCAAAAGGCCAGTCTCGAGCAAACCGTGTTCGAAAAAGGCTCCCGCCGTGATATCTGGCAAGCCATGGCCAATGGCGGTCTTGCGGCACTCATCTGCTGTGCCGTCCCCCTCTGGCCAGAACACATCGACACCATCAATCTTCTTTTTGCGGCAACGATGGCCACTGTGGCCGCCGATACCTGGGCCACAGAACTCGGCGTCCTCTTCGGCGGCACCCCGCGCCTCATTACCACGCTCAAACCCGCCCCCAAAGGGACGTCTGGCGCAATCAGCATCCCTGGCACAATGGCAGCGCTTGCGGCAGCCGCATCGACAGCCATCGTGTTCGCAGGGATGAACGGGACATTAACGGGGCAGTTTGTGTATATCGTCACCCTCGTCGGCGTTTTCGGCTGCCTGTGTGACAGCTTCCTGGGCGCTACGGTGCAACGCCTCTATCACGGTCCGACGGGTCTGACCGAGCGCACCCACGGACCAGATGGCACACCACTCCCCCTCGTACGCGGCTGGCGCTGGCTCAACAACGATCTCGTCAACTTCATCAGTTCTGTCGCTGGTACCGTCCTGGCATGGTGCTTGCGGTAGCGCTTCCATGTGGCCGGGACGTGTATGATTGTTGAGGAAAATACCGACGCCCCACGGTCTGTGATTGCAGGGATATCTCCCGGTCACATCGTGGGGCGATTCGTCTGCACGATTACCTGCGTAGCGGAGGCCATGGTGGCAGTCCAGCAAGACGCGCTGTGTTATTCTTCGATGGTCAACGTGGCCGGGATTTCGTCGGCTTGTTCGATAGTAATCGGCCCAAAAATCTCGTCCTGGTGAGCCACGATGACCCGCCGCTTTATCATCTCGAGCACTGCCCACAGCGACACCACCACGTCGACCCGGGTCGTTTGGGTACGTGGGAGCAACTCCAAAAAGCTGAATCTCGGCATCCGCAAAAATCGCTCGCGGATCGATGTGACCACATCCCCCACCGTCAGCACCTTGGCCGCCGGCAATGGGATGGTCGGTGCGGGAGCATCAACGAGCTTCATTCGCATCTGCCAGACACCTAACAAATCGTCCAAGGTCATCCGCAGAGGCATATGGGCGACGGAGGTATTAGGCAAGGTCGGTGCTTTGGCAAAATGCTGCAGGCCCATCTGCTCTCGTACACGGAGTGCGGCCGCTGCTTCTTTGAACTGCTGGTATTCACGCAATTGGCGCACCAAGTCGACACTTTCGTCTGACTCGATAGCCGCAGTCGGCGTCTGTGGCAGAATCGCCCGTGACTTCATCACCAGCAGGCGCGAGGCCACCAACACAAACGACGACATCTGGCCGGCATCGCGATCCGTCATCGCCCGAACATACCGCAAATACTGATCCGCCACTTGAGCCAACGCTATCGTGGTGATATCCAATTCAGCGCGTTCAATGAGGTGCAACAGCAGGTCAAGCGGTCCTTCGAATTGATCCAACCGGATGGTGTATATCTCTTGTGCGTCGATTAGCATTGATCATCTGCCTGCCGAAAAGCGCGCAGTCCTGGGTCGTCTGGCGTTTCAGCGAGACGCTGCAACCACGACACCACGATGGGGCGCGCCCCACCGTTCTGTGCCATCATAACACTGCGTTGCTCGTGATGGGCATTGCGGCGGAGCGGCTCACACCAACGCATCACCCACAACCGTACCCGCGGGAACGACCGGAGTACTACCACCAGGCCGTACCAGCCAAGCCCTAGCGGACGACCGGTATCACTCAACTTCCCGATATCGTGTAACAATGCCATCGCAATCAATGATTCGTCGGCTACGCCCAAACGCCCCATGAGCAACGCCACATCCAGTGTGTGCCGTTGATCATAGGGTGGCATTGCGATGTACAGGCGGTATTCTGCTGGACTCAGGATCTGCCGGACGTAGGCTTCTTCGTGGGCTTCGACACGACCAGTCAGCGCACGCCACAGTTGCCAGATGCGGTAGCGGAACTGTGTCATTTGGGACTGCATCGTCGTCTACCGGCTGGGATAATCATTCCAAAAACCCACGCAGTTTTTTGCCACGATGCGGATGACGCAATTTCCGGAGCGCAACGGCTTCGATTTGCCGAATGCGTTCCCGCGTAATGCCAAATTTATCTCCGACTTCCTCGAGTGTCCGGTATTGTCCATCACTCAACCCGTAGCGCAGTTGAATGATGAGGCGTTCACGTTCGGGCAGACTCATCAGCACTTCTTCGAGTTCACGCCGTAGCATCAGACTACTGGCTGCTTCTGCTGGGCCAGCGATACGCTCGTCTTCGATGAAGTCGCCCATGCGGCCCTCACCCTCTTGCCCGACCGGCATCTCGAGTGACATCGGTTGCAACGATGCTTCGAGCGTGCGGCGCACTTTGGCTGGAGTGAGTTCCATGACCTCGGCGATTTCTTCGGGGGTAGGTTCACGCTGCAGGGTCTGCTGCAATTTATGCGCGGTGCGTTTTACTTGACTAATCGCCTCACCCATATGCACCGGCAGGCGAATGGTGCGACTCTGATCAGCAATCGAACGTGTAATCGCCTGGCGTATCCACCAGGTTGCATACGTCGAAAACTTGTTCCCTTTGGTGTAATCGAATTTCTCGACCGCTTTCATCAGCCCAATATTACCTTCTTGGACCAAATCCATCATCGTCAAACCGTACGATGTGTACTTTTTTGCAATCGATACCACCAAACGTAAATTCGCTTGGATTAAATCTTGTCGTGCACCTTCCGAATCGGCAACGACCCGATCGAGCGGGGTGCGGCGTACCAACCCATCGTCGCTCCCCTCAATCCGTTCGATATAGAGCGTCACCACGCGTTCGACCACATCGTCCCAGAGGCGGTCGTGGCGCAACAAATCTGCTGGCGCAGGATGCGTCCCGATGTAGAAGCAGGCAATCTCGGCCACACACCGGTCGAGATCTTCTTCGATGAGGTGGCGCAATTCTGCGCCGACCAGGCCAGACAGCAACCGCCACGTTTCACGCTCGTTGCTTTTGTAGGAACGCAACACACGTTGGTTTTTCACGGTGTCATACGCACGGGCAATCAGCGGGTGTTCTCCCTGGAGCCACTCGAGTACGAGTGGCTCGGCGCTCCGCCGCCGTGCACTCAGCTCACCGGTTGGATCACTCTCACGGCGCCCCTCCTCGTGGAGCAACGCACGCAGAAAAGCGACACTACCCGACGCATCCCATGCATCGCGCACCGTGGCATCCATCATGTGGTCATAGGGCAATTCATGATCACTCGGTGACTCACACAGTGCATACAACCAGCCGTGTAGCGCGACCGCTAAGCGCACCACGTGGCGTGCACGCCCAAAACTCACGGGCAATACCAATCGTTGCGAACGCACGCGTACGGCTTTCGCCCCCATCTCGATACGATGTGCGAGCATGACTTCGTCGGCAGCGCGCAACAACCGTACCTTGCCTATTTCTTGCAGGTACATGCGGACGGGGTCATCGAGCGATATATCAGCGAGCTGTGTTACGACGATTTCTTCATCTTCGATGCTGTCTTCGCCTTCGGGCGCGACAATGGATGCATCGAATTCGAGGGGGTACACATCAGAGATATGTGCACTGGCGGTTCGCAATTCGCCGGTGTCACCGACATAGTCAGCACCTTGCATGGTGGTCATCCTTGGTACTTCTACCCGCTACACAACGACAATGGAGGTACGATGCCTCGGCCAAAACGACCGAGCGTGAGGTGCCATCCTGCGTCCCGCTGCTACACAGCCCCGCTGTCAGCGCACCCAAGCGTGATGGTACAGAGTGATTACTACAAGGCACATGTCTACACAAAATATCTGCGAAGACCATGCATTACCTCTGGTACTATAGCATCAGCGATAGCACAACGTCAATATGCACCATGAGAGGACTAGGCACCATGGCCTCATTCGGAACCCGCCTCGCCGAAGCAATCGACACCAAAAACAGCCTCCTCTGCGTGGGTCTCGACCCCGACCTGCAACGCATACCCGCACATCTGCGGGAGCATCCTGATATGGTATATCGGTTCTGCCACGATATCATTGCAGCCACACACGACGTCGCAGCAGCGTTCAAACCAAATATCGCGTTCTTTGAAGCCCTCGGTGCTGGTGGCGTCGAAGTCTTGGCCCGCGTTATGGCACTTTCCCCGAGCACACTCTGGATTTTGGACGCAAAACGTGGAGACATCGGCAACACCGCCGCCGCCTACGCGAGCGCTGCATTCGATTACCTCAAGGCTGACGCCATTACGCTCAATCCATACCTCGGCGGCGATAGCCTCGAACCATTCCTCCAAAAACCCGAGCGCGGTTCCTTCCTGCTGTGCCGTACCTCCAACCCAGGCAGTACAGACCTACAAGAACTCGTCC